>NZ_CACSIS010000037.1:0-49320 GCF_902705905.1 Klebsiella sp. 18074 | reverse complement strand
CCCTGGCGAAGAGCCAACCGCCCCCGGCAGCCTGAAAGCGCCCGATACGCACAGCGACAAGCTTTACACCCTGCAGAGCCAGCGTAAAGGCGGGGAAGATTTCCCGCTCACCACCAACCAGGGCGTCCGAATCGCCGACGATCAGAACGCCCTGCGCGCGGGAAACCGCGGCCCGGCGCTGCTGGAAGATTTTATCCTGCGCGAAAAAATCACCCACTTTGACCACGAACGCATACCGGAGAGGATCGTTCACGCCCGCGGTTCGGCCGCACACGGTTATTTTCAGGCCTATCATAGTCTGAGCGACGTCACCCAAGCCGATTTCCTCGCCGACCCGGCGAAGAAAACGCCGGTATTTGTCCGCTTCTCTACCAGGGCGGCGCCGGTTCCGCCGATACGGTGCGCGATATCCGCGGTTTCGCCACCAAGTTCTACACCGACGAGGGGATTTTCGACCTCGTGGGCAACAATACGCCCATCTTCTTTATCCAGGATGCGCTGAAATTCCCGACTTCGTCCACGCCGTGAAACCCGAGCCGCACTGCGCCATGCCGCAGGGGCAAAGCGCCCACAACACCTTCTGGGACTACGTCTCCCTGCAGCCCGATACGCTGCATAACGTCATGTGGACGATGTCCGAACGCGGGCTGCCGCGCAGCTACCGGACGATGGAGGACTTTGGGATCCATACCTTCCGCCTGATAAACGCCCAGGGTAAGGCCACCTTCGTCCGCTTCCACTGGAAGCCGGTGGCGGGCAAAGTCTCGCTGATTTGGGACGAGTCGCAAAAGCTGACCGGACGCGATCCCGACTTTCACCGCCGCGACCTGTGGGAAGCCATTGAAGCCGGTGATTTCCCCGAGTATGAGCTCGGCCTGCAGCTGATCCCTGAAGAGGATGAGTTTGCCTTCGACTTCGATCTGCTGGACCCGACCAAGCGAATCCCCGAGGCGCTGGTGCCGGTGCAGCGGGTGGGGAAAATGGTCCTCAACCGTAACCCGGATAACTTCTTTGCCGAAAACGAACAGGCGGCCTTCCATCCCGGACATATCGTGCCGGGGATCGATTTCAGCAACGATCCGCTCCTGCAGGGGCAGCTGTTCTCCTATACCGACACGCAAATCAGCCGCCTCGGCGGGCCGAATTTCCATGAAATCCCGATCAACAAGCCCACCTGCCCGTACCACAACTTCCAGCGGGACGGCATGCACCGGATGGATATCGACACCAATCCCGCCAACTATGAGCCGAATTCGATCGGCGATAACTGGCCGCGCGAAACGCCACCCGCTCCCCCGCGCGGCGGCTTTGAATCCTACGCCGAGCGCGTGGATGGCGAAAAGATTCGCCAGCGCAGCCCCTCCTTCGGCGAATACTACTCGCATCCGCTGCTCTTCTGGCGCAGCCAAAGCCCGTTTGAGCAGCAGCACATTATCGACGGCTTCAGCTTTGAGCTGAGTAAGGTGGTCAGAACCTGGCTCCGAGAGCGGATGGTCGATCAGCTGGCCCATGTCGATATCCGGCTGGCCGAGGCGGTAGGGAAAAATCTCGGTATTGCGCTTAGTGGCGCCCAGCGCGGCATTACGCCGCCGGCGGACGTCAACGGCCTGCAAAAAGATCCTTCTCTGAGCCTGTACGCCATTCCCGACGGGGAGGTCAAAGGCCACTTGGTGGCGGTATTGCTCAACGACCGTCCGCTTGCCCAGGAGATGCTCACTCTCCTGCAGGCCCTACAGGCGAAAGGCGTCCATACAAAACTGCTCTTCTCACGGATGGGGGAGGTCAGCGCCGATGACGGGACCCTGCTACCCGTTGCCGGAACCTATGCCGACTCACCGGCGATGGATAATCTGTTAACTTTGATGAAGGCGCATCGGGTGTGGTCCAGAAGCGGGAAAACGACGACGATCCCGGCATAGTAAAAGGCCCGCCGGCGTCACCGCCGTCGGGCCCTTATCACCGGCAACCCCATTCTTTAGACGTCGCGGTAGGTACCGAGACGATAGTCGCGTTCGGCAACCGCATATTTCAGCGCCTCTGAGGTCAGCACCTCCAGCTCAGCCAGCCGCGGGTGACAGTAGGCGCTGCTCATAATGGCGTGGTCAATAAACGCCGGATGGCACATCACCTCCAGCGACGCCTCTTCCCGCTGGATTGAATCATCGAGGATCTGTAGCAGCAGCGCTTCAGAAATCGCCTCCCCGTAGAACTCGCTGGCAAAACCCTCGCTGCTGCGCGCCGCATCCTGATCCAGGCCGTCGCGCTGTGCCAGCTGACGGTCAATACGCAGCGCCACGCCCTTCTCGCGGGCAAACGCCGCCACGATGGGGTAGACAGGTGCGATCATATGCACATGGTGATGGCTGTCGATATGCGTCGGTTCACAGCCAAACAACTCGATAAACCGGCGATACTGGCACTCCAGCTCGTGCGCGATTTCATCCAGCGGCAGGCTACCCTCTTCCGCCATCTGCCAGATCCACTTCCCCAGACGCCCTTCGCGGGCGAGACCCGGCATCGCGGAGAGCGGCTCGCCCAGCGTCAGGACAAAGTGCATCCCGACGCCCAGCTCCGGCACACAGCGGCTGAGCTGGGCCGCGTGGCCGATCGCCGCGCCGTTCACCAGCGCCGTGGTGGAGGTCACCAGCCCGTTTTTGCAGGCTTCAATAATGCCGTAGTTCTGCCCCTTGCTGAGGCCAAAATCGTCGGCATTAACGATTAACACGCGTTCCATCAGCCGCTCCCGTTACTGTTTCAGTTTCGCAATAGTCGCCGCAAAGTTGGGCAGCCACTTTTCGTGCGCAAGAATCATTTCACGCGCCAGCATTTCAGCATCGCGGTCGGAGTGAATCAGCGGACTCAGATTGAGCGCCAGCAGAACATCGTTCAGCTCACCGCTTATCGCCGCCTGGCTCGCCGCCACTTCAAAGCCCTTGATGGTGTAAATAAGCCCCTGGACTTTTTCATCGAAATGGGTGATGCGCGGCGTCGGTGTCGCCCCGTCGCGGCCGAGCGTACAGGTCATTTCCACCGCCCAGTCGGCCGGGATATTATCGATGTGGCCATTGTGCGGGATATTCACGTAGTGCTCGGTCTGCTTATCGTTGTAGATAGCGTTGATCACTTCGCAGGCCGCGTCGGAGTAATAGGCCCCGCCGCGCAGCTCCAGCTCCTTCGGCTTCACGTTCAGATCCGGATTTTTATACAGCTCGAAGAGCTGTTTTTCCACCTTCTGCACCACCTGAGCGCGCGCGCCGCCCTTATAGTACTCGCCCATTTCAATCGCCAGCATCTCTTTTGGCTTGAAGTAGTACAGCAGATAGGAGCACGGGATCAGGCGCAGGGAGCGGATCAGCCCTTCGCTGAACGGCAAGTCGAAGATGTTTTTCACCGAGTTGGCGCTCAGGCTGCCGGAGGCGACGCCGTCCAGCAGTTCGTCAAAGCGCGATACGCCGTTCACCAGCACGTCGCGGACAAACACGAGGTGGTTGAGGCCAAACAGGTCGATATTCAGCTCGTCGCTCGGGCTCAGGCGCAGCACGTCGGTGATAAACATTTTCATGCCGATCGGAATGTTGCACACGCCGATAAAGCGCCGGAAGCCCGTATGGCGATACACGGCTTCGGTCACCATTCCCGCCGGGTTGGTAAAGTTAATCACCCACGCGTCCGGGCAGATCTCCTGCACATCTTTGACGATATCAAAAATCACCGGAATGGTGCGCAAGCCTTTGAACAGGCCGCCGGCGCCGTTAGTTTCCTGGCCAAGATAGCCGTGGCTAAGAGGGATACGTTCGTCTTTCTCACGCGCCTTCAGCTGGCCAACGCGCAGCTGAGTGGTGACGAAGTCCGCGTCTTCCAGCGCCGCGCGGCGATCCAGGGTTTTGTAGACTTTCAGCGGGACGCCGGCTTTTTCCACCATCCGCTCGCAGAGGGCGTGGATAATATCGAGCTTCTCCTGCCCTTCCGCCACGTCGACCAGCCACAGCTCCGTAACCGGCAGCTCGTGATAACGCTTGAGAAATCCTTCGAGGAGTTCAGGGGTATAGCTGCTGCCGCCGCCGATAGTAACGATTTTTAATTTCTGGCTCATCATATTCTCCCTTGTGGCGCCACGAATTGCGCGTAGCCCACTCGCCGTATCAATACGGAGAGTTAACTTGAATATTTTCCAGCGCGGAAGGTTCCGCTCCAGTTAATTAAGGATGGTAAGCTTTTTACGATAATTGCTTGGCGTAAATGAGGTCAGCTTTTTGAATGTTTTAATAAACAAACTGGGGCTACTGTAGCCTGATTCGTAAGCAATATCGGTTACCGAGTAGTTGGTAATTTCCAGCTGTTTCTTGGCGAAGTTGATGCGAATGTCATTAATAATCTGCATCGGCGTTTTACCATAATAGCGTTGGGTCGCCCGGGTTAAATATTCCTGAGTTTTCCCGGAGAGCTCAACCATCTGTTCAAGCGCCCCTTCGCCAAATTTATGTTTATCGTGCATATCCTCGACGGTATTTTTTAGCCACTGCGGAATAACATCCTGCACCGGCTCCTCGCGGTAGTGCCGTAAACGGTTAATGGTATAAAACGAGACCAGCTCAATAAATTCGTCAAATTCAGTTTCGCGAAAGTTCAGCGAAGCAATCACCGATTCGATGTAGCTGAGAAAGGTGCTTTTGACCGCGTAGACCTGAGAAGCAACCAGACCAAACGGCAGCAGCGGCAGATAGTGTTTCTCAAAGAAACTGCGGCTGATGCCTACGTTAAGAATGCGCGTCGCGCCAAACTCGTAAAAGCTTTGATGGTGCGACCCCATTGGGATGAAGACAAAATCCCCGCGCTCCAGCAGCACCCGTTTGCCGTTAATCTCCTGATAATAGCGCCCGGTCAAAACGATGGTGTATTCGTAATAGTCATGCTGGTGAAGCCCGCTCACGCTCTCGGTCTTGTTGTAAATAACCACATGAAAATTATTCCCGTTGAAGAGCTGCTGTTCGCGGGCGGTACTAATTTCTATGGTCATCATCTTTGGCTGCCTCATCGTGTAGATGGCCTATTGTACCTTCTCATGGAGCTCAATCAATTCGGCAACCAGTTCGCGGGCCAGCATTGAGGTCATCAGATGATCCTGCGCATGAACCAGCACCAGGCTGACCTTCATTTTTCCTTCGCCCTCATCGCTCTCAATCAGCTGAGTCTGTACACGGTGGGCTTCGCTCAGCGCCATCCGCGACTGCTCCATCATCGCTTTCGCGGCGGCGAAGTCGCCCTGTTTCGCCTGCTTGAGCGCGGCATAGGCCAGGCTGCGGGCCTGTCCGGAGTTGATAATCAGCCCCATCACCACCTCTTCGAGGTCATTCTCAGGCATCTCTGTTGCTTCAATATGGTCCAGATCAAACATAATATTCCCTCATTTCTCAGGCGGTACGGGAAGCCTCCCGTACCGCTCGACATCAGAATTTCAGTGCGTTAGCGATATCTTCTTCGCTCTCTTCCTGCTCGATGGTGCTTTGCGCTTTATTAGAAATCGCGACAAACGGCAGGTAGACCAGGGTCGAGATACCCAGGTTGAACAGCGCCACCAGCAGAGCAGCGACGCTGCCGTTACTGTTAAAGAAGGCGCCGAGGCCGGTTGGCATGGTCCACGGAGCCAGGTTGGTCACCGGTGGAATAATCCCCATGCTGTAGGCCGCCAGGGTGATGGCCGCCAGAATCGGCTGCACCAGCACGAACGGGATAAACATCACCGGGTTCATGATAATCGGCAGGCCAAACAGGATCGGTTCGTTAATCTGGAAGATGCCTGACGGCAGCGCCAGCTTAGCAACCTGACGATGGTCAGCGCGGCGTGAGCCGATAAAGATGGCGATAATCAGACCCAGAGTCGCACCGGAACCGCCCAGCAGAATGTAGGAGTCGAGCATCGGCTTGGCCCAGAAGTGGAACTGTTTGCCCGCTTCGATGGCCGCTTCAACGGAGCCATACTGGTTATACAGCGCAATATTTTCCAACGCCCACGGGGTCATGATGCCGTTATCCAGCGCGGTCAGCGCCAGCGAACCGTGTACGCCAAAGAACCACAGCAGGGAGTTGAAAATAACGTACGCCCAGCCGACAACGCTACCCATCGCCGCCAGCGGCGTGGAGATGGAGTCCATAATAATCTGGTGGAAGTTGCTGCCATACGAGGCCAGCAGCCAGGAGACGATGCCGAAGATGGACAGGATCAGGAAGCCCGGGATCAGCGCCGAGAACGAACGCGATACCGATGACGGCACGCTGTCCGGCAGGGTAATGACCCAGTTGCGGCGAATGACGAAGGTGAACAGCTCCGCCACCACCAGACCAATGATCATCCCCGATATAATGTTTTGCCCGCCCAGCCAGTTGGCGCCCACGGCGTAGGCGTCGCCGACGCTATAGGGGGTGACGGTCATAAATGCCGCGACGGCTAACAGCCCGGCGGCCATCGGGTCGACCTTGCGCTCTTCCGCCAGCGCCGCGCCGATGAAGAACGGCGCCATCAGCGACATAATGCCGAGCGTACCGTTATAAACGTTACCGCCGATAGCCTTAAAGCTGTTTAAGGTTTCAATGGTTGAGGCATCCAGGCGGATCCCCATTGAATAGAAGAAAGAGCCTTCACCAAAGCTAAGAAATACGTTGTTAATTAAGACGAACATGGCCCCGGCGAGGGTCAGCGGCATTAATTTAATAAAGCCGTTTTTAATCGCATTAATATGCGGTTGCTTTCCTATTTTAACAGCAAAAGGAAGGAGTACCTTTTCAAGCGAGTCAATCACTTTACTCATAGTCAATACCCTTTAAAAGCCGTAATAGTGCGATTACGGCATAATGATGAAATTACTCTTTGACGGGAAAATAAACTCTTTAATATTCGGGCAGCCGGCTGTGTACATATTTCATGAAAGCGAAATTGACTTTACCCGTTACCCGAAAGGTTGAGTTTTAAAATTAAATTATTGTGCAGCAGCTTTCTTAATGGCCGCAACGGCCGCTTTCAGAACACCTAAACCATCAACCTTGCCGTACAGCGCAGAGTCGATCACTTCCACCGGCTTATTGGACAGCAGCCGCTGAATCTCGGGAAGCATATATGCAATCTGTGGGCCTAATAAAATCACGTCGGCTTCCGGTCCCTTCTCCCCGGCGAGGGTCTCAGGAAATGCTTCAATAATGACCGGCACCTCATATTTTTCAGCCTGGGCACGCATTTTGGATACCAGCAGCGAAGTGGACATTCCAGCCGAGCAGAACAGATAGATATGTTTCTTTTCCATGAACGCTTCCTCAATTTGTAGAACCTGGCGGCCTCCTGGCAGAATATTATGCCGAAGAACCGGGTAAGGCCTGTCACTGTTCAATTGATATTGTTTATGCATTGAGTATACGGCATCCCCCGGCACCTGGATAATTCCTGGTTAAACAAAATTGTCTCTCATTGACCTCGCGTTTTGACTACCTTCACATTTCCCTCAAATAATTCGCGCAATTAAATAAGCATCAGCACGCATAAAAAAGCCCGACCAGAGGTCGGGCATTCGTAGAGCTCAGTATCACGTACTACTTGCTGTTGCGCGGGTCCGTATCGTACTCCGAGCAGGTCTGGTAGCCGGAGTTCATCACGTGACCGGTCTCGTCAAGAGCGACAAAGTAGGTTTCCATTTTACCATCCCGTTGACCCAGGATGTAGGTCTGGCAGGTGCCGCGGGCGTGGATCATCGTCACTTCAGATGACGGTTTGCCCGCCACCTGCAGTACCTGGGAGCGCGACATCCCTTTTTTGACATCTTTAACAACCGGCTGTGTGAACTGGTCTGCAGTACGATCGTAGGCTGTACAACCAGCCAGCATGGTCAGTACTGCCGCTGCGCCCATAAGTCCTGCTAAATTCTTATTCATATTCCGTCCTCTTTTATTTGGCATGTTAATAAGCCTGGAATAAATATCGTTATTTTTCAAGCCGAAGGTCGATTTAAGCGAAATTTCAGTGCGATATGCCGGATTAGCCCGCCGCAGCGGGCCGCCTGCGGGCCGCCGCGCGTACCATAAAAAAATCGTATGTCATTGATTGCCTTCTTTTGCAGCACTCAAAACGACGAACCTTGTCGTTTCAACGGCAAAGAGGTAGCTTTAAGCCATGCTGGTTGCCAAACAGATTCACTTTCCGGAGGGCGCGATGACGCTACAACAAGAAATTATTCAGGCGCTGGGTGCCAGTCCCCAGATAGATACAGACGGAGAGATCCGCCGCAGCGTAGATTTTTTGAAGTCCTATTTGCAGACTTATCCCTTTATTAAGGCACTGGTTCTGGGCATCAGTGGCGGCCAGGATTCAACCCTGACCGGTAAACTGTGCCAGCAGGCTATTAATGAGCTGCGGGCAGAGGGTGACAACAGCCGCCAGTTTATCGCCGTGCGCCTGCCTTACGGCGTGCAGGCGGATGAGCAGGATTGTCAGGATGCCATCGCCTTCATTCAACCGGATCGCGTGCTGACGGTCAATATTAAGGGCGCGGTGCTGGCCAGCGAACAGGCGCTTCGGGAAGCCGGGATTGAGCTCAGCGACTTTGTTCGCGGCAATGAAAAAGCGCGCGAACGCATGAAGGCGCAGTACAGCATCGCCGGCATGACCCACGGCGTGGTGGTCGGCACCGACCATGCGGCGGAAGCGATCACCGGATTCTTTACCAAATACGGCGACGGCGGCACCGATATCAACCCGATTTTCCGCCTCAACAAGCGTCAGGGTAAACAGCTGCTGGCGCGCCTGGGCTGCCCGGAGCATCTATACAAGAAGCTGCCGACCGCCGATCTGGAAGACGATCGTCCGTCCCTGCCGGATGAAGCCGCGCTGGGCGTCACCTACGATAATATCGACGACTATCTGGAAGGAAAAACCCTCGACGAGAAGACGGCCAAAATTATCGAAGGCTGGTACCTGAAAACGGAACACAAGCGCCGGACGCCGATTACCGTCTTCGACGACTTCTGGAAGAGATAGTCCTTCCCCATCGCCCCGGCGCCGGCCGGGGTTATTTTTTGCACTTTTCGCCCTCTCCCCTGGCTGCTATACTGTTTAAATAAACAGCATCAGGAGCCATTGTGGTCAGAAGGCAATCTGCCTCGCGTCTGGAGTTTGAAGCGGCGGCAATTTATGCGTATCCCGAACATCTGCGTCCCTGGCTGGCGTCTCTGCCCAGCCTGCCGGGCGTCTATCTGTTTCACGGCGAAAGCGACACCCTCCCGCTCTATATCGGTAAAAGCGTCAATATTCGCAGCCGGGTGCTGTCGCATCTGCGCACCCCGGACGAAGCCGCCATGCTGCGCCAGGCGCGGCGCATTAGCTGGCATCGTACCGCGGGCGAACTCGGCGCGCTGCTGCTCGAAGCGCAGCTGATTAAGCAGCAGCAGCCGCTGTTCAACAAGCGGCTACGACGCACGAAGCAGCTCTGCTCGCTGCTGCTGAGCGACGCCCGCCCGCAGGTGGCGTATGCCCGCGAGCTGGACTTTTCCCGCCAGGAGCATCTGTACGGCCTGTTCGCCAACCGCCGCGCGGCCCTGCAGGCGCTGACCAACCTCGCAGATGAACACCGGCTGTGCTACGGGCTGCTGGGGCTGGAGCCGCTCAGCCGCGGCCGGGCCTGCTTTCGTTCAGCGCTGGGGCGCTGCGCCGGCGCCTGCTGCGGTAAAGAGAGCGTTGAAGCCCACAACGCGCGGCTGCACGCCAGCATGGCGCAGATGCGGCTGGTGTGCTGGCCCTGGCCGGGCCCGGTTGCGCTGGAAGAGAAAGGAGCCGATATGACCCGCTATCATGTGATTCATAACTGGCTGTGGCTGGGGGCGGTCGAAACGCTAGCGCAGGCGCAAACGCTGACGCAGCTGCCGGCAGGCTTCGATCATGACGGCTACAAAATTCTCTGTAAGCCGCTGCTGCGCGGCGATTTTACGCTCCACCCGCTCCATCCAGGGTCCTGACAAACGAAAAAACCGCCGGCCCTGCCCAAAGCCTGACGGCGTATGTTGGGCAGAACCGGCGGTCTTTATTCCGCGGGCTGAATTACTCAGCAGATGGAGGCATTTTACCTTCCGGCGCTTTACGATCTGTCAGATGCTTCTCAAAATTAGCATTGAACTGTTTTTTCTGTTCCGGCGTCAGAATGTTGTAAATCTTGTTCTGAGTTTCGATACGGGAGAGCGCCATATCTTTATGCTGCGCTTCCATTTTGTCGATTTGCGCTTCCGCTTTCGCCTTATCGAAGGTATCGCTGGCAATCAGCGCATGCATCGCGCGGCGCTCGTCGAGAGACGGACGTTTCATATTTTCGCGCTGGCTCTTCATGATGTCGCGGATCTGCTGTTTCTGCGCATCGGTCAGGTTCAGGCCTTTAAACATCATATCATGCTGGCCGCCATGCATTCCTTTATGGTGCATCATGGGTTTGCTGTCGGTCGGGGCCGCGGTGGTGTCCGCAGCGTGAGCAAGGTTAGCGGCACCCAGGGCCAGAGTAGAGGCAACAAACAGAGCAGTAATCTTCTTCATATTCAGTCCTTACTTTAAGTTATTCTCACGGCCTGGTGCCGTGTTGACGAGATAAACTTTACGACGTTTATCGTCAATTAGTCAGAGCAAGCGTAAAACAATGAAAGTGTAAAAAACATTTTCTCACCAATTGTGGAGAAAATAAGGAAAATGAGGAGGTAATTGCAACAAAAAATAATTAATAAGCTGTTTTATAAAGAAATAATGGAGATTATAAAGCAGCAGAGATTAAAAACAAAGCGATTAGCCAGGAATAATCTGCAATCAAACGTCAGAGCACGAAAAAATAAGACTATACAAGACGACCGACGGTGAAAGTTTACGCCGCCGCGGTCAGACAACGGCGTATTTATGTTCAGGGTAGCCGCTCCAACATCAGCCCGGCGCGCAGGCCCAGCGCGACCGAAGGGTTCGGGAACAGCACGTACTCCCAGGCCTTTTCCACCACGTAGCGGGTCTCACCGTCCTCCGCCAGCAGCGTGCCGGCGCTAAACGGCGTAAAGTTAAGCGTCTGCGCCGACATATGCAGCTGAAAACGTTCGCTGTCGCGGGTTATCTGCTGTACCACCCGATAGCGCAGCGCTTCGTGCCCCTCTTCTACCGCCAGGTCGCCGACCAGTAAACGCATCAGCGCGCGCTGGGTAACGGCAAACTGCGTCAGATCGTTCGCGCCAAACGGCAGTGCCTTGCCCAGCTCAAGGGTGCAGGCGAGCGCCGCAAAGCGGTCGCTGCTGAAGTGGGTAAACGTGCCCGCCGGCTGCTGATGAAAGACCAGCGCCTCCAGCCCCGCCGCGCCCAGCCAGCTAAGGAACGCGTCATCCCACGGCGCCTGTCGCGCCGGAAGCACCCCAAAGCGAACGTGATGCGACCCGCGGATCGCGGTATGCAGATCGAGATGCCAGCGCGCGCCGCCAGCGTCGGCATAAAACCGCGTCAGCACCGTTTCCAGCCGCCGCGCCCGCCTCGTTTCATCGCTGGCGGGGAAACCCTGCCAGCTTCCACTAAACATGCGATTGATGTCGCTATCGAGATAGCGCCTGTCGGCCCGCAGCGCCGGAGGATTGCCCAACACCACCAGCAGCCGCCAGCGCAGCGGCAGCTCGCCGCTGAACAGCTGCCGCAGCAAGATGTCGGTCATCTCTACCGGAGCGGTTTCATTACCGTGAAGTCCGGAAGAGAGCACCAGCGCCCGCTCGCAGCGCGCGTGCGGCGTAAGCTGAAGCACGCCGTGGTCCAGCCAGTGCCAGCGGAAGTGCGCCGTTTCACCGTGAAAATGATGGGGCAAACGCCCCGCGAGGGTTAATGTCAGAAAGTCGTCCACTGCGCCACCTCTATTGCTGGAACGGGTAAACGGAACCGAGCTGCATAATCTGCGTCAGTTGGTCAAGGGCCTCGCGTCCTTCGCTCAGCAGCTGCGGGTCCGCCAGATCCGCCTGCGTCAGACGATCGCGGTAGTAGCGCTCGACCCAATCGTTGAGGGCGATGAACAGGCGATCGTTCATCAGCACCGCCGGGTTAACCGCCCGCAGCTCCTCTTCCGTTAGCACCACCCGCAGGCGCAGGCAGGCCGGGCCACCGCCGTTGGCCATGCTCTCGCGCAGATCGTAGACCTGCAGCTCATCAATGGGGTTGTCCTGCTCCAGCAGCCGGTTCAGATAGCGCCAGACGCCGGCGTGCTCCTGCGCCTCCTGGGGCAAAATAAGCCGCATCGCGCCGCCGGGTTTGCTCAGCAGCTGGCTGTTAAACAGGTAGGTCGCCACCGCCTCTTCAACCGTTACCGCGCTGGTCGGCACCACCACCGGCGTAAATCCGGCCACCTGTCCGGCCAGCCGATGCAGCAGCTGCGGCTGATCGACAAACGCTTCCTCATGGCAAAACAGCACCTGCTGATTGCTCACCGCAATGACATCGTTATGAAAAACGCCTTTATCGATAACCGCCGGGTTCTGCCGGGCGAAGACGATCTGCCGGAGGTTAACCTGATTGAGCCGCGCGACGGCCTGGCTGGCCTCCAGCGCCTGGCGCGCCGGATAGCGCGTGGGCAGACCGTCGCCTCCCTGCTCGCGACCATAGACAAACAGCTGCAGACCGGGCGTGCCATACTCGCCGCCGAGGCGGTTATGGTTCGCCGCGCCTTCGTCGCCAAACAGCGCCACCTGCGGAAGCGCCGGATGCACGGCAAACCGCCGTTCATCCGGGAAAATGGCGCGCAATAGCGCCTCGGTGGTCGGCGCCTCGCTGGCCCGGTGGAATTTGTCGTTCAGGTTGGCGACGGTCAGATGCACTCTGCCATCCAGCGAATCGGCAGAAGGCGACACCGTCGCGGCGTTCGCCACCCACATTGAAGAAGCGGAGCTGGCCGCGGACAGCAGATCCGGCGCCTGCCGCGCGGCGCGCTCCACCACCTGCGCATCACTGCCGGTAAAACCAAGCTGGCGCAAAAGCGCGACGTTCGGCCGCTCCTGCGGTGGGATCACCGCCTGCTGATAGCCCGCGTCCGCCAGCGCCTTCATTTTTTTTAGCCCCTGCTTCGCCGCCAGCTGCGGGTTCGATACCCGATAGCGATGCTTCGTCGAGGCCTCGTTGCCAAAGGAGAGCCCGGCGTAGTGGTGCGTCAGGCCAGGCAGCCCGTCAAAATTCACTTCCCACGCGTTCATCGTGCCGTTCCTTGCCGGAAGTCGAGGCCCGGGCTGAGGGTTTCCGGCAGCGTCAGCTCCGGAGACTCCAGACTTGCCATCGGCCAGGCGCAATAATCCGCCGCGTACCAGGCGCCGGGACGATGGTTGCCGGACGCGCCGATGCCGCCAAAGGGTGCGGTGCTGGCGGCACCGGTCAGCGGTTTGTTCCAGTTCACGATCCCGGCCCGCGCCTCCAGCAGCAGCCGATCAAACTTCTCGCGCTCGGCAGAAATCAGCCCGCACGACAGCCCAAAACGCGTGGCATTGGCCAGCGCGATCGCCTGCTCAAATTCGTCATAGCGCCAGACGCAGAGCAGCGGGCCAAAGACCTCTTCGTCTTTCACCCCGGCAACGTCGGTCAGCTCGACGATCCCCGGGGTCAGCAGTGAGGTTCCGGCCGCCAGCAGCCGCGGCTCCAGCAGCGTTCTGCCGCCGTTGGCGACGTGCTGCAGCCAGGCCTGATGGACCTTCTGCGCCGCCTGCGGGGAGATTAAGCCGCCGAGGAACGGCTGGGGCTCAGCGTTCCACGCGCCGGGAATGAGCCGCTGCGCAACGGCCACCAATCGCGCCAGGAACGCATCTCCGGCCTCGCCGCGCTTCACCAGCAGACGGCGGGCGCAGGTGCAGCGCTGCCCGGCGGTAATAAAGGCCGACTGGATGGTCAAATGCACGGCGGCATCAATATCCTGCGGCTCGTCAACGATCAGCGGGTTATTGCCGCCCATTTCAAGCGCGAGGATCTTCTCCGGCTGTCCGGCCAGCTGGCGATGCAGCTGAAAGCCGGTAGCGGAGCTGCCGGTGAACAGCAGCCCGTCAATATCGGGCTGGCCGCTCAGCGCCTCGCCGGTTTCGCGCCCGCCCTGCAGCAGGTTCAGCACTCCCGGCGGCAGGCCCGCTTCGGCCCACAGCTTAACCACCGCCTCGCCGCTCTGCGGCGTCATCTCGCTCGGTTTAAACACTACCGTATTCCCCGCCAGCAGCGCCGGAACGATATGGCCGTTTGGCAGATGGCCGGGGAAATTGTACGGACCGAATACCGCCAGTACGCCGTGCGGCCGATGGCGCAGCGTCGCCGACCCGTCGCCCATGGCGGTTTGCGCCTCGCCGGTACGGCTGTGGTAGGCCTTGAGCGAAATGGCAATTTTATTGATCATCGCGCCAACTTCCGTCGCCGCCTCCCAGCGCGGCTTGCCGGTTTCGGCGGCAATGATGGCCGTCAGCGGCGCTTTGTTGGCTTCCAGCAGGGCGGCAAACTTTTCGACGATCGCCTGGCGCACGGGAAACGGCGCTTTGGCCCACGCCGGAAACGCGCGCCGGGCGGCCTCAACCGCCTGCGCAACCTGCCCGGCGTCGGCGTCATTGCCCTGCCACAGAGGCTCGGCGCTTACCGGGTTGCTTTTACTGCGGGCCGGGCCGCGCCCGGTTTGCCAGTCGCCGTTAATCCATAGACTCATCACTTTTTCTCCTCGGGGATCAGGCGCACCATGCGGATACGGTCACCGGGGTGACATTTGAGGGCATCCAGCTCGCGGGCGCTCAGCAGCAGACGATCGGTATCGGGGTCGGCCTGCACCAGCATCGCGCGAAACTGCTGATACTGCTCGTTGGCAACCAGACACAGCGGCCACTCTCCCGGCGCCGGCTGTCCTTCCGCCACGGCGACCATCCGGCTTTTGCGGATCGCCCGCACCCGGTCGATATCACACTCCAGGGTTGGGCCGCCGTCGAAAATATCGACATAGTTGCGGTAGCGGAACCCTTCCTTCTCCAGTACCGCCCGCGCAGGGGCGGTTTGCGGATGCACTTCGCCAATGACCGCCCGCGCTTCATCGGATAAAAAGTCGATATAGAGCGGATGCTTCGGCATCAGCGCGGCGATAAACGCCTTCTGCCCGGTGCCGCACAGATAGTCTGCGCGGGAAAACTCCATCGCAAAGAAGCGCTTGCCCAGGCTTTCCCAGAACGGCGAGTAGCCGCTGTCGTCGATGACGCCGCGCATCTCGGCCACCACTTTTTCATTAAAGCGCTCGCGGAAGGCGGCCATAAACATAAAGCGCGATTTCGACAGCAGGTAGCCGTTGCCCTCTTTACGCCACGCCGGGTCGAGAAACAGCGTGCACAGCTCGCTGCTGCCGGTATGGTCATTGCTGAGAAACAGGGTCGGCAGCGCGTTATAGACGTTCAGCTCTTTCGAGGCGTGCACCTGGGTGCCGACGCGGTAGTTGTACCAGGGATCGTTCAGCCCCACCGCCACCTCGACGGCACAGATGCCCACCACCGCGCCGCTGGCCGTATCCTCAAGGACGAAGACGTAGCCCTGCTCGCTTTTCGGCAGCTCGCCGCGCCAGGTCTTTTGCGAGCGATCGATCCGCGCCGCCAGCGTCGCTGCGTCGGCCGGCAGCGAGGTCAGGCCGCCGCCGGTTTCACCCGCCAGCGTCAGCAGCCCCGCCAGATCGCCCTGTTCCACCGGACGAATAACCATCATGATGACGCTCCCGCGAGGAAGTGGCGGCAGGCCAGCTCAAAGCGATCCAGGCCGGCATTCACCTCTTCCTCACTCACTATTAGCGCCGGCGCGAAGCGCACCACGTTCGCACCGGCAATCAGGATCATCAGCCCATCCTCAGCCACCTGGGTGCTGATGGCTTTGGCCTTACCGGCGTACTCATCCTTCAGCACGCAGCCAATCAGCAGCCCGAGGCCGCGGGTCTCTTTGAACAGGCTATAGCGGGCGTTAATCGCCTCCAGCCGCTCGCTGAACCACTGGTGCCGCTGCTTAACGCCGTTCAGCACCGCCGGCGTATTGATAATCGACAGCACCTCACCGGCGACCGCGCAGGCCAGCGGGTTGCCGCCGTAGGTCGTGCCGTGGGTACCCACGGTCATCACGCTGGCGCACGCTTCGCTGGCCAGCAGCGCGCCAATCGGGAAGCCGCCGCCCAGCGCCTTGGCGGTCGACAGCACGTCCGGCGTCACGCCGTAGTGCATGTAGGCATAGAGTTCGCCGGTGCGCCCGACGCCGGTTTGCACCTCATCGAAAATCAGCAGCGCATTGTGGGTGTCGCACAGCTCGCGCAGGCCGCGCAGGAAAGTCGGGTCCGCCGGCACCACGCCGCCTTCGCCCTGCATCGGCTCGACGATAACCGCGCAGGTATTGTCGTCAATCAGCGCCCTGGCGGAGTCCAGATCGTTATAGATCGCGTGCTGGATCTGCGGCGGCAGCGGCGCAAAGTCTGCGGAATAGGCCGGCTGGCCGCCGGCAGAAACGGTAAACAGCGTCCGGCCGTGGAACGCATTCCTGAACGCCACGATGCCGCTTTTCTGGCTGCCGTAGCGGTCGTGAGCGTATTTGCGCGCCAGCTTCAGCGCCGCTTCGTTGGCCTCAGCGCCGGAGTTGCAGAAAAAGACGCGATCGGCAAAGGTGGCGTCAATAAGCTGTTTCGCCAGCCGCAGCGCCGGCTCGTTGGTGTAGCCGTTGCCGGTATGCCAGAACTTCCCGGCCTGCTCCGTCAGCGCGTTCACCAGCCGAGGGTGCGCGTGCCCTAGCGCGTTCACCGCGATGCCGCCGGCAAAATCGATATACTCTTTCCCCTGCTGATCCCACAGGCGTGAGCCTTCACCGCGTACCGGAATAAACGCCGCCGGCGCGTAAACCGGCATCATCCATTGATCAAAGTTGCTGCGCGTAATTGACTGAGACATATCGACCTCTTCCGGTAAATAAAAAGTATTAATAATGTTAAATATTATGAGTGATTACGCTGTAAATGTAGATTGCACGCATCGTGCCAGCCAGAGGGAAAAATGCATAAACTGAGGTGGATCGCGGAATATCAATAGCTTACAAAAGTGAAATATGCACATTTAATGCATAAATAGTGAATAACAATCCAATAAAGACCGATAAGCAGTGAATAAAACAGATAGTTTATTCATCAGTAAGATATAATTCTGTATTTGTGATCCTCTACGAAATTTACCGTAGATATTCGCCCTTTTTTGGCGCGGGACGCGCCAGAATAGTGCAGGATTTGGCCATTCGCCGCCCTGCGCCCGCCGCGGCGGACAATAAAATGCCTTCCGGCAGCCAGCCTGCCGAATTTCTGCTAACATCCCTGCACTATTCACCTTGCACAGTGGCAGCGACTATGAAATTTGTCTCTTTTAATATCAACGGCCTGCGTGCGCGCCCGCATCAGCTGGCCGCCATCGTCGACAAGCATCAGCCTGATGTCATTGGCCTACAGGAAACCAAAGTTCACGACGACATGTTCCCTCTCGAAGAGGTGGCAAAGCTCGGCTACAACGTGTTCTACCACGGGCAGAAAGGCCACTACGGTGTCGCCCTGCTGACCAAAGAGACGCCGGTTAGCGTCCGTCGCGGCTTCCCTGGCGATGATGAAGAGGCCCAGCGCCGCATTATCATGGCGGAAATCCCCTGCGCGTCCGGCAACGTGACGGTGATCAACGGCTACTTCCCACAGGGCGAAAGCCGCGCTCATCCGACAAAATTCCCCGCCAAGGCGGCGTTTTACCAGAACCTGCAAGACTACCTCGATAACGAGCTGAAAAAGGACAATCCGGTGCTGATCATGGGCGATATGAACATCAGCCCGACGGACCTCGATATCGGCATCGGCGAAGAGAGCCGCAAGCGCTGGCTGCGCACCGGTAAATGTTCATTCCTGCCGGAAGAGCGCGAGTGGATGGCGCGCCTGCTGGGCTGGGGCCTGGTTGATACCTGGCGCCACGCCAACCCGGAAAACAACGAGCAGTTCTCATGGTTCGACTACCGGTCCAAAGGCTTCGACGACAACCGCGGCCTGCGTATCGACCTGCTGCTGGCCAGCACCCCACTGGCGCAGCGCTGCATCGAAACCGGCATTGATTACGAAATTCGCGCCATGGAAAAACCCTCCGATCACGCACCGGTGTGGGCCACCTTTAAGCCGTAACCCCCCGCTGACCTGACTCTCCGCCCTCTGCCGGGCGGAGAGTCTGATTATCCTGAGCAAAATCAACAAAGCGGCGGTAATCCGTTGTTGCGCTGCGCGATTTACTATACTGTCGCGCGCACCGTTATTTCCCGAGAACAGGCCCAAGGCGCGCGGTTTATACAGGAGGCCCCAATGCAAAAGAAGCCGTTATCCCGCTGAATATAAACTGCTGCTTGCCGCTATTCTGCTGTGCATTGCCGTCAGCGCCGTCTATTACTTCGGCCTCGGCGGGCTGCTGACCCATTTTCATCATCTGCAGACGCTGATCGCTCAAAGCGGCGCCCTCGGCTATCTGCTCTATATCGCGCTATTTATTGTCGCCACGCTGTGCCTGATCCCCGGCACGATTCTGGTGGCGGTCGGCGGTATTGTCTTTGGCCCGCTGACGGGCACGCTTTTATCGCTCTGCGCCGCCACCGTTGGCTCTGCGCTCTCATTCCTGCTGGCCCGCTGGCTGGGCCGCGACGCGTTGCTGAAATACGCCGGCGATACGGCAACGCTACGGGCAATCGAGCGCGGCATCGCCCGTAACGGCAGCGATTTTTTAATTCTGACGCGGCTGGTTCCGCTGTTTCCGTATAATATCCAAAACTATGCCTATGGCCTGACGGCCATTTCATTCTGGTCATTTACGCTTATTTCCGCGCTCACCACCCTGCCGGGTATTTTTATTTATACCCTGATGGCCAGCGAACTCGCCAGGGAGGGAATGACTCTCGCGTTTATGCTTAAACTGAGCCTGGCGGGCCTGGCGCTGTTTGGCCTGGTTCAGGCGGCGAAAATGTTTGCCCGCCGTCGGCGGATCGCAACCGATAATATCAAGGCTGAGGATGAGACCCGATAAACCGCGCCCGTTCCGCTACTATCGGCTCGCGACCGTCGTCGCGCTGGCCGCCGCACTGCTCATCGGCTGGCGGGTCCCTGCCGCGAATGAGTTTATTCAGCGCAGCCTGGCGGCGTTCTCGGCGCTGGACCCGCAGGCCATTGAGCGCTTTATCGACTCATACGGCCCGCAGGCGGCGCTGGTCTCCTTCGCCCTCATGATCCTGCAGGCCGTGGTCGCCCCGCTGCCCGCCTTTTTAATCACCTTCGCTAACGCCTCGCTGTTTGGCGCATTCTGGGGCGGCGTTCTCTCCTGGGCCAGCGCGATGGCGGGCGCGGCGCTGTGCTTTTTGATTGCCAGAGTCTTCGGCCGCGAGGCGGTTGAGAAGCTGACCGGAAAAACGATCCTCCGCAGCATGGACGCCTTTTTTGGCCGCTACGGCAGGCACACCGTGTTGGTCTGCCGGCTGCTGCCGTTTGTTCCGTTCGATCCCATCAGCTATGCCGCCGGCCTGACCTCCATTCGCTTTCGCCAGTTTGCGATCGCCACCGGCATCGGCCAGCTCCCGGCCACCATCGTCTACTCCTGGGCGGGCAGTCTGTTAACCGGCGGGATCTTCTGGCTGGTCACCGGACTCTCTATTTTGCTGGCGCTGGCGGTGGTTATCGCTATCGCCAAAGCGCGCTATTCTGAACGTCAAAAGAGGAATTCACCATGAGTTTGCCGCCGCTGGACTCCGTTCCGCCGATCCTCCGCCCGCAGGCCTGGCTGCACCGCCGCCACTACGGGGAGGTGCTCAACCCGATCCGCTGGTGGGGGCGCATTCCGTTTATTTTTTACCTGGTGTCGATGTTTGTCGGCTATCTCGAACGCCGACGCTCGCCGCTCGACCCGGTGCTGCGTTCGCTGGTCAGCGCGCGTATCGCCCAGATGTGCCTGTGCGAATTTTGTATTGATATTACGCAGATGAAGCTGGCGCAACGCAGCGGCGGTCGCGATAAATTACTGGCGGTCGCCGACTGGCGGCACAGCGGGCTGTTCAGCGATAGCGAGCGGCTGGCGCTGGAATATGCCGAGGCCGCCAGCCTGACGCCGCCCACCGTTGACGACGCGCTGCGCGACCGGCTGGCGGCACGCTTTGATGCCCGGGCGCTCACCGAGCTGACGGCGCTGATCGGCCTGCAAAACCTCTCCGCGCGCTTTAATTCCGCCATGGCCATCCCGGCGCAGGGCCTGTGCCGGATCCCGACCTCCGGGCCTGCAGATTCATATCATAAGGAGTGAGTATGCGTTGTTGTTGGATTTGGCTGGCGGCGCTGCTGCTGATGCCGCTGGCCGTCAACGCCGGCGAGAGCTGGCAGCAGACCGAAGCGCAGGCGCGCGGGCAAAGGGTATGGTTTAACGCCTGGGGCGGCGATCCGGCGGTCAACCGCTACCTGGATTGGGTCAGCGAAGCGGTTAAGCGCGACTATGCGATTGACCTGCGGATCGTCCATATTGCCGATGCCGCCGATGCCGTCAGGCGGATCCAGACCGAAGCGCGGGCCGGGCGCAGCCGGAGCGGCTCCATTGACCTGCTGTGGGTTAACGGCGAGAACTTTCACACCCTGAAAGCCGCCGGGCTGCTGCAAACCGGGTGGGCGCAGACGCTGCCCAACTGGCGCTATGTCGATCGGCAGAAGCCGGTCAGCGAGGATTTTTCCATGCCCACCGACGGCGCGGAGTCGCCGTGGGGCAGCGCCCAGCTCACCTTTATCGCCCGCCGCTCGCAAACCCCGGACGGACCGAAAAGCCCGCAGGCGCTGCTGGCGTTTGCCGCCGCCCATCCGGGAAGCGTCACCTATCCCCGCCCGCCGGACTTCATCGGTACCGCTCTGCTGGAGCAGTTGCTTATCGACCTGACCCGGCAGCCCGACGCCCTTCGCCAGCCGCCGCAGGCCGCGAGTTTTGCCGAGGTTACCGCCCCGCTGTGGCGCTATCTCGACGAGCTTCATCCGCTGCTGTGGCGCGAAGGCGGCGATTTCCCGCCCTCCGCGGCGCGCGTGGATACCATGCTGGCGAACGGCACCCTGCGCCTCTCGCTCACCTTTAACCCGCTGCATGCGCAGCAAAAGGCCGCCAGCGGCGAGCTGCCGAAGGATAGCTACGGGTTTGGCTTCACCAAAGGCACCCTCGGCAACGTGCACTTTGTGACGATCCCAGCCAACGCCCGCGCCTCGGCGGGGGCGAAGGTGGTGGCGAATTTTCTGCTGTTGCCGGCGGCGCAGCTGCGCAAGGCCGATCCCGCGGTATGGGGCGATCCGAGCGTGCTTGATCCACAGGCTCTGCCGCCGGCCGAGGGCGAGGCTCTGCGGCGGCTGATGCCGCAGAATATGCCGCCGGTACTGGCGGAACCGCACGCCGCCTGGGTTGACGCACTGGAGCAGGAATGGCTGCGCCGCTACGGCACACGCTGAGCCTGCTGGCGTGGGGCGCGATGGGGCTGATTTATCTGCCCCTGCTGCCCGCGGCAGGGCTGATGCTTGCCCCCGCGCTGCGTTTCTCCCGCTGGCAGGCGCTGTTTGCCGATCCGCAACTGTGGCAGGCCCTCAGCGCAACCCTGGTGTCAACCCTGCTGTCGGTCGGCGGCGCGCTGCTGCTCACCCTCACCGTCACCGGGGCGCTGTGGCCCTCCCGACGCTGGCGGCGGCTGGCCGGGCGTCTGCCGCTGCTGCTGGCGGTGCCGCACGTGGCCTTCGCCACCGCCGCGCTGCTGCTGTTTGCCGAAGGCGGCTGGTGGTATCGGGTCTGTACCTTCTGCACGCCCGCCGTCGATCGCTACGGCCTGGGGCTCGGCCTGACGCTGGCGGTGAAGGAGAGCGGCTTTTTGCTGTGGGCGATCTACGGCCTGATGGGCGAAAAGCGGCTGGCCGAGCAGGTCACGGTGCTGAAAAGCCTCGGCTACGGCCGCTGGCAGTGCCTGCACTGGCTTATTCTGCCGACGCTGATGCCCTCGCTGGCGATTATCCTGCTCGCCACCACCGCCTGGAGCCTGTCGGCGGTAGACGTCGCGCTCATCCTCGGTCCGGGAAATCCGCCAACGCTGGCGGTGCTGGCCTGGCAGTGGCTAAACCAGGGGGACGAGCTGCAGCAGACAAAAGGGGCGCTCGCCAGCCTGCTGCTGGTGTGTATTCTGGGGCTGCTGGCCGCCGGCGCGTGGGGAGCCTGGCGCCTGTGGCGTCGGCGGATACCGGATCTGCGCGGCGTGCGGCGTCTCCGCTCCGGCGCGGGCGTCGGGCGCGTGGTGGCCATCGCCGTACCGCTGAGCGGCCTGCTCTGCGCCCTGTTTCTCGCCGTCGTCGCGCAAACCGCCGTTCCGACAGGCGCCAGCGTCGCCAACAGCCTGATCCTGGCGCTCCTCTCCTGTGCGCTGGGCGGCATCATTTGCCTGCTGTGGCTGGAGTGCGGCCCTTCCCGCGGTGACGGCTGGATCTGGCTGCCGCCGCTCCTCCCGGCGCTGCCGCTGGCGGACGGTCAGTATCAGCTGGCGCTCTACGCGTGGCTGGACGGGCAGCTCTTCACCGTCCTGTGGGGCCACCTGCTGTGGGTAGTGCCGTGGATGCTGTTTATTTTGCGCCCGGCATGGCGCAACCGCGATCCGCGCATGGAGCTGATCGCCCGCACGCTCGGCTGGCGACGCGGACGGATATTGTGCCTGGTTAAGCTGCCGCTGCTCGTTCGCCCACTGCTGGCGGCGCTGGCGGTTGGCTTCTCGGTCAGTATTGCCCAGTATCTGCCGACGCTCTGGCTGGGCGCCGGACGCACGCCGACGTTAACCAGCGAAGCCGTGGCGCTGAGCAGCGGCGGGGATACGCAAAGCCTTGCCGCTCAGGCATTATGGCAGCTGCTGCTGCCCGCGTTCTTCTTTACCCTCACCGCCCTGCTGGCCTGGCTGGCGGGCCGCTACCGACGAGGATTACGCTAGTGCTGACCGTGAACAACCTGACCCTGACGCTCAACGGCAGGCCGCTGCTGCGGGACGTTGAATTTTGCGTCGCTCCTGGGGAAGTGCTGACGCTGATGGGCCCCTCCGGGAGCGGGAAATCGACGCTGTTTGCCTGGATGGCCGGCGCGCTTGACGAGAATTTTCACGCAGCGGGGAAACTGTGGCTGGGCGGCGAGCGCTGCGACGAACTCCCCACCGAGCGGCGGCGAATCGGTGTCCTTTTTCAGGATGCCCTGCTATTCGATGGCTTTAGCGTCGGACAAAACCTGATGCTCGCGGTTGCGCCTGAAGTTCACGGTGCCGAACGGCGCGCCCTGGTGGAGCAAACCCTGGATCGCGCCGGGCTGACGGGATTTTATCCTCGCGATCCGGCGACGCTCTCAGGCGGACAGCGCGCGCGCGTCAGCCTGCTGCGGGCGCTGCTGGCCCGGCCGCTGGCGCTGCTGCTGGACGAGCCGTTTAACCGCCTCGATGCCGAACTGCGCGCCGATTTTCGCCGCTGGGTGTTCGACGAGCTCGCCCGGCTGGCGATCCCGGCGGTGCTGGTCACCCACGACGGCCACGATATCCCCGCCGCCGGCCGCTGCCTGCAGATGAGCCGCTGGCAATGAAAACTACCCTGACCTGCGTTATCGCAAAGAATTCGCCGCCGGGAGCGAGGAGAATAGCCGCTCAATTTTCTACTGTCGGGCATTTCGATGAAACGTGTTTCTCAATTGACCGCACTCGCCCTGCTGGTTGGGCTTGCTGCTTCCTCCACTTTCGCTGCTGACGCCATGCCGGCGCTGACGCTCTCCGCCCTGCAACAACAGCACGGCGTCGCCATTGATACCCGCCTGAGCGCGTTTTATAACGGCTGGCCGCAGGCCAATGGCCGCCCGCAGGGCCACGAGCCGCAGGCGCTGAACCTCTCCGCCAGCTGGCTGGGCGCCATGAACGACCAGCAGCTCGGCGCATGGGCGACCGGGCATCGGCTGCAGGCCGCGACGCCCGTCGCGCTGTACGGTAGCGATGAGGACAATGCCCGTGTTGCCGCTCGCCTGAAGGCCGCGGGCTTTACCCATATCAACACCCTCAGCGACGCCCTCAGCCAGCCCGCGCGCCTGCAAAAGCTGCCGCACGTCGAACAGCTGGTCTACCCTCAGTGGCTGCACGATCTGCAGCAGGGTAAAGCGGTCGCCGCCGCCCCCGCCGGGCAGTGGAAAGTTTTTGAAGCCGCCTGGGGCGCGCCAAAATTTTACCTGCTGAACCACATTCCTGCCGCCGGCTATATCGACACCAACGAGGTGGAGAGCGAACCGCTGTGGAACAAAGTTTCCGACGCACAACTGCAGGCCCTGCTGGCAAAAAACGGCATTCGTCATGACACCACGGTCATTCTCTACGGCCGCGACGTCTACGCCGCCGCGCGCGTGGCGCAGATCATGCTGTATGCGGGAGTGAAGGACGTCCGCCTGCTCGACGGCGGCTGGAAAACCTGGTCCGACGCCGGGCTGCCGGTCGAACGCGGCATGCCGGCGAAGCAGAAACCGGAGCCGGACTTTGGCGCCGTTATCCCCGGACAGCCGCAGCTGATGCTGGATATGGAGCAGGCGCGCGGGCTGCTGCATCGTCAGGATGCCTCGCTGGTCAGCATTCGCTCGTGGCCGGAGTTTATCGGCACCACCAGCGGCTATAGCTATATCAAGCCCAAAGGTGAGATTGCCGGCGCGCGCTGGGGCCATGCGGGAAGCGATTCCACCCATATGGAGGATTTCCATAATCCGGATGGCACCATGCGCAGCGCCGACGACATTACCGCCATGTGGCAGCAGTGGAATATTCGCCCCGATCAGCAGGTCTCTTTCTACTGCGGAACCGGCTGGCGCGCCTCCGAGACCTTTATGTACGCTCGCGCGATGGGCTGGAAAAACGTCTCGGTCTACGACGGCGGCTGGTATGAGTGGAGCAGCGATCCTAAAAATCCGGTACAGAGCGGCGAGCGCGGTCCGGATAGCAGTATATAGTTGGCCTACGCCTGGCGCTGAACCTGCTTCAGCGTCAGGTAGCCGCTGTAGATGCGGGTCGCCGTCGTCAGCCAGCACAGTCCGCCGAAGATCCACGCCAGCCAGACGAAGTGCGCCGGAAACAGGCAGCACAGCACGAACAGCAGAATCGTCTCCGTCCCCTCCGTCAGGCCGCCAATATAGTAAAACGATTTATGCGCATAGCCCGGGTTATCAATTTGGTGCTTTGCCGCCAGCGCCGCAAAGGCAAGGAAGCTGCTGCCGGTACCGATAAAGGCAAACAGCAGCCAGCCGCCGGCAACGGCGTTGTGCAGCGGATCGGCGAGGATAAAGCCAAACGGCACCAGCGCATAAAACAGGAAATCGAGCGCAATATCGAGAAAGCCCCCGGCGTCGCTTAGCCCTCTGCGGCGCGCCAGCGCCCCGTCAAGCCCGTCCAGCAGCCGGTTCACGACAATGGCCGCCAGCGCCGCGTAATACCATCCTGCCGCCAGCAACGGCAGCGCCAGTACGCCAACGGCGAAGCCCAGCAGGGTTACGCCATCGGCGGAGATGCCGGGGCGGTCGAGCGGCGCGGCGCAGGCGTTGAGCAGCGGCTTCAGGCGGGGGTGCAGATGGCGGTCGAGCACGGCATATCTCCAGCGGGCTAAGGGGTTGTCTGGGCGTCACAAAGGCAGTGATAATAGGCCATTATCCTTCATGGAACGATGATTCAGATGCTAAAAACCATTGATGTTGTGGCCGCCATTATTGAACGAGACGGCAGCATTCTGCTCGCGCAGCGCCCGCCGCACGCTGACCAGCCGGGAATGTGGGAATTTGCCGGCGGAAAGGTGGAGTCCGGCGAGAGCCAGGCGCAGGCGCTTGCCCGCGAGCTGCAGGAGGAGCTCGGGATCGTCGCCCTTCCCGCCCGCTATATCGCCAGCCATCGGCGGGAGGTCTCCGGCCGGCTGATTCATCTTCACGCCTGGTGGGTGCCCCACTTTAGCGGTACGCCAACCGCGCACTACCACAGCCAGCTGCGCTGGTGTTCGCCGCAGGAAGCCTTAACCTTCAACCTCGCGCCAGCGGATATCCCCCTGCTGGAAGCCTTTATCGCCCAAAGCGCGTCTCTCCTTTCCCGCTAATACCGTCCGGCCGCTGTCATCGCTTTTAGTTATGACAGCCGGCGGATTATAAATTTTGCTTTCAGGATAAATTTTCCTTGCTTGCCTAACGATTGCTGGTGTTATAGTCGGAAAATCGGCTTTTTCAAGGGCTGAATCATAATAAATATCCATAAAATCATTCAGGTTGCATCGCGGCGGCAAGAGAGTCGTTCTCCGGCAGCTTACGCGAGTAAGCGCACGGGGTAAGCAAGCGCTGCAGCGCCGGGAGGCGGGCTGAAGGATGACATGTATAAACGCAACCACAACTATAAGGGGAACTTATATCTATGGATCAGACGTGCACTCTGGAAGGTTTTCTCGCCCGCGTTCAACAGCGCGATCCTCATCAAACCGAATTTGCTCAGGCCGTCCGCGAGGTGATGACCACCCTGTGGCCTTTCCTTGAGGAAAATCCGCGCTATCGCCAGCTCAATTTGCTGGAACGTTTGGTTGAACCGGAGCGGGCTATCCAGTTCCGCGTCGTATGGGTTGATGACCGTAATCAGGTTCAGGTTAACCGCGCCTGGCGCGTGCAGTTCAACTCCGCTATCGGCCCGTACAAGGGCGGCATGCGCTTCCACCCATCGGTCAACCTGTCGATCCTTAAATTCCTCGGCTTCGAGCAAACGTTCAAAAATGCCCTGACCACCCTGCCTATGGGCGGCGGTAAAGGCGGCAGCGACTTCGACCCGAAAGGGAAGAGCGACGGCGAAGTGATGCGCTTCTGCCAGTCGCTGATGACCGAACTGTATCGTCACTTAGGCCCGGACACCGACGTACCGGCTGGCGATATCGGGGTTGGCGGTCGCGAAGTGGGCTTTATGGCCGGGATGATGCGTAAGCTCTCCAACAACAGCGCCTGCGTGTTCACCGGCAAAGGGCTCTCCTTTGGCGGCAGCCTGATTCGCCCGGAAGCCACCGGCTATGGTCTGGTCTACTTCACCGAAGCGATGCTTAAACGCCACGGTCTGGGCTTCGAAGGGATGCGCGTCGCGGTTTCCGGCTCCGGCAACGTTGCCCAGTACGCCATCGAAAAGGCCATGGAGCTTGGCGCGCGCGTCATTACCGCCTCCGACTCCAGCGGCACCGTGGTCGACGAAGCGGGCTTTACCCCTGAGAAGCTGGCGCGCCTGTGCGAAATTAAAGCCAGCCGCGACGGTCGCGTGGCCGACTACGCCCGCGAGTTTGGCCTGCAGTACCTCGAAGGCCAGCAGCCGTGGTCCGTGCCGGTGGATATTGCGCTGCCGTGCGCCACACAAAATGAACTGGACGTTGACGCCGCCCGCCAGCTGATCGCCAACGGCGTGAAGGCCGTGGCCGAAGGCGCCAATATGCCGACCACCATCGCGGCAACCGATCTGTTCCTCGAAGCCGACGTGCTGTTCGCGCCGGGTAAAGCCGCTAACGCCGGCGGCGTAGCGACTTCCGGTCTCGAAATGGCGCAGAACGCCGCGCGCATGGGCTGGAAAGCAGAGAAGGTTGACGCTCGCCTGCACCACATCATGCTCGATATTCACCACGCCTGCGTGGAGTACGGCGGCGAAGCGAAGCAGACTAACTACGTTCGCGGCGCCAATATCGCCGGTTTCGTGAAGGTCGCTGATGCTATGCTGGCTCAGGGTGTGATTTAATCCGCAGGCTCTCCCGGGTCGCGCTTATCCGGGAGGGCCGCTGACGGAGCCCAACGAAAAAGACCCCGGCCTGCGGGGTCTTTGGTTATGGATTGTCGGCAGGCGCATCCGCCGCCGGCTTCTTGCCCTTCGCCTTCGCCCCTGGCTTGCCTTTGCTGAACGCTTTCTTAGCACCTCCCGGCGCAACGATACCGCGGAACTGACGAGCGGGCGTGCTGCGCGCCTGGTCGATAAGCTGGTAAAGCGTTCCCACCAGCGGCTGCATAAAGTCCTGATAGCGACACTGCTTTTCGCTGATTTGCGTCAGCACCGATTCCCAGTGCGCGGTCATATCCGGCCGCGCGGCCATTTCAGGCAGGGAGTGGATCAGCGCCCGTCCCGCGTCCGACGAGTGGATATAGCGCCCTTTCTTGACCAAAAAGCCGCGCTTAAACAGCAGCTCAATAATTCCGGCGCGGGTCGCCTCGGTGCCCAGACCGTCGGTGGCGCGCAGGATCTTCTTCAGATCCTTATCCTGCACGAAGCGGGCTATCCCGGTCATCGCCGACAAAATCGTCGCATCGGTAAAATAGCGCGGCGGCTGGGTTTGCCGCTCCACCACTTCGCCCTTTTCGCACAGCAGTTCGTCATTTTTAGCCACCACTGGCAGCGGTGTCCCATCGTTTTCCTCATCGCGCTCTTTATTACCCAGCAGCGCCCGCCAGCCGGCCTCGGCGAGGAAGCGCGCCTTGGCAACAAACTTGCCGTTGGCGATCTCAAGGTCAATCTGGCATTTGCGGAACACCGCGTCCGGGCAAAACTGCATCAGGTACTGACGCGCGATCAGGCCGTAGACCTTGATCTCGTTCTCCGTCAGCCGCACCTGGCTGCTGCGCGCGGTGGGAATGATGGCATGGTGCGCATCAACCTTTTTATCGTCCCAGCAGCGGTTGCGGATCTCCGGGTTAACCGCCGGCTGGGGCAGTAAATCCGGCGCGTGGACGCCAATGGCATTGAGTACCGTATGGCGACCGGCGAAATGCTCCTCCGGCAGGTAGCGGCTGTCCGAACGCGGGTAGGTGATAAGCTTGTGGGTCTCGTACAGCTTCTGGCAAATATCCAGCACGTTTTGCGCGCTGAAGCCAAAACGCTTTGCGGCCTCAATCTGCAGCGCAGAGAGCGAAAACGGCAGCGGAGCGGGCTCCGAATCTCGCTTATCGTTGTAGGCGGTGACCAGCGCCGGTTGGCCGGTAATCCGCGCGACGACGTGTTCGGCCAGCGGGCGGTGCAGCAGGCGTCCTTCATCATCCTGCCAGGATTCGCAGGCATCGCTCGGCTGCCAGGTGGCGACAAAGCGCTCGTCCTGGGGAGTGACGATATGCGCTTTTACGTCGAAGAAATCCTTCGCCACAAAGTTCTCGATCTCTTCATCGCGACGCACCACCAGCCCGAGCACCGGCGTCTGCACGCGCCCGACCGAGAGCACGCCCTGATAGCCCGCGTTGCGCCCGAGCAGCGTGTAGGCGCGAGTCATGTTGATCCCGTACAGCCAGTCGGCGCGCGCGCGGGCCAGCGCCGATACGCAGAGAGGAATAAACTCGCTGTTGGCGCGCAGGCGAGAGATCGCCCGCTCAACCGCCTGCGGATTAAGGTCGTTTATCAGGCAGCGCTGCACCTGCTGACGCTTTTCCGGCGCTAGCTGCAGATAGTCGAGAACTTCATCCACCAGCAGCTGGCCTTCTCTGTCCGGGTCACCGGCGTGGATCACCTCTTCGGCGTCGCCCAGCAGCCGCTTGATAACGTTAAGCTGTTTGCTAACCGAGGGTTTCGGCTGTAGCTGCCACTTCTCCGGGACGATGGGCAGATCGACCAGGTTCCAGCGCGCGTAGCGCCCGTCGTAGACATCCGGCTGCGCCTGCTCCAGAAGATGGCCAATACACCAGGTGACCACCTGCCCGTTGCCGCACTCAATATAGCCGTCGCCCTTGCGATGCGGCTTGGGTAACACCTCGGCGATGGCGCGGCCGAGGCTCGGTTTTTCTGCAATAAACAGCCGCATGTAATCAACGGATCTCGATCATAGGGCGTCCACCGCGGGCGGTAACCAGCTCGCCGATAGCGGCCAGCGTCACGCCGGACGCCTCTGCCGCCGCGCGGACCTCGGCTTCAGCTTCCGGCGAGACCGCCAGCAGCAGGCCGCCGGAGGTTTGCGGGTCGCACAGCAGATCGCGCCACTCCGCGGGCATTTCGCCCATCAGATGGCCGTAGCTGGCGAAATTGCGTCCGGTGCCGCCGGGAACCGCGCCGGCGAGAATATACTCCTCCACACCCGGCAGTTTCGGGATGTCGGCATAGTTCAGCTGCGCCTGTACGCCCGCCCCGCGGCACACTTCGCTCAGGTGGCCAAGCAGGCCAAAGCCGGTGACATCGGTCATCGCCTTTACGCCGTCAATATTGGCAAACGCGGCGCCAGCGAGGTTCATCTGACACATGGTTTCGGTAGCCAGCCCCTGATGCTCAGGCTTGAGCAGCGATTTTTTCTCGGCGGTGGTCAGCACGCCGATCCCCAGCGGTTTGCTGAGGAACAGCCGGCATCCCGCCTCGGCGGTGCTGTTTTTCTTGATACGCTCGGTGGGCACCACGCCGGTCACCGCGAGGCCAAAAATCGGCTCCGGCGCGTCAATGGAGTGGCCGCCGGCCAGAGCGATCCCCGCCTGCTGGCAGGCAAACCGGCCGCCGTCAACCACTTCACGGGCGATTTCCGGCGCCAGGGTGTTAATCGGCCAGCCGAGGATCGCTATCGCCATAATCGGCCTGCCGCCCATGGCGAAAATATCGCTGATGGCGTTAGTCGCGGCAATGCGGCCAAAGTCGAACGGGCTGTCGACAATCGGCATAAAGAAGTCGGTGGTGCTGATGATGGACGTGCCGTTGCCCAGGTCGTAGACCGCCGCATCGTCGCTGGTTTCGTTGCCCACCAGCAGATTGGGGTCAATAAATTTTGCCTGGTCACTTTTAAGGATAGTTTCCAGCACTTTAGGGGAAATTTTACACCCGCAACCGGCTCCGTGGCTGTATTGCGTTAAACGAATAGCTTGCTCGCTCATGGACATCTCCTGTCATTGCAATCCCGCTATGGTAGCGCCCAAACGTCAAGGTGGTAAGTACGACAGTCTGAAATCGCGAATAGTTGCTCATTAAGCAGACAAATATGCGATTTTGCGATAGAGAACCATTTTTTCAGCGCCATTTTAACTTTAACTAAAAGATGACAGAAATGTGACAACGAAACATTCTGCTCTCTCTGGAGTGATAACAACGAAAGGAAATTTTGATGAAAAAGCGCGTTCTCGCCCTTTGCCTGGCAGGCCTCTTCTCCGTTAACGCTTTTGCTCTGGCGCCAACGGGTAACGATGCCACGACTAAACCTGACCTCTACTACCTGAAAAATGCTCAGGCCATCGATAGCCTGGCGCTCCTGCCGCCGCCGCCGGAAGTGGGCAGCATCGCCTTTTTAAACGATCAGGCGATGTATGAGAAAGGACGTCTGCTGCGGGCCACCGAGCGCGGTAAGCTGGCGGCAGAGGACGCAAACCTGAGCGCAGGCGGCGTGGCGAACGCCTTCTCCGGCGCATTCGGCTCGCCGATCACCGAAAAAGACGCGCCGGCGCTGCACAAGCTGCTGACCAATATGATTGAAGATGCCGGCGACCTGGCGACCCGCGGGGCAAAAGAGAAGTACATGCGCATTCGTCCGTTCGCATTTTACGGCGTCGCCACCTGCAACACCACCGAGCAGGATAAACTGTCGAAGAACGGCTCCTATCCTTCCGGCCATACCTCTATCGGCTGGGCCACGGCGCTGGTGCTGGCGGAAGTTAACCCGCAGCGGCAGAACGAAATTCTCAAGCGCGGCTACGAGCTCGGCGAGAGCCGGGTCATCTGCGGCTATCACTGGCAAAGTGACGTCGACGCTGCACGCATTGTCGGCTCGGCGGTCGTCGCAACGCTGCATACCAACCCGGCTTTCCAGCAGCAGTTGCAGAAAGCGAAAGATGAGTTTGCTAAACAGCAGAAGTAGCGCCTGAAGCAGCCCGGCGGCAGGCGCCTGCCGGGCAATTCATGCTCAGAAACGCACGACGAACGGCGCGGTGTCGGCCAGAGCGATGCTGGTTGATGCCTTCAGCTGCGGCGTCCCCAGATAGAGGAAACCGACAATCTTATCCTGCTCTCGGCAGGCAAAGCCTTCACGCACGATGGCGCTTTCAGTTAACGCTCCGCTGCGCCAGATACCGTTGAATCCCTGAGCGACCGCGGCCATCTGCATCGCCATCACCGCGCAGCCCGCCGACATCTCCTGCTCCCACTTAGGCACCTTGGGGTGATCCTCGCAGCGGGCAACCACGGTAATAATCAGTGGCGCCCGGAATGGCGCGCTACGCGCCTTCTCGACGCCCTTTTCATCCTGTCCGGCCGCAATGGCGCCTTTTTCCAACAGCTGGCTGAAGCGCTCGCGCCCTTCATCGGCAATAATAAAGAACCGCCACGGCTGTAAGGTCCCGTGATCCGGGGCGCGTAGGCCGGCGCGGAGGATATTTTCCAGCTGTTCGCCGGCCGGGGCCGGTTCAGCCAGGCGCGAGGCGCTGCGGCGGTTAATCAGTAGATCGAGAGCATCCATCTATGTGACTCCTGTGAGGTTATTTTTCATAAAATTAACATGCACACGAATTTTGTTACAGCCCGACGGGTGATTCCTGCTGACAAGCGCCGATGGTCTCTTTAGGATAGCCAGACGCGGCAGCCCCTGCGGTTAGCCCACTTTTGATAATGTTAGGGAGAATACATGCGAACCCTTTGGCGACTGATCGCCGGATTTTTTAAATGGACGTGGCGAGTACTTAATTTTATTCGTCAGCTCGCGCTGAACCTGGTTTTCCTGCTGCTGGTGCTGGTTTGCTTCGGCATCTGGGCGCAGTTCAGCACCACCACTACGGAGCATGCCGCCCGCGGCGCGCTGCTGATGGATATCACCGGCGTGGTGGTCGACAAACCTTCGGCCAGCAGCAAGCTCGGGGTGATTGGCCGCCAGCTGTTTGGCGCCAGCTCCGATCGCCTGCAGGAAAACTCGCTGTTTGATATCGTACAAACCATCCGTCAGGCCAAAGACGACCGTAATATCACCGGTATTGTGCTGGATCTGAAAAATTTTGCCGGCGGTGACCAGCCGTCGATGCAGTACATCGGTAAAGCGCTGCGCGAATTCCGCGATAGCGGCAAGCCGGTCTACGCCGTCGGCAGCAGCTACAGCCAGGGGCAGTACTATCTGGCAAGCTTCGCCAATAAAATTTGGCTCTCGCCGCAGGGCGAAGTTGATCTGCACGGTTTTGCCACTAACGGCCTGTACTACAAATCGCTGCTCGATAAGCTGAAGGTCTCAACCCACGTTTTCCGCGTCGGCACCTACAAATCAGCGGTAGAGCCGTTTATCCGCGACGATATGTCCCCGGCCGCCCGTGAAGCCGACGGCCGCTGGATAGGCGAACTGTGGCAGAACTATCTCAATACCATCGCTGCCAACCGGCAGATCACCGCCCAGCAGCTCTTCCCCGGCGCTCAGGGCGTGCTCGACGGCCTGCGTAAGGTCGATGGCGATACGGCGAAATACGCCCTGGACAGCAAGCTGGTTGACGAGCTGGCTACCTCCACCGACATCGAAAAGGCGCTGACCAAACAGTTTGGCTGGAGCAAGGCGGATAACAACTATCGCGCCATCAGCTATTACGATTACAGCGTTAAGACGCCTTCCGACCAGGGCGCCGCGATCGCGGTTATCTTCGCGAACGGCGCGATCATGGACGGCGAAGAAACGCCGGGCAACGTCGGCGGCGATACCACCGCGGCCCAGATCCGCGATGCGCGCCTCGATCCGAAGGTGAAAGCCATTGTGCTGCGGGTTAACAGTCCCGGCGGCAGCGTCAGCGCTTCGGAGGTGATCCGCGAAGAGCTGGCGGCGGCGAAAGCAGCTGGCAAACCGGTGGTGGTTTCCATGGGCGGCATGGCGGCCTCCGGCGGCTACTGGATTTCTACCCCTGCGGATTACATCGTGGCGAACCCGAGCACCCTCACCGGTTCAATCGGCATCTTTGGCGTGATCAATACCGTTGAAAACACTCTCGGCTCTATCGGCGTGCATACCGACGGCGTATCAACGTCGCCGCTAGCGGATGTCTCCACCACCAAATCATTGCCGCCAGAAGTACAGCAGATGATGCAGATGAGCATTGAGAACGGCTATAAGCGCTTTATTACCCTGGTGGCTAACGCGCGTAAGAGTACGCCGGAGAAAGTTGACCAGATTGCCCAGGGCCACGTCTGGACCGGTGAAGATGCCAAAGCCAACGGCCTGGTGGATAGCCTCGGGGACTTCGATGACGCGGTGGCGAAAGCCGCAGAACTGGCGAAGCTGAAGCAGTGGCACATCGACTACTACCAGGAAGATCCGACCTTCTTCTCAATGGTGGTTGATAGCCTGACCGGTTCCGTTCGCGCCTCTCTGCCGACGGCGCTGCAGGCCTGGCTGCCCGCGCCCGTCGCGGCGGCCGCCAATGCGGTGAAAGCCGAAAGCGATAAGTTGGCGGCGTTTAACGATCCGCAGAACCGCTACGCCTTCTGCTTAACCTGCGCCAATATCCGCTAGCCCTCCCCGTTCGACAGCAAACCCCGGCCACAGGCCGGGGTTTGCCACTCCAGCCGACACATCTGTCACCATGCTATAACGGGTATACCCTAAATAATTCCGGCTGCAAGATGGCGGCAAGTGGCCGAATCCCCGAGAGCACAGGCCACTATGTGACCGGGGTGAGCCACGCCGCCAACGCATCTCTCCCTTTGCCATTACGGGTATACCCTAAATAATTCGAATTGCAGAAAGGCGGCAAGTGAGCGAATCCCCGGGAGCACAGGCCACTATGTGACTGAGGTGAGCATACGCAGCCAGCACATCTGTAACCCGAATAACGGATATACCCTAAATAATTCGAGTTGCAGAAAGGCGGCAAGTGAGCGAATCCCCGGGAGCATAGGCCACTATGTGACCGGGGTGAGCAAGCGCCGCCAACGCATCTGCAGCTCGAAGTATGACGGGTATAGACGCTGTATTTTTTTCGCGACCACTTTATACTGCGCCTGTCTACGTACAACCTAAGCGATGCTATGCAAAAGAAATCGATTTACGTTGCCTACACCGGTGGGACCATCGGTATGCAGCGCTCCGAACACGGCTATATCCCCGTTTCCGGCCACCTGCAGCGTCAGCTCGCGCTGATGCCTGAGTTCCACCGTCCGGAGATGCCGGACTTTACCATTCACGAATATTCCCCGCTGATGGATTCGTCCGACATGACGCCAGAGGACTGGCAGCATATCGCGGAAGACATCCGCGCCCGCTATGATGAGTACGATGGTTTCGTGATCCTCCACGGCACCGACACCATGGCGTTTACCGCCTCGGCGCTGTCGTTCATGCTGGAGAATCTGGGCAAGCCGGTAATTGTGACAGGGTCACAAATCCCGCTAGCCGAGCTGCGCTCCGACGGGCAGATCAATCTGCTGAACGCGCTGTACGTTGCCGCGAACTATCCGATTAACGAAGTGGCGCTGTTTTTCAACAACTGCCTGTATCGCGGCAACCGCACCACCAAAGCCCATGCCGACGGCTTCAACGCCTTTGCTTCGCCGAATCTGGCGCCGCTGCTGGAGGCCGGGATCCATATCCGTCGCCTCGGGACGCCGCCGGCACCGCACGGCGTGGGCGAGCTGATCGTACATCCGATTACGCCGCAGCCGATCGGCGTGGTGACGATTTACCCGGGTATCTCCGCCGACGTGGTGCGCAATTTTCTCCGCCAGCCGGTGAAGGCGCTGATCCTGCGCTCTTACGGCGTCGGTAACGCCCCGCAGAACGGCGAGTTTATTCAGGTTCTGACGGAGGCCAGCCAGCGCGGGATTGTGGTAATTAATCTGACGCAGTGTATGTCCGGCAAAGTTAACATGGGCGGCTATGCCACCGGCAACGCCCTCGCCCAGGCGGGCGTGATCGGCGGTTTCGATATGACCGTCGAGGCGACGCTGACCAAGCTGCACTACCTGCTGAGCCAGAATCTGAACGTTGAGGCCATTCGCCGCCTGATGCAGGAAAACCTGCGCGGCGAGCTGACTCCCGATGAGTAAGGAGCTGATGATGACCAATCGAGCACTGCTGCTTGTTGATTTACAAAATGATTTTTGCGCGGGCGGCGCGCTCGCCGTTCCGCAGGGCGATAGCACCGTTGATGTCGCCAACCGGCTGATCGACTGGAGCCTGGCGCGCGGCGAAATCGTGGTCGCCAGCCAGGACTGGCATCCGGCAAACCACGGCAGCTTCGCCAGCCAGCATCAGGCCGAGCCCTACTCGCAGGGTGAGCTCGACGGGCTGGCGCAGACCTTCTGGCCGGATCACTGCGTGCAGCACAGCGCCGGCGCAGAGCTGCATCCGCTGCTTAAGCAGCAGGATATTGCCGCCGTGTTCCACAAGGGCGAAAACCCGGCGATTGATAGCTATAGCGCCTTTTTCGACAACGGCCATCGCCACAAAACCCAGCTTGACGACTGGCTGCGCGCCCGCGGGATCGCCGAGCTTATCGTGCTGGGTCTGGCGACCGACTACTGCGTCCAGTTTACGGTGCTCGATGCGCTCAACCTCGGATATCGCGTTAACGTGATTACCGACGGCTGTCGCGGCGTCAATATTCAGCCACAGGACAGCGCACACGCGTTTATGGAAATGTCGGCGGCGGGCGCGACGCTGTATACCCTCAGCGACTGGCTGGAAACCCAGGCATGACCCCCCGCCCGAAGCCGCCGCTTCGGGCCACTCCCTTGCGCTTCCTCTGCGCGATTCATTGAGCTAACTCGCAGATTCAACAGGCTATTGCTGATAGTGTGGGCGGGCTATTTTTTCGCCACACCATTCCGTTGGCGTGTTTGCTTTTTTAATGTCAAAGAGGATCGTCCATGAAACTTTTGCCTTTGCTGGCAGCATTACCCCTGCTTTGCGCTTCTGCGGTCTCAGCTCAAGCCCTGATGTCCGTCGGCTACTTTAACGGCGGCGGCGACGTGACCGCCGGTCCAGGCGGCGATATCGATAAGCTGGACGTGCGCCAGATTACCCACCTCAACTACTCCTTTGGCCTGGTCTACAACGACGAAAAGGATGAGACCAACGCGGCGTTAAAAGACCCTGCCCGCCTGCATCAGATTTGGCTGTCGCCAAAAGTGCAGGCTGATTTACGCAAAATCCCCGCCCTGCGCCAGCAGAACCCGGAGCTGAAGGTTCTGCTCTCCGTTGGCGGCTGGGGCGCGCGCGGCTTTTCCGGCGCGGCGGCCAGCGAGGAGAGCCGCGCGACCTTTATCCGCTCGGCGCAGGAGATCGTCGCGCAGTATGGCCTCGACGGTATCGACCTCGACTGGGAGTATCCGGTCAACGGCGCGTGGGGACTGGTCGCCAGCCTGCCTGCCGATCGCGACAACTTCACCGCCCTGCTGAAGGAGCTGCGTGGCGCATTTGGTCATAAAAAGCTGGTGACCATCGCCGTGGGTGCCAACGCCGAAAGCCCCAAAAGCTGGGTCGATGTCAAAGCTATCGCCCCGCTGCTGGATTACATCAACCTGATGACCTACGACATGGCCTACGGCACCCAGTACTTCAACTCGAATCTGTACGATTCAACGCGCTGGCCGACGGTGGCGGCAGCGGATAAGTACAGCGCCGATTTTGTGGTTAATAACTATCTTGCCGCCGGTTTAAAGCCGAGCCAGATGAACCTCGGCATTGGTTTCTATGGCCGGGTGCCAAAACGGGCGGTTGAGCCGGGTATCGACTGGAGCAAACCCGATGCGCAGAAAAACCCCGTAACCCAGCCGTACTTTGGCAGCGAGCAGATCGCGCTGTTCAAATCCCTGGGCTTCGATCTGAGCAAAGATACCTACGTGAAGTACAACGATATCGTCGCGAAGCTGCTTAACGATCCGCAAAAGCGCTTTAGCGAGCACTGGGATGACCAGGCGAAGGTGCCGTGGCTGTCGGTGCAGTCGGCGGACGGCAAGCCGCTGTTTGCGCTCTCCTACGAAAACCCGCGCTCCGTGGCCCTCAAAGCCGACTATATCAAGAGTAAGGGGCTGGCAGGGGCGATGTTCTGGGAGTACGGCGCCGATGAGCAAAATCAGCTGGCTAAGCAGCTGGCAGAGTCGTTAGGGATTAAGCACTAGCCTACGGGCCGTTACGGTCCCTCAGCGCCCTGGAGGAGATGAGGTGTGTCGCGTCCTGGGATAGGTTATGATTGTCGCAATCGGCTGCGCCAGGTTTTGGCGCAGCTTTTCATTTGCTACAGGAGGCATGGGGCTTTATGGCTTTTATCCCCAAAAACTACGCCCGTCTGGAAGTCGGCTATCGCGAAAAGGCGCTAAAGCTCTTCCCGTGGGTCTGCGGACGCTGTTCCCGTGAATTTGTCTATTCGAACCTGCGTGAGCTGACGGTGCACCATATCGATCACGATCACAGCAACAACCCGGAAGATGGCAGTAACTGGGAGATGCTGTGCCTGTACTGTCACGACCACGAGCACTCCAAGTACACGGAAGCCGATCAGTATGGTTCAACGGTGGTGGCGGGCGAAGACGCGCAAAAAAGCGTCGGCGAGGCGAAATATAACCCGTTTGCCGATCTTAAAGCGATGATGAACAAGAAGTAACCGGTTTGTAAAACTTCAGCGCCCGGCGGCAAAACCCGCCGGGCCTGCGTAAGCATCCCCGCGCGAGCCGCTCAGGATTTAAACGTCACAATAGGTTCTGGCGTAATGCCGAACTCCACCTTCAGCTGCTGCTTGCTCTTCATCACCATCTGCCCGTTGGTATCAATCGTCATGTGCTGGGCCTGGACGTTGTGTCGCGCCTGCCAAAGCATCACCAGCTGCAGGCTGTTCTCTTTCTGTTCCGGGGTTAACGCCACTCCATCCGGCCATTTTCCCAGCTCCACCGCCGTGGCCAGACGCTGATAAACTTCCGGGGTCATACTGTCGATAATTTGCTCGATATCCATCGTCCGCTCAACTCCGCATTGGAATAATTTGCTGAATCGTTTCTCTAACCCTTGATCTGCTCGCCGTTATCATCGTCGTTGAAGCTTAACGACGCCGAATTTACGCAAAAACGCTCGCCGGTCGGCTGCGGACCATCCGGGAAGACGTGCCCAAGGTGAGCATCGCATTTGCCGCAGCGAATTTCCGTGCGCTGCATACCGTGGGAGTAATCATTCAGGTAGCGAATGGCCTCGTCGCTCACCGGCTCAAAAAAGCTCGGCCAGCCGCAGCCTGAATCGTACTTGGTTTGCGAGTGAAACAGCGCCGCGTCGCACACCAGGCAGTGGTAGACGCCATCTCGCTTATTGTGGAGCAGTCGGCCGGTGAACGGCGGCTCGGTGCCGTGATTCTGCGTCACGTAAAACTGCATCTCGCTCAACTCTTTTTTGAGCTCGTCCGAGGAGGGTTTATTCGACATGTGCATGCTTCTCGCTGTGAAAGGACAACTTTAACCGCTCGATTCTAACAAAACATTAACAATGAAGCGTGGACTTTTGTTCTAAACTTATTCGATGCCGATGGGCAGCTAGATAATTGTGATGCGAATCACATTTTTATCTTTAATGACCTTTAAAATTCCGCGCGTAGTCCCCATATGGAATTGGGCTCAAAGGGAGAGTGAGGCAAATCGATCGCGCAAAGGTGTACTCAGGATTGATTTGTCGCAATGATTGACACGATTCCGCTTGACGCTGCGTAAGGTTTTTGTAATTTTACAGGCAACCTTTTATTCACTAACAAATAGCTGGTGGAATATATGACTATCAAAGTAGGTATCAACGGTTTTGGCCGTATCGGTCGCATTGTTTTCCGTGCTGCTCAAGAACGTTCTGACATCGAGATCGTTGCAATCAACGACCTGTTAGACGCTGACTACATGGCTTACATGCTGAAGTATGACTCCACTCACGGCCGTTTCAACGGTACCGTTGAAGTGAAAGACGGTCATCTGGTCGTTAACGGTAAAAAAATCCGTGTTACCGCTGAACGCGATCCGGCTAACCTGAAGTGGGACGAAGTAGGCGTTGACATCGTTGCTGAAGCAACTGGTCTGTTCCTGACTGACGAAACCGCTCGTAAACACATCACTGCTGGCGCGAAAAAAGTCGTTCTGACTGGCCCGTCCAAAGACAACACTCCGATGTTTGTTAAAGGCGCTAACTTTGACAAATACGAAGGCCAGGACATCGTTTCTAACGCATCCTGCACCACTAACTGCCTGGCACCGCTGGCTAAAGTTATCAACGACAACTTCGGCATCGTCGAAGCGCTGATGACCACCGTTCACGCGACCACCGCAACTCAGAAAACCGTTGATGGCCCGTCTCACAAAGACTGGCGCGGCGGCCGCGGCGCATCCCAGAACATCATCCCGTCCTCTACCGGTGCTGCTAAAGCAGTAGGTAAAGTACTGCCAGAACTGAATGGCAAACTGACCGGTATGGCGTTCCGCGTTCCTACTCCGAACGTATCCGTTGTGGACCTGACCGTTCGTCTGGAAAAAGCTGCTTCTTATGAAGAAATTAAGAAAGCAATCAAAGCTGCTTCCGAAGGCGCAATGAAAGGCGTTCTGGGCTACACCGAAGACGACGTTGTATCTACCGATTTCAACGGCGAAGTTTGCACTTCCGTGTTCGATGCTAAAGCGGGTATCGCACTGAACGACAACTTCGTGAAACTGGTTTCCTGGTACGACAACGAAACGGGTTACTCCAACAAAGTTCTGGACCTGATCGCTCACATCTCCAAATAAGTTGAGATGAGAACCTGATCCAAAAAGGCGACTTCGGTCGCCTTTTTTTATGGCTTAACTCAGTACCTGCACACCAAGGATTGCACCATGATTAACAAAATTTTTGCTCTCCCGGTTATTGAACAAGTTACCCCTGCCCTCTCCCGCCGCCAGCTTGACGACCTCGAGCTGATTGTCGTTGACCATCCGCAGGTTAAAGCCTCCGTCGCTTACCAGGGCGCGCACCTGCTCTCCTGGAAACCCGCCGGAGAAGAAGAGGTGCTGTGGCTGAGCGGCAACACGCCGTTTAAAACCGGCGTCGCGCTGCGCGGCGGCGTGCCCGTCTGCTGGCCGTGGTTTGGTCCGTCGTCACAGCAGGGCCTTCCCTCCCACGGTTTCGCCCGTAATCTGCCGTGGACGCTGAAGGGCCATGATGAAGATGAGAGCGGCGTGATGCTGACCTTCGAACTGAAAAGCAGCGATGAGACCCGTCAGTACTGGCCGCACGAATTCACGCTGTACGCGCGCTTCAAGCTGGGTAAAACCTGCGAAATCGAACTGGAAGCGCACGGCGAATTTGAAACCACCTCCGCCCTGCACAGCTACTTCAACGTTGGGGATATCGCAGCGGTGAAGGTCAGCGGCCTCGGCGATCGCTATATCGATAAGGTGAACAACGCCCAGGAAGGCGTGCTGAGCAACGGCGAAGAGACCTTCCCGGATCGCACCGACCGCGTCTACCTCAACGCGGATGCCTGCAGCGTTATCCACGACGGCGCGCTGAACCGCAGCATTGACGTTATTCATCACCATAACAGCAACGTGGTGGGCTGGAACCCGGGCCCGGCGCTTTCCGTGAGCATGGGCGATATGCCGGATGACGGCTACAAAACCTTCGTTTGCGTCGAAACCTGCTGCGTCACCGAGCCGCAGAAAGCCAGCGAAGAGAAGCCGTCTCGCCTGGCGCAGACTATTCGCGTCACTCGGCGCTAAAACCGCAGACGCAGGATCGAAAACAGGGCGCAATCGCCCTGTTTTTTTACCGATGACACCGGCGACGCTGTCGCGTTACCAGAACCCCACCAGCTTCATCCACGCGCCTCCCAGCACCAGCCAGATGAGAATAGACGCCACCGACACCGCGAAACTGACGCCCCACCACTGACCCGCGGTGTTATAGCCGGAGCCAAAAAGAGCGGGCCCCGGGCCGCCAGAGTACTGCGTCAGGCCCATCGACAGGTTAGAGGTATAGCCCAGCACCAGGGCGGCGAACAGCGGCGGTACGCCGACGGAAACGGCAACGGCCAGAAACGCCAGATACATCGCGGAAATATGCGCCATCGCCGACGCGAAGAAATAGCGGGTATAGAAATAGACCAGCACCAGCAGTAAAAACACCGTTATCCAGGCAAAGTGGCCGACGTAGCCGACAATTCGCTCAGATATCCAGCTAATCATGCCGTATTTATTGAGCGCGTTGGCCATCATCACCAGCACGGCAAACCAGAACATGGTGTCCCAGGCCGTTTTTTCTTCGATGATATTTTTCCACGACATGATATTGCTGACCAGCAGCACCATCAGCCCAATAAACGCGGAAAGGGTCGCGGGAATGGCAAAGAAAATGTCGCCCACCGTCCAGAGCAGGATCAGCAGGACAAAATCAAGCGCGAGGATTTTTTCCGCCAGCGACATCGGCCCCATTTTGCGCAGCTCTTCTCTGGCGATCGCCGGGATTTCCGGCGTTTTCTTCAGCTGCGGCGGATAAATAGCGTACAGCACCAGCGGCAGCAGGATTAGCGAGGCGATCCCCGGCACGATCGCACCGACAAACCAGGTCGTCCAGGTGATTTCAATGCCCTGGCTTCTCGCCAGTTCGGCGATCAGCGGGTTACCCGCCATCGCCGTTAAAAACATCGTACAGACGATGGCGTCAATCTGAGAAACGCAGAGCATTAAAAAGGCGCCGGCTTTTCTGGCCGTCGCGCCGGGCTCCGACTGGTAGGCGGTAGCAATGGACTGCGTGATCGGATACATAATGCCGCCACCCCTCGCCGATGCCGAGGGGATGCCCGGCCCGAGGACCACGTCAGAGAGGGCCAGACCATAGGCAACGCCCAGCATGCTTGAACCGCATTTGGCAATAAACCACAGCGCTACCCGCTTGCCCAGCCCGGTCTTAATCACCGCCCGGGAGATAAACATCGCGATACCAATCAACCAGATCGTACCGTTGGCAAAGCCGGATAGCGCCGCGACCTTATCGCTTTTACCCGGCGAGAGAGGCGTTACCCCCAAAAATGCGGAGACGATCAGCGCGATCATCGTCACCGCCCCCATCGGCATCACCTTCAGGATGATGGCAAAGATCGTTGCGGTAAAAATAGCAAACATTTGCCATGCGTGAATGGCTAACCCATCGGGGGGAGGGGTAAACCAGATAAGTGCGCCGAACAGGATTGTCAGGACGGCTTTCCAGAGGGGAAAAGCCAGCTTTACGTCCAGGGGTTGGTTAGGTTCAGTCATGTGATTCTCCTTTTTCTTTTATCTTTAGGAGGAGAAGCACGGCTGAGCATTGACATCCATCAACGAATCACGTAGATACCGTTACAAAATCAGCCCCCTTACACCATATCTAAGGGCGTTTTGCGCCCCGGCGCCGGAAAGGCCTTTTCCATCACCACGATATCGTTCTCATCGAGCACCACTTCGAGCGCGGCCGCGTTCTCTTTGACGTGGGCAATACTCCCGGCTTTTGGGATCGCCATCACCCCTTTGTGGCTGATGATCCACGCCAGCAGGAGCTGCGCGACCGTGACGCCCTTTTCCCGTGCCAGGCCGTTGAGAGCGGGATGATTCATGAGACCATCGCGCAGGCGACCGGCCTGGGCCAGCGGGCTGTAGGCCATCACCGGCAGCTGCTGCTGCTGACACCACGGCAGCAGATCGTATTCAATGCCGCGCGATGCCAGATGGTACAGCACCTGGTTGGTCGCACAGCGTCTGCCGCCGGGCACCTGCCACAGCGCCTGCATATCGTCGGTATCGAAGTTGGAGACGCCCCAACGGCGAATTTTGCCCTGGGCAACCAGCGCCTCCATCGCCTCGACGGTTTCGGCCAGCGGGAACTCTCCCGGCCAGTGCAGCAGGTAGAGATCGAGATAATCACTCTTCAGGCGACGCAGGCTGGCTTCACAGGCCTCGCGCATTTTGTGCCCGCCGGCGTGCCACGGATAGACTTTGGACACCAGCGTTACTCGGTCCCGCAGGCCGCGAATCGCCTCGCCCACCACCTCTTCCGCCCCGCCGTCGGCATACATTTCGGCGGTATCGATAACCGTCAACCCGAGCTCAACGCCCGCTCGCAGTGCAGCCGCTTCCTGTGAACGATGCGCGCTGCTTTGCCCCATATACCAGGTTCCCTGTCCGATGGCGGGAACCGCCTGCTGGTCGCCGAAACGGCCCATTGTTACGCTCATTGCTACCTCCCGTCAGTTGATGCACCACCGTAATGCAAAACAGGGCGTAACGCCCTGTTTTGATGCACAGATATCTCTATAAAGATGCACAATCAGAAAGTGTAGGTGATCCCGGTAGAAATCAGACCGCTCCAGGATTTGTCCACCATCGGACTGTCGGTGATTTCGTCGGACAGACGGGTGTAGCGCGCCACGCCGTACACGCTCCAGTCGCCGAGGAAGCGATAGTTGGCCGACAGTTCGAGATACGGGTTCCAGCTGCTATCCGGGTCGTAGCTGCGCAGGCCGCTGCGCTCGGATTCACGCTTAGAGACGCCGTAGTAGTATTCGTTCTGGTTGTCGCTGCTCCACTCCATACCGATACCCGGCGTTAAGGTCAGGTTGCCGTTGGTGTAGCGGTAGAGCCAGGCCATATCCCAGGTAATGCCGTTGCTTTTGTCCAGCGTGTCGCCGGCCAGCACCGTACGCAGGAAGCCATACTGGGTATTGTGCACGTAGGAGAGCCCGGCCATCATCGTCGATTTACGCCGATCCAGCCTGCGCAGCTGCTCGCTGTCGCTATCGCCGGGCTTAAAGTACATCGGCGACCAGTAGGCGGTAACCGACAGCTTATCGGTCTCGTCATTCCATAAATAGTAACCGCCGCCTAAGCCGCGGAACCAAAAGTTATCGCTCTCATAGCTGATAGCCGGCACCGGGTAAACGTCAACGTCATATTGCTTATACGGGCTTTCGACGATACCCACGCCGGCCCCCAGCGTTAACTTCCCGTCGGCGTGCGCTGCTGAGACACAGGCCAAAAGACACACGCCTGGTGCCAGAGATTTGATCTTCTTCACAATCCATATTCCCGTTTGTCAAATAATCCGCGCAGGCAGTTTAACGTCGTAGGCCCCATGCCTCAAATTCTTTACCCGTCATTACAAAAAATGACTCACTCTCTCGTCAATACGCGAGCCCGGACCCGCAGCTTCATGACAACAGGATGAAGGCCCCGGCAAGACGTGCGAAATAGCGGCCCTTTTTGGGATGAGTTATTGATATGTCATTGAAATTGATTTTTCGCTGCATGCAAGTTTTCTAAATGCATCTACGCTTTAATTTAGAAGGCGTCATTGCACGGCGCGTTATCTTAATCTCGTCGACAACCTGGCATAAGGGTTGCTGGAGAATCAGTAGACGTCGCGCTCTGCTTACCTCTTCCGGGAGCACCCACTATTCATATGAACGCTCTCAACTTGTGCTAAATACGAAAGGACGGCATGCCATGAATATATTCGATCACTATCGCCAGCGTTATGAAGCTGCCAAGGACGAAGAGTTCACACTGCAGGAGTTTCTTACCATCTGCCGGCAAGATCGCAGTGCTTATGCCAACGCGGCAGAAAGGCTACTGATGGCCATTGGTGAACCCGCAATGGTCGATACGGCCCTGGAGCCAAGGCTGTCCCGTCTCTTTTCAAACCGGGTTGTCGCACGCTATCCGGCATTTGAAGAGTTTTACGGTATGGAAGATGCCATTGAGCAGATCGTTTCTTACCTGAAGCATGCCGCACAAGGTCTGGAAGAGAAGAAACAGATTCTGTATCTGCTGGGGCCGGTGGGCGGCGGTAAATCATCCCTTGCCGAGCGCCTGAAATCATTAATGCAGCGCGTACCGGTTTACGTGCTGAGCGCCAACGGCGAGCGCAGCCCGGTGAACGACCATCCGCTGTGCCTGTTTAATCCGCAGGAAGATGCGCAGATCCTCGATAAGGAATATGGCGTACCGACCCGCTATCTCGGCACCATCATGTCGCCGTGGGCGGCCAAGCGCCTGCATGAGTTTGGCGGCGATATCACCAAATTCCGCGTCATCAAGGTGTGGCCGTCGATTCTGGAGCAGGTTGCCATCGCCAAAACCGAACCCGGCGATGAGAACAACCAGGATATCTCGGCCCTGGTCGGTAAGGTTGATATTCGCAAGCTCGAGCATTATGCGCAGAACGATCCGGATGCCTACGGCTACTCCGGCGCCCTGTGCCGCGCTAACCAGGGGATTATGGAATTCGTCGAGATGTTCAAAGCGCCGATTAAGGTGCTGCATCCGCTGCTGACCGCTACCCAGGAAGGCAACTATAACGGCACAGAAGGGATCTCCGCCCTGCCGTTTAACGGGATTATCCTCGCGCACTCGAACGAATCCGAGTGGGTGACCTTCCGTAATAACAAAAACAACGAGGCCTTCCTCGACCGCGTCTATATCGTCAAGGTGCCTTATTGCCTGCGCATTTCCGAAGAGATGCGTATCTATGAAAAACTGCTCAACAACAGCGAACTGACCCACGCACCTTGCGCCCCAGGCACCCTTGAAACGCTGTCGCGCTTCTCGATTCTGTCGCGCCTGAAAGAGCCGGAAAACTCGAGCATTTACTCCAAAATGCGCGTCTATGACGGTGAGAGCCTGAAAGATACCGACCCGAAAGCGAAATCCTACCAGGAGTATCGCGACTATGCCGGCGTCGATGAAGGCATGAACGGTCTCTCCACCCGCTTCGCCTTTAAAATACTGTCGCGGGTATTTAACTTCGATCACGCCGAGGTTGCCGCTAACCCGGTGCATCTGTTCTACGTCCTCGAGCAGCAAATTGAGCGCGAGCAGTTCCCGCAGGAGCAGTCGGAGCGCTACCTCGAGTTCCTCAAAGGCTACCTGATCCCGAAATACGCCGAGTTTATCGGCAAAGAGATCCAGACCGCCTATCTCGAATCCTACTCCGAATACGGGCAGAACATTTTTGACCGTTACGTCACCTATGCGGATTTCTGGATTCAGGATCAGGAGTACCGCGATCCGGATACCGGCCAGCTGTTTGACCGCGAATCGCTGAATGCGGAGCTGGAAAAAATTGAAAAACCGGCGGGGATCAGCAACCCGAAAGACTTCCGTAACGAGATAGTCAACTTCGTGCTGCGCGCCAGAGCAAATAACAGCGGACGCAACCCGAACTGGACCAGCTACGAAAAACTGCGCACGGTTATTGAGAAGAAAATGTTCTCCAATACCGAAGAGCTGCTGCCGGTTATTTCGTTCAACGCCAAAACCTCTACCGACGAGCAGAAAAAGCACGACGACTTCGTCGACCGGATGATGGAGAAAGGCTACACCCGTAAGCAGGTACGTCTGCTGTGCGAATGGTATTTGCGGGTACGTAAATCGTCCTGACGTACGGCAAGCCCGCTCGCAGCGGGGTAAGACAGAGAGACCAGCAATTCGAGTTGCAGGGAGCCCCGGACGTTTACTCAGGTAAGCGTCCGGGGTAAGCAACGCAAATGCGGCTTGAAGTATGACGTGTATGGTTGGCAAATGCAGTACGGGGGGCATATGACCTGGTTTATAGACCGGCGCCTGAACGGAAAGAATAAAAGCGCGGTGAACCGCCAGCGCTTTTTGCGTCGCTACAAGGCGCAGATAAAACAGTCGATCTCCGAGGCTATCAACAAGCGCTCGGTGACCGATATTGAGAGCGGGGAATCCGTCTCTATTCCGACGGATGATATCAACGAACCGATGTTTCATCAGGGTCGCGGCGGCCTGCGCAATCGCGTGCATCCCGGCAACGACCATTTTGTGCAAAACGACCGTATTGAACGCCCGCAGGGCGGCGGAGGCGGCGGCGGTAGCGGCCAGGGGCAAGCCAGCGCCGACGGCGAAGGCGAAGATGGCTTTGTCTTCCAGATATCCAAAGACGAGTATCTCGACCTGCTGTTTGAAGATCTCGCCCTGCCGAATCTGAAGAAAAACCAGCAGCGGCAGCTTACCGAGTTCAAAACGCACCGGGCGGGCTTTACCGCTAACGGCGTCCCGGCGAACATCAGCGTGGTGCGTTCGCTGCAAAACTCGCTGGCGCGACGTACCGCCATGACCGCCGGCAAGCGCCGCGAGCTGCGCGCGCTGGAAGCGGATCTGGACATCATTACCAAAAGCGAGCCTGCGCAGCTGCTGGAAGAGGAGCGGCTGCGCCAGGAGATAGCCGAGCTGCGGGCGAAGATTGACCGCGTGCCGTTTATCGATACCTTCGATCTGCGCTATAAGAATTACGAAAAACGGCCCGAACCCTCCAGCCAGGCGGTGATGTTCTGCCTGATGGACGTTTCCGGCTCCATGGATCAGGTCACCAAAGATATGGCCAAACGTTTTTACATCCTGCTGTATCTGTTCCTCAGCCGGACCTATAAAAACGTCGAGGTGGTCTATATCCGCCACCATACCCAGGCAAAAGAGGTGGATGAACACGAGTTTTTCTATTCGCAGGAAACCGGCGGCACCATCGTCTCCAGCGCGCTGAAGCTGATGGATGAGGTGGTTAAAGCGCGCTACGACCCGTCGCAGTGGAATATCTACGCCGCGCAGGCGTCGGACGGCGATAACTGGGCGGACGACTCGCCGCTGTGTCACGAGCTGCTGGCGAAGAACATCCTGCCGGTGGTGCGCTACTACAGCTACATTGAGATAACCCGTCGCGCCCACCAGACGCTATGGCGTGAATATGAACACCTGCAGACGACCTTTGAAAACTTCGCCATGCAGCATATACGCGACCAGGAAGATATCTACCCGGTGTTCCGCGAGCTGTTCCATAAGCAGGATGCGTAAATCTGTTATTTCTCATAAAAAATCAGCCAGTTAATGTTATTTTCTGGCTGATTTTCTCTCCTCCGCAGCGGTTCGTTGCCGTTTCACCATCCCGCCCCCCTCCGCGCTTGCCTCACTCAGCCGAGCCAATATCAGGTCTCGCCTGCGCCGCGATTATCATCGCCGGAAGGATAGTACCAACGCCACTGCGGGCCGCCTGAGCAATACAGGGCCGGCGCTACTCGTCCACCGGGTTTATCCGGCCGTCCATCAGGATATATCGGGCGTTTTCCCGCTTGTGCCGGTCGATCAACGGGACCAGCCGTCTGAAATGCTCGCTGGCGCAGTGGGCGTCGAGGGCCGCATGGTCTGGCCACTCCTCGATAAAAATGGTAATGGCTCTGAATGGTTGGATCTTATGATATCCTGCCGTTATTTGAGGTGTTTTCATGGCTACCGTCACAGTCCATTGCCCCGATGTGATTCAGATGAAGTTTACCGACATGGACTCAGCCCGA
>NZ_CACSIS010000036.1:0-49387 GCF_902705905.1 Klebsiella sp. 18074 | reverse complement strand
TGTCATATTCAACGTGGGAAGTGTTGATGGTGATACCACGAGCTTTTTCTTCCGGTGCGTTATCGATCTGGTCGAATGCGCGCGCAGAACCACCGTAGGTTTTAGCCAGAACGGTAGTGATTGCAGCGGTCAGAGTAGTTTTACCATGGTCAACGTGGCCGATAGTACCGACGTTGACGTGCGGTTTTGTACGTTCAAATTTTTCTTTAGACACGGCTATATTCCTTACTATAGCGCTCTCCCCTTCAGGAGAGAGCACGGGATTTTGGTTTAACCCTACGGCTTATTTGCCACGGGCTTCGATTACGGCCTGAGCAACGTTGTTCGGTGCGTCATCATACTTCAGGAACTCCATGGAGTAAGAAGCACGACCTTTGGTCAGAGAACGCAGCTGAGTTGCATATCCGAACATTTCAGACAGCGGAACTTCAGCGTGAATCATAACGCCAGTAACGTTGGATTCTTGACCACGCAGCATACCACGACGACGGCTAAGGTCACCGATGACGTCACCAGTGTTCTCTTCCGGAGTCTCTACTTCAACCTTCATGATCGGCTCAAGCAGAACTGGTTTCGCTTTCTTAAAGCCATCTTTGAAGGCAATAGAAGCGGCCAGTTTAAACGCCAGCTCGGAGGAGTCAACGTCATGGTAAGAACCGAAGTGCAGACGCACGCCGAGATCAACTACCGGGTAACCTGCCAGCGGACCAGCTTTCAGCTGTTCCTGAATACCTTTATCAACGGCAGGGATGTATTCACCAGGAATTACACCACCTTTGATGTCGTTGATGAACTCGTATCCTTTCGGATTTGAGCCCGGCTCCAGTGGGTACATGTCGATCACAACGTGACCATACTGACCGCGACCACCAGACTGCTTAGCATGTTTACCTTCAATATCGGTAACTTTAGAACGAATCGCTTCGCGGTAAGCAACCTGAGGTTTACCGACGTTCGCTTCAACGTTGAATTCACGCTTCATACGGTCAACGATGATGTCGAGGTGCAGCTCACCCATACCGGCGATAATAGTCTGGTTAGTTTCTTCGTCAGTCCATACGCGGAATGACGGGTCTTCTTTAGCCAGACGGCCCAGAGCCAGACCCATTTTTTCCTGGTCAGCTTTGGTTTTTGGTTCAACGGCGATCGAGATTACCGGCTCCGGGAACTCCATACGCTCCAGGATAATCACATTATCCTGGTCACACAGGGTGTCACCGGTAGTCACTTCTTTCAGACCAATCGCTGCAGCGATGTCGCCCGCACGAACTTCTTTGATCTCTTCACGTTTGTTGGCGTGCATCTGTACGATACGGCCCAGACGCTCACGTGCTGATTTCACCGGGTTGAACACGGTGTCGCCAGAGTTAACAACGCCAGAGTAAACGCGGAAGAAGGTCAGGTTACCAACAAACGGGTCGGTAGCAATTTTGAACGCCAGCGCAGCAAACGGCTCGTTGTCATCAGAGTGACGAACTGCCGGAGTGTCTTTACCGTCGTCCAGGATACCGTTAATCGCAGTAACATCAGTCGGCGCTGGCAGGTATTCAACAACCGCATCCAGCATCGCCTGAACACCTTTGTTCTTAAATGCAGAACCACAGGTAACCAGGATAATTTCGTTGTTAAGTACGCGCTTACGCAGAGAAGTTTTGATCTCTTCTTCAGTCAGCTCTTCGCCACCAAAGAATTTCTCCATCAGTTCGTCAGAACCTTCAGCAGCGGCTTCAATCAGTTTCTGGCGCCATTCTTCAGCCAGTTCCTGCATATCAGCTGGGATCTCTTCGTATTCGAAGGTCACGCCCTGATCGGCTTCATTCCAGTTGATAGCTTTCATTTTCACCAGGTCAACAACACCGGTGAATTTCTCTTCCGCGCCGATAGCCAGCTGCAGAGGGACCGGATTCGCGCCCAGACGCTTTTCAATCTGATCAACAACTTTCAGGAAGTTAGCACCCATACGGTCCATTTTGTTAACGAACGCGATACGTGGAACTTTATATTTGTTTGCCTGACGCCATACGGTTTCAGACTGTGGCTGAACACCACCAACAGCACAGTAAACCATTACCGCACCATCAAGAACACGCATGGAACGTTCTACTTCGATAGTGAAGTCAACGTGCCCTGGGGTGTCGATGATGTTGATGTGGTGTGGTTCGAACTGTTTAGCCATTCCTGACCAGAAACAGGTAGTCGCAGCGGACGTGATGGTAATACCACGTTCCTGCTCCTGCTCCATCCAGTCCATGGTAGCTGCGCCATCATGAACTTCACCGATTTTGTGGTTTACACCAGTGTAGAACAGAACACGTTCGGTAGTTGTTGTCTTACCGGCGTCGATATGAGCGCTGATACCAATGTTACGGTAGCGCTCAATGGGTGTTTTACGAGCCATTTGATTCCTCGTTTGTTTCTTTAGGCGTTCAGTTAAGTTATCCAAAACGGGCGACTTACCTGAAGCGCCCGTCTGGTGACTATGACTCCGAAGGGATTACCAACGGTAGTGAGCGAACGCCTTGTTGGCTTCTGCCATGCGGTGTACGTCTTCACGTTTCTTAACTGCAGTACCTTTGTTGTCTGCAGCATCAGAAAGTTCGTTCGCCAGACGCAGAGCCATGGATTTATCACCACGTTTACGAGCAGCTTCAACGATCCAACGCATTGCCAGAGCATTACGACGAACCGGACGGACTTCAACTGGAACCTGATAAGTAGAACCACCAACGCGGCGGGACTTAACTTCTACAGTCGGGCGAACGTTGTCGAGAGCGACTTCGAAAGCTTCCAGTTCATTTTTACCAGAACGCTGAGCCAGGGTCTCCAGCGCGCTGTATACGATAGCTTCTGCAGTAGATTTTTTACCATCTACCATCAGGATATTTACAAATTTTGCCAGCAGTTCTGATCCGAACTTAGGATCCGGAAGAATTTTACGCTGACCAATGACGCGACGACGTGGCATGGGAATACTCCGTTGTTAATTCAGGATTGTCCAAAACTCTAAGAGTTTAGTTTGACATTAAGGTAAAACAGTTTGGCCTTACTTAACGGAGAACCATTAAGCCTTAGGACGTTTCACGCCATATTTGGAGCGAGATTGCTTACGGTCTTTAACGCCGGAGCAGTCAAGCGCACCACGAACGGTGTGGTAACGAACACCCGGAAGGTCTTTTACACGACCGCCACGGATCAGGATCACGGAGTGTTCCTGCAGGTTGTGACCTTCACCACCGATGTAGGAAGTCACTTCAAAACCGTTGGTCAAACGCACACGGCATACTTTACGCAGTGCGGAGTTTGGTTTTTTAGGAGTGGTAGTATATACGCGAGTACATACGCCACGTTTCTGCGGGCAGGCTTCCAGTGCAGGCACGTTGCTCTTTGCAACTTTGCGTGCGCGTGGTTTGCGTACCAGCTGGTTAATTGTTGCCATTAAATAGCTCCTGGTTTTAGCTTTTGCTTCGTAAACATGTAATAAATCGCCTCAGATAATATGAGGACGCAGAATTCTAGGGCGGTGCCGAAAAGGTGTCAAGAAATATACAACAATCCTGCCATTACCAGGCCAACTGTCCAGGGTGTTTGAGCACAAGTCTGACGAAGTCAGTATAGCCGACCCTGATGACGCTGCCCGCAATTTGCCCCGTCAGGCCGCGGGCTTCAATATCATCCTGCAGCGCATGGATGGTTATGGGGGCGGAAAGCAGGATTTCAAGGTAGCGCCCGCCGGCAGCTGCCGCGATGACGCCATCGGAAAGCAGCAGCAGATCGTCGCCATCCTTTACCAGACGCAGCATCGCTGCCAGATCGGTATGCCATGGGGAAACGCTGAGAGTGTGGAGCATAGTGGCCTCAGAAGCGCAGTATCACGTTGAAATCATCGAGTCGGGCACGCAGCGCCTCTGGCTCCAGCCACTCGCCATCTATGACCCACCGCGTGGAGGGCGACAGGCCGCGCTCGCGGGCAGAAGCGGCGCACATCCAGCACTGTTCGATATCATACAGAGAGAAGAGCTTAAAGGTTGCGATATAGTCGCGAGCCAGAATGGTGCCTGGCCGCTGCTCCGGCAGCAGCTGAAACACGCCGTCCCCGATAAAGAAAACGCCGAGCTCGTCGGTGAGCGCTGAGGTGGCCAGCAGCGCATCCAGGCCTTCCCGGCCAGACGCGGAGCCATGAGGCGCGGAGGAAAAAACAAAGGCAACGCGTTTCATCAGAACTGCACCATCCGATCGCAGGTTAATGCAGCTTCCGCCAGCGCCCCAAGGCCGCTGAGCGTGAATCCGGGTTGCAGATTAGACGCAGACAAACCAAGCTGCTGCGCCTCATGTTCGTCCGTCACGCCGCGTCGCAGCGCCGCCGCAACGCAGATATGCAGCGAGACTGCATGCGCTTCGTGTAATTTTTGCCATGCCCGCACGAGGTCAAACTCATCGCTGGCGGGAGCGGTCAGCTGGTTAGCGTTATAGACGCCTTCGCGATAGAAAAAGACGCAAATCAGCTCATGCCCCTCCTCCAGCACGGCCTGCGCAAACTGCCAGGCGCTGCTGGCCTGCTGCGTACCGTAGGCCGGGCCCGTCACCGTAATGGCAAAACGCATTACTTATCCAGCCCCTGGAAATCACCGCTTTTGAACTGGCGGATATAGAGATACACCGTGTGCTTCGAGATATTCAGGCGATCGGCAACCTGGTTGATAGCATCCTTGATATCAAAGATCCCTTTCTCGTAAAGATTCAGGACGATCTGACGATTTTTGGCGTTATTGGAAACGTTGCGATCGGCGTTCACTTCTTCAATCGTAAACTCGAGGGTTTGCGCGACCAGATCGTCAACCGATGAGGCAAAGTTGACCTGCGAGTTCACTTCCGGCGTTTCCGGCGGAATAAAGGTGCTCATAATCTGGGAGAACGGGACATCGAGGTTCATGTTAATGCACAAAAGGCCGATCACCCGGTGCTCGCGGTTGCGTATCGCAATCGTCACCGACTTCATCAGCACTCCGCTTTTAGCGCGAGTAAAATAGCATTTGGAAACGCTGCTATCAGCTCCAGTCATATCGTGCAGCATACGCAGCGCCAGGTCAGTGATTGGCGAGCCGATTTGACGACCGGTATGTTCACCGTTGGCGATGCGAATGGCGGAACATTTCAGATCCTGTAAAGAATGCAGCACGATTTCACAGTGGGAACCAATGAGCATCGCTAACCCGTCCACCACCGCTTCATAGGATTTTAGGATATCGAAGTCGGTCTGGTCGAAAGGACGTTGATCCAGCAGGTCAAGCTCGCTGGTTTCGTTGGTTAAAAGCGACCTGGACATGAAAAAAAGCACTCCTTTTCAGGAGCCTGTCATTTTTTACACAAAACCGTTCAAGGTACGCCGCGGCGGCAAATCTGAGACAAATTCGTCAGCAGCGAATTTGACCAGCCGAAGGCTGGCTCTTGTAAGAGACAAGGTTGTCTCTTATCGATACCCAGGACCGAATCCAGTAAGAGGCTGGAGTCAGCAAATGCAGCCAGCTCAGAGGCAGCTTGAAGGATGAGGTGTAGCTTGTCAGGGCAGGCTCATCGTCATTAATAAGATTAAGCTATCTAAAGTAATACAGCGCTTGAGGCACTTTCCAGTTTTAATTATATCTGCCCCAAATAAAAAAGCCGCCGCCTTTGAGGGCGGCGGCGTCAATTCCATTACTTCTTAGCGTCTGCGCTCGCTGCATCCGCTTTTGCGTCAGCGGCAGCTTCAGGCTTCGCATCCGCTTTCGGAGCCGGTTTGATATCCAGAAGCTCTACGTCGAAGACCAGAGTAGAGTTAGCCGGGATACCCGGAACGCCGGTTTTGCCGTATGCCAGATCCGGTGGGATAACCAGCTGGATTTTACCGCCTTTCTTAATGTTCTTCAGGCCTTCAGTCCAGCCCGGGATCACGCCGTCCAGACGGAAAGAGAGAGGCTCGCCGCGGGTGTAGGAGTTATCGAACTCTTTACCGTCGATCAGCGTCCCTTTGTAGTTCACAACCACGGTATCGCTGTCTTTCGGTGCGTCACCGGTACCGGCTTTCTCGACTTTATACAGCAGGCCGGATTTAGAGGTTTTCACGCCCTTCTCTTTAGCGAAGGTGTCGCGATAGGTTTTACCTTTAGCATCGTTCTCAGATGCATCTTTTTCCATTTTTTGCTGAGCAGCAGTTTTCACACGAGTTTCAAACGCTTGCAGAGTCTGTTCGATTTCCTGATCGGAGAGTTTACTCTTATCGGCAAATGCGTCCTGCACGCCAGCGATCAGCTGATCTTTATCCAGTTTAATGCCCAGTTTCTCTTGTTCTTTCAGGGAGTTTTCCATGTAACGTCCCAGCGATGCACCCAGCGCATAAGCAGATTTCTGATCGTCATTTTTAAATGCCGATTTGCTTTCCGTTGCAGGTGCCGTCTTTGCAGCGGTATCCGCAGCAAAGGTCAGCGGTGCATTCAGCGCGACGGCCATCGTGGTCGCCAGCAGCGTTACTTTAAACAGTGATTTCATCCATTTCTCCAGGGCCGGGGCATCTCACCCCAGGGTTAGCGTAAAAAGCAAAAAATGTACTATAGAACGTTGCAGGACAAATCTACATACGGACGTACCTGAATATCGCCTCTTTTCAGACTATTTTTGTATGAATTAGTTTCCTGTCCGGCGTTACGATGCTGTACGAATGCTGAAAATTCAGTAGAATCCGCCCGCGAGATAAGACAGAAGAGGTTACTCATGCACGATAGCAAACTGGAGACTCGCCTGGCGGAGCTGGAAAGCCGGCTGGCGTATCAGGAAATCACCATTGAAGACCTCAACAAGACCGTTACCGCCCATGAGATCGAAATGGCAAAGATGCGTGAACACATGCGTCTGATGGTAGAAAAGCTGAAGGCGACGCAGTCATCGTACATCGCATCGCAGTCTGAAGAGACGCCGCCTCCACATTATTGAGGCGTAAAAAAAGCGGGTTTCCCCGCTTTTTTATAGCCGGCAGCGCTAGCCAACGCGCCTGCGGCTTGTAAGACGACAGGTCTTAGTGACAGCCGCAGCCGCCGTTACCGCCACAGCCGCCTTTGCCATGTTCGTGACCGTGGTCGTGGTCATGGCTGTGACCGTGGCCACCGCAGCATCCGTCATGATCGTGGTCATGGTCGTGATCGTGACCATTCGCGCCGTGTACATGACCGTGCTCCAGCTCTTCAGCCGTCGCTTCACGAATCGCCATAACTTCAACGTTGAACTTCAGGTTCTGGCCAGCCAGCATGTGGTTACCGTCAACAACTACGTGCTCGTCGTCAACTTCGGTAATTTCAACCGGTACCGGACCCTGATCGGTTTCCGCCAGGAAACGCATGCCAACCTGCAGCTCATCAACGCCCATGAAAACGTCTTTAGGAACGCGCTGAACCAGGTTTTCGTCATACTGGCCGTACGCATCGTTCGCGCCGACAGCAACGTCAAATTTGTCGCCCACTTCATGACCATCCAGCGCAGTTTCCAGGCCGGAAATCAGGGAGCCGTGACCATGCAGGTAGTCCAGCGGCGCGCTTACCGGAGACTCATCAACCAACACACCGTCTTCTGTACGTACCTGATAGGCCAGGCTGACCACCAGGTCTTTTGCTACTTTCATGATATCTCCTGAGCATGGGAAGAATAGTGGCGCAGATTGTAGCGGAATTCTGCAGCCGTGTACCCTCTAGCTTAAAAAAAGGCGACAGATAACGCTAGTCCGGATGAAAAATGCCGATCACTTGTTCGTCTTTACGTACGTGCTCGCGGGCCTCTTTATCCGCCTCGCGCATCTGGTGTCCGCACTTAACACACTCAACAATATCGACATTATTTTCACGCCACATTGCCAGAGAATCCTGGGCCTGGCACGCCGGGCATTTTGCCCCGGCGATAAAACGTTTACGCACTGCCATAATGATTTACCCTTTATTCAAACTCATCCCAGCCGTCAAGCTGCCTGCTCTCTTTCTGCATTTCACGCTGAAAAATCTCCTCCAGCTCCCGCCGGGCTTCCCGCACGCGCGATATCTGCAGAGTATCAGTATGTACCGGCATTAACTCTCGCAGCATTCGCATATCCAGACGACGGAAGTGCAGCTGCGCGCGCTGCGCCTGATGCGGATGCATTCCAACGCTGACCAGCGCCTTGCGCCCCAGCTCCAGCGCGCTGGAGAAGGTTTCGCGCGAGAACTGCACCACCCCGGCCTGCAGCAGCTCATGGGCCTCTACTCGGCCCCGCGCCCGCGCCAGAATGTGCAGATGTGGAAAGTGCTGCTGACACATCTCAACCAGCTTCATGGTATCTTCCGGCTCGTTGCAGGTAATCACGATTGACTGCGCGTCCTCCGCCCCCGCCGAGCGTAGCAGTTCCAGCTGCGTCGCATCGCCGAAGTAAACCTTATAGCCATATTTACGCATCAGGTTCACCGCGCTGATGTCACGCTCAAGCACGGTAATGCGCATTTTGTTGGCCATCAGCAGACGGCCAATGACCTGACCAAAGCGGCCGAAGCCGACGATAATCACCTGCGGTTTATCATCATCAACCCACGGCGCTTCGTCCTCTTCCTCCGGCTGGTTAAAGCGTCGGGAGAGCACGTAATCAATCAGGGTCATCAGCAGCGGCGTGGTCATCATCGACAGCGTAACCGTGACCAGCAGCAGCGCCATCTGGTCATTTTCGAACAGCCGCAGCGAAGCCGGTAACGAGAACAGCACAAAGGCAAACTCCCCGCCCTGGCTCAAAACTCCGGCAAACTGCATCCGCTCCGAGCTGCGAAGGCCGTACACCCGCGCCAGAACGTACAGCACGAGAGCTTTCACCATCACCAGCGCCGCGACGCTGGCGGCGACCCACAGCAGATGGGTGTAGAGAACGCCCAGATTCAGCGCCATGCCAACGGAGATAAAGAACAGGCCGAGCAGAAGACCTTTAAACGGCTCAATGGCGATTTCCAGCTCGTGGCGATATTCGCTTTCAGCCAGCAGCACCCCGGCGATAAAGGTCCCCAGCGCCATCGACAGGCCGAGCGCATCCATAAACAGCGCCGAACCCAACACCAGCAGCAGCGTCGCGGCGGTAAAAACCTCCCGCACGCCGGAGGCCGCGATAAAGCGGAACACCGGCCGCAGCAAAAAGCGGCCACCGATCAGCATGCCGGCAAAGGCCAGCACCTTCATCCCAATCGTCACCCAATCAAAGCGATCGTCGCCGGAGCCGGCCAGCAGCGGCACCAGCGCCAGCGCGGGGATCACCGCCAAATCCTGAAACAGTAGAACGGAGAACCCCAGCTGTCCGGACTCACTGCGGCTCATCCCCTTCTCGCGCATCAGCTGCAGCGCCATCGCCGTAGAGGACATCGCTAAGCCAATTCCGCCGACAACCGCCGCCTGCCACGTGAATCCGGTGACCATCAGCAGGCCGCCGAGGATTGCCGCGCTGCACAAAACCTGGGCCGCCCCCACGCCAAAAATGGAGCTTCTCAGGCGCCAGAGCTTCGACGGGTTGAGCTCAAGCCCGATGATAAACATCAGGAACACCACGCCCAGCTCGGAGAAATGAAGAATTTCATCGACGTCGCTGATGAACCCCAGCCCCCACGGGCCAATGGCGATCCCGGCGAGCAGATAGCCAAGCACCGCGCCAATGCCCAGCCGGGCGGCCAGCGGTACCGCGACGACGGCGGCGAACAGAAACAGCACGCCAGCCAAAAGCAGATCAGCTCCCGCCATTTATTACTCCTCCTGCCGCGATAGGGTTGGCCAACCAGTCACGATAAGCGCGCGCATGGCTTTTCAGATCGGCGGGCGATTGCCGACGGGCCCAGTAGACAATAATCGGGCTCATCCAGTGCATCCGGCACATGCCGGCGGTCAGTTCGAAAGGTCGGAGAATATCGTTCATTGGATAGCGGTTAGCGTCGCGACGGTAGGCGCTTTCCGGCTCGCCGGTGGTGATCACGCTACGCCAGTACTTTCCCGCCAGCTGATTCCCCCCGGCACCGCTGGCAAAACCGCGGCTCAGCACTCTGTCCAGCCACTCTTTTAGCAGCGCCGGGCAGCTCCACGTATAGAGCGGATGCTGGAAAACAATTACCTCATGCTGACGCAGGAGATCCTGCTCCCAGGCAATATCGATAAAAAAATCGGGATAGTGTGCGTAAAGATCGTGCACGGTGACGTTCGGCAGCTGTAAGGCCGGTTCAAGCAAAACCCGGTTGGCCACGGAATCCTGAGATTCTGGGTGGGCATACAGCAGCAAAACCTTCGCTGTCTGAGACATCATTCCCCTCCCAACGTCTTGTAGTGGCCTGAATAACGGCTGCGCCTCAACGCAACCAGAATGACTTTGTGTATCGTCTTCATTTTGGGCTACCATTGCGGCCCGGTGGAGCTATTTGCTACCACATTACATTATCATAATGACAAATTAACATAGTCTGAACATACGGCGCCTTATGATTGTTTTCTCCTCGTTACAAATTCGTCGCGGCGTACGCGTCCTGCTGGACAACGCCACCGCTACCATCAACCCTGGCCAAAAGGTCGGTCTGGTGGGCAAAAACGGCTGCGGTAAATCCACGCTGCTATCGCTTTTGAAAAACGAGATTAGCGCCGACGGCGGCAGTATGACCTTTCCGGGCAGCTGGCAGCTGGCGTGGGTTAATCAGGAAACCCCTGCTCTGGCGCAGCCAGCCATTGATTATGTTATTGACGGCGATCGGGAATATCGCCAGCTCGAGGCCGATTTAAATCAGGCCAACGAGCGCAATGACGGTCACGCCATTGCGACGGTTCACGGCAAGCTGGACGCCATTGACGCCTGGACCATCCGCTCACGCGCCTCGAGCCTGCTGCACGGCCTGGGCTTCAGCAATGAACAGCTGGAGCGCCCGGTGAGCGACTTCTCCGGCGGCTGGCGTATGCGTCTGAACCTGGCGCAGGCGTTAATTTGCCGCTCCGACCTGCTGCTGCTGGATGAACCGACTAACCACCTCGATCTCGATGCGGTGATCTGGCTGGAAAAGTGGCTCAAAAGCTATACCGGCACGCTGATCCTTATCTCGCACGATCGCGATTTTCTCGATCCTATCGTCGATAAAATTATACATATCGAACAGCAAAACATGTTCGAGTACACCGGCAACTACAGCTCGTTCGAAGTACAGCGCGCCACCCGTCTGTCGCAGCAGCAGTCGATGTATGAAAGCCAGCAGCTGCGCGTCGCCCATCTGCAAAGCTATATCGATCGCTTCCGCGCCAAGGCCACCAAGGCGAAGCAGGCCCAGAGCCGCATTAAAATGCTGGAGCGCATGGAGCTTATCGCCCCGGCCCACGTCGATAACCCGTTTCACTTTAGCTTCCGCGCGCCGGAAAGCCTGCCCAACCCGCTGCTGAAGATGGAAAAAGTCAGCGCCGGCTACGGTGAACGCATTATCCTCGACTCGATCAAGCTGAATTTGGTTCCCGGCTCACGCATCGGCCTGCTGGGGCGCAACGGCGCCGGTAAATCGACGCTCATCAAGCTGCTGGCCGGCGAGCTGCAGCCGCTGCACGGCGAAGTGGGGCTGGCAAAAGGGATTAAGCTGGGCTACTTCGCCCAGCATCAGCTGGAGTTCCTGCGGGCGGATGAATCACCGCTGCAGCACCTGGCTCGCCTGGCGCCGCAGGAGCTGGAGCAGAAGCTGCGCGACTATCTCGGCGGCTTCGGTTTCCAGAGCGATAAGGTCAACGAAGCAACCCAGCGCTTCTCCGGCGGCGAAAAAGCGCGCCTGGTGCTGGCGCTGATCGTCTGGCAGCGCCCTAATCTTCTGCTGCTCGATGAACCGACTAACCACCTTGACCTTGATATGCGCCAGGCTTTAACCGAAGCGCTGATTGATTTCGAAGGCGCGCTGGTGGTGGTCTCGCACGATCGCCACCTGATCCGTTCGACCACCGACGATCTCTATCTGGTCCACGACGGCAAGGTTGAGCAGTTCGACGGCGATCTGGAAGATTACCAGCAGTGGCTGAGCGACTCGCAGAAGCAGGAGAGCCAGCCGTCTGACGCGATCAAAGATAACGGCAACAGCGCCCAGTCCCGCAAAGACCAAAAGCGCCGGGAAGCGGAGCTGCGCACCCTGACTCAGCCATTGCGTAAAGAGATTACCCGCCTTGAGAAAGAGATGGATAAACTCAACGCCCAGCTCGCGCAGGCGGAAGAGAAACTGGGCGACAGCGGCCTGTATGACGCATCCCGCAAAGCGGACCTAACCGCCTGCCTGCAGCAGCAGGCCAGTGCCAAATCAGGTCTGGAAGAGTGCGAAATGGCCTGGCTGGAGGCGCAGGAACAGCTGGAGCAGATGCTGCAGGAAGGCTAAGCCCTGCGGGCCGATCGCGCGGCCTCGACGGTTCACTGGTAATGAGCTTTCGGGGCCACTCTTCATGCCGCAAAAGGCCATATAGCGCCCGCTCTTTTTCGCGTAATCTCCACCAGCTGGCCACAAGACCACATATTGGCTAACCTGCGCACCTCATGCGCGGTATAGTGTTTATAAGATTATTAATTGCTCTGGTGCTATGGTTGAAATCACCCCTACAGAAATGACGCCCCCCGAAGACGACTCGCGCGAGTTTCACCCGATGCGCGGCGTGGGCAATCGTCATCTGCAAACCATGCTGCCGCGACTGATCCGCCGCAAACTGGGCTTTACCCCACAATGGCAGCGCCTTGAACTCCCCGACGGTGATTTTATCGATTTGGCCTGGAGTGAGGATCCCGAATCAGCCCGCCATAAGCCGCGGCTGGTGGTTTTTCACGGTCTGGAAGGAAGCCTGCACAGCCCTTACGCTCACGGTCTGATCCACGCGGCAATGCAGCGCGGCTGGCTCGGCGTGGTGATGCATTTCCGCGGCTGTAGCGGCGAGCCTAACCGCAATAACCGCATCTACCACTCCGGAGAGACGGAAGACGGCACCTGGTTCCTGCGCTGGCTGCAGCGCGAATTTGGTCCCGCTCCCACGGCCGCCGTCGGCTATTCGCTGGGCGGCAATATGCTCGGCTGCCTGCTGGCAAACGAGGGCGACAGCGTCCCGCTCGACGCGGCGGTCATCGTGTCGGCCCCGTTCATGTTGGAAGCCTGCAGCTACCATATGGATAAAGGCTTCTCCCGCGTCTACCAGCGCTATCTGCTGAACCTGTTAAAAGCGAACGCCGCGCGCAAGCTAAAAGCCTACCCGGGCTCTCTGCCGGTTGATTTACGCCAGCTAAAAGGCATGCGGCGCATTCGCGAGTTTGACGATACCATCACCGCCAAAATTCACGGCTTTGCCGATGCGCTGGACTACTATCGCCAGTGCAGCGCGATGCCGCGCCTGAGCGATATCACGAAACCTACGCTGATCATTCACGCGAAAGACGATCCGTTCATGGACCATCATTCCATTCCGCCGCAGGAGCAGCTGCCGGCTAACGTCGAGTACCAACTGACCGAACAAGGCGGCCACGTCGGGTTTGTCGGCGGCACGCTGCGCAGGCCGGAGATGTGGCTGGAAAGACGGATCCCGGACTGGCTAACGCGCTGGCTGGAAGGAAAAAAATGATTATTCCCTGGCAGGATCTGGATCCCGAAACGCTGGATAACCTGATTGAAACCTTTGTGTTGCGCGAAGGCACCGATTATGGTGAACATGAACGCTCGCTGGCCGATAAGGTCGCCGATGTAAAACAGCAGCTGAAAAGCGGAGAAGCCGTACTGGTGTGGTCAGAGCTGCACGAGACGGTCAACATCATGCCCCGCAAGCAGTTCCACGGCTAAGGCGGCGCCACACCATCGTTTAATCTGGGAGTTGATATGTCTGCCAAACATCCGGTGATTGCCGTCACGGGCTCCAGCGGCGCGGGAACCACCACCACCAGCCTCGCCTTTCGCAAAATCTTCGCCCAGTTGAACCTGCGTGCCGCCGAAGTCGAGGGCGATAGCTTCCATCGCTACACCCGCCCGGAAATGGACATGGCGATCCGCAAAGCGCGGGATCAGGGGAAGCACATCAGCTATTTTGGCCCGGAAGCAAACGACTTCGGCCTACTGGAAAACACCTTCCTCGAATACGGGCGCAGCGGAACCGGCCAGTCGAGAAAATACCTGCATACCTATGACGAGGCCGTGCCATGGAATCAGGTACCGGGCACCTTCACGCCCTGGCAGCCGCTGCCGGAGCCGACCGACGTCCTGTTTTACGAAGGGCTGCACGGCGGCGTTGTCACCCCGCTGCACAACGTGGCGCACAATGTCGACCTGCTGGTGGGTGTCGTGCCCATCGTCAACCTGGAGTGGATCCAGAAGCTCATCCGCGATACCAGCGAGCGCGGGCACTCTCGCGAAGCGGTAATGGATTCGGTCGTCCGTTCAATGGAAGATTATATTAACTTCATCACCCCGCAGTTCTCACGTACCCATATCAACTTCCAGCGGGTTCCCACCGTTGATACGTCGAACCCCTTCGCCGCGAAAGGTATTCCCTCGCTGGATGAAAGCTTTGTGGTGATCCACTTCCGCAACCTGCAGGATATCGACTTCCCGTGGCTGCTGGCGATGCTGCAAGGGTCGTTTATCTCGCATATCAATACGCTGGTGGTACCGGGCGGCAAAATGGGGCTGGCGATGGAGCTGATCATGGCGCCGCTGGTTGAACGGCTGATGGCGGGGAAAAAGATCGGTTAAGCCGCTAAAAACCCCGGCTGCGCGACGCAAACCGGGGAGACGGGCTGGCCATTCGGCTTAGCCCTCGATAACCTCGTACGAATGCGTGATATTTACCGCTTTTTGCAGCATCAGCGCCACCGAGCAGTATTTCTCCGCCGACAGGTCTACCGCGCGCGAAACGACCGCATCCTTCAGCTCGCGGCCGGTCACGATAAAGTGCAGGTTGATGTGGGTAAACAGGCGCGGCGCCTCTTCCCGACGCTCTGAGGTCAGCTTCACCTCACAGTTGGTCACATCGTGACGTCCTTTCTGCAAAATTGAGACCACGTCGATGGCGCTACAGCCACCGGCGGCCATCAGCACCATTTCCATCGGGCTCGGCGCTTTATCCCCGGAGTTACCGTCCATCAAAATCTGGTGGCCGGAAGCCGACTCACCGATGAAGGTTAACCCTTCCACCCATTTCACACGAGCTTGCATAAAATTTAACTCCAAGGTTGCAATTTTCCTGACAGATTACGCGCACATAACAAATCTCGCAACGGAAGGCGACCTGCATCATGCTGAAGCGAGACACCAGGAGACACGCGGCAAAAGCTATGCTAAAACAGTCAGGATGCTACAGTATTACATTGATGTACTGCATGTATGCAGAGGAATTCACATTACAGGCTGAAGAAAAATCACCAGCCAGCTTCCCAGGCATAGGGAAACAATACGATTGCATGCCCGGATGCCGTGTAGTGTCGGCACCCGGAGATAGCTTATAACAGAGGATAACCGCGCATGGTGCTTGGCAAACCGCAAACAGACCCTACCCTCGAATGGTTCTTGTCTCATTGCCACATTCATAAGTACCCATCTAAAAGCACGCTGATCCACCAGGGTGAAAAAGCAGAAACGTTGTACTACATCGTCAAAGGCTCTGTGGCTGTGCTCATCAAGGATGAAGAAGGCAAAGAGATGATTCTCTCTTACCTCAACCAGGGCGATTTCATCGGTGAATTAGGCTTGTTCGAAGAAGGCCAGGAGCGTAGCGCCTGGGTACGTGCGAAAACCGCATGTGAAGTGGCCGAAATCTCCTATAAAAAATTCCGTCAGCTGATCCAGGTTAACCCGGATATTCTGATGCGTCTTTCGTCGCAGATGGCCCGCCGTCTGCAGGTTACCTCTGAGAAAGTCGGTAACCTTGCCTTCCTCGACGTCACCGGCCGTATCGCCCAGACGTTGCTGAACCTGGCAAAACAGCCTGACGCCATGACCCACCCGGACGGTATGCAAATCAAAATTACCCGTCAGGAAATCGGTCAGATCGTCGGCTGTTCACGTGAAACCGTTGGCCGTATTCTGAAGATGCTGGAAGATCAAAACCTGATCTCCGCACACGGTAAAACTATCGTCGTCTACGGCACGCGTTAAACTGATAAAACGGCGTGTTGCTCCTGCAATACGCCGTTTTTGTTTTCCCTCTATGTGGCGCAGGCTGATTTACCACCCGGAAGTCAACTACGCACTGCGGCAAACGCTGGTGCTGTGTTTGCCGGTCGCAATAGGCCTCCTTCTCGGCCATCTGCAGCAGGGCCTGCTGTTCTCGCTGGTTCCCGCATGCTGCAACGTCGCCGGCCTTGATACACCGCATAAGCGCTTCTTTAAACGCCTGATTATTGGCGGCTCGCTCTTTGCCGGCTGCAGCCTGATCGTTCAGCTCCTTCTCCAGCACGCTATCCCGCTCCCTTTAATTCTCAGCGGCCTGACCCTGCTCCTTGGCGTCACGGCAGAAATCAGCTCGCTGCACGCAAGGCTGCTGCCCGCCTCGCTGATTGCCGCCATCTTTACCCTGAGCCTCGCCGGCAATATGCCGATCTGGGAACCGCTGCTGATCTACGCGCTTGGCACGCTGTGGTACGGACTATTCAACTGGTTCTGGTTTTGGCTGTGGCGCGAGCAGCCGCTGCGCGAATCGCTAAGCCTGCTCTACCGGGAGCTGGCCAATTATTGTGAAGCCAAATACAGCCTGCTGACCCAGCATATCGACCCGGCAACCTCGCTGCCTCCGCTGCTTACCCGTCAGCAAAAGGTCGTCGACCTGATCACCCAGTGCTACCAGCAGATGCATATGCTGGCGGCCAATCAGCGTAGCGACCATAAGCGCCTGCTGCGGGCGTTTCAGGTTGCCCTCGATCTGCAGGAACATATTTCCGTCAGCCTGCATCAGCCGGAAGAGGTGCAGAAGCTGGTCGAACGCAGCCACGCGGAAGCGGTAATTCGCTGGAATGCGCAAACCGTCGCCACGCGGCTAAGGATGCTGGCGGATGACATCCTGTACCACCGCTATCCGCAGCGTTTTAACATGGATAAGCAGATCGGCGCCCTGGAGAAGATTGCCTCTCAGCACCCCGACAATCCGGTCGGGCAATTCTGCGCATGGCACTTCAGCCGCCTTGCCCGGGTGCTGCGCACCCAGCGTCCGCTGTACCCACGTAACCTGATGGCCGATAAGGAACGGCGCCTGCCGCTGCTGCCTGCGCTGAAAAACTATCTCTCTTACAAATCGCCGGCTTTACGCAACGCCGCCCGTATCTGCGTAATGCTCACCGCCGCGAGCCTGATGGGCAGTGCGCTAAACCTGCCCAAACCTTACTGGATCCTAATGACGGTGCTTTTCGTCACCCAGAACGGCTACGGCGCAACGCGGGTCCGCATCGTCCACCGGGCGGCAGGGACCCTCGCCGGCCTGGTGATTGCCGGGCTGACGCTGCACTTCCACGTCCCGGAGGGCTATACGCTGACCGCGATGCTGATTATCACGCTGTTGAGCTATCTGATTATTCGCAAGAGCTACGGCTGGGCAATGGTGGGCTTTACCGTCACGGCGGTTTATACCCTGCAGCTGCTAACGCTCAACGGCGAGCAGTTTATTGTCGCCAGGCTTATCGATACGCTTATCGGGTGTCTAATTGCCTTCGGCGGGATGGTATGGCTGTGGCCGCAGTGGCAAAGCGGCCTGCTGCGTAAAAACGCCCACGACGCGCTGGAGGCAGACCAGGAAGCTATCCGCCTCATTCTCAGCGACGATCACCAGGCGCCGGCGCTGGCCTATCGGCGGATGCGCGTCAACCAGGCGCACAACTCGCTGTTTAACTCGCTGAATCAGGCGATGCAGGAGCCCGGATTTAACTCGCGATATCTTGACGATATGAAGCTGTGGGTCACCCATAGCCAGTTTATTGTCGAGCATATCAACGCCATGACCACGCTGGCCCGCGAGCACAATATGCTGACGCCGGATCTGGCCCGGCGCTATCTTGAATCCTGTGAGATTGCGCTGCAGCGCTGCCAGCAGCGGCTGGATACCGACGGGCCGGGTAGCGCCGGCGAGGTGAATATCATGGAGTCGCAGGATGCGGACGTGCCCCGCGGCCCGCTGAGCACCATGGAACAGCACCTGCAGCGGATCCTCGATCATCTGAACACCATGCACACCATCTCATCGGTGGCATGGCGTCAGCGTCCGCATCACGGCATCTGGCTACGCGCAACTAAGCGCTAAGTACGCGCTGTACCGCCTGTGTGAAGCGCGCCATTCCTTCGTCAATATCGCTATCGTCAATGACCAGCGAAGGCACAAAGCGCATCACGTCAGGCCCGGCATTGAGCACCATCACGCCCGCCTCCGCCGCGGCATACAGGAAATCACGCGCCCGGCCGTGATGCTGAGGCTTCAGCTCCGCGCCGATCAGCAGCCCCATACCGCGAATATCGCTAAACAGATCGAAGCGGGCGTCAATCTGCTGCAGATGCTGCACAAAGCGCTCGCGCTTCGCGTTGACGCCGTCCAGTACCTCAGGCGTATTAATCAAATCAAACGCCGCACCGGCGACGGCGCAGGCAAGCGGGTTTCCCCCGTAGGTTGAACCGTGGGAGCCGGCGTGGAACGCGCTGGCGATATCATGGGTGGTCAGCATGGCGCTAACCGGGAAACCGCCGCCGAGCGCTTTCGCGCTGGTCAGGATATCCGGCGTCACGCCGTAATGCATATAGGCGAACAGCGAACCGGTGCGCCCCATTCCGCACTGCACTTCATCAAACACCAGCAGCGCCTGATGCTGGTCGCACAGTTCGCGCAGGCCTTTGAGGAACTCCGGCGTCGCGGCCATCACGCCGCCTTCGCCCTGAATCGGCTCAACCACCACCGCGCAGGTGTGATCGTCCATAACCGCCTTCACCGCGTGCAGATCGTTGAACGGCACGTGAATGATATCCGCCGGCTTCGGCCCGAAGCCGTCAGAATATTTCGGCTGCCCGCCAACGGAGACCGTAAACAGCGAACGACCGTGGAAAGCGTTATGGAAGGCGATGATTTTGGTTTTATAGGGGCTATGGCGGGTGATCGTGTAGTTGCGCGCCAGCTTGAATGCCGTTTCGTTGGCTTCAGTGCCGGAGTTCATAAACACCACGCGGTCGGCGAAGGTGGCATCGACCAGCTTTCGGCCCAGGCGCAGCGCCGGTTCGTTGGTGAAAACGTTGCTGGTATGCCACAGCGTTTCCCCCTGCTCATGCAGCGCCGTAACCAGCGCCGGATGGCAATGACCGAGCGCCGTGACGGCAATACCGCCCGCAAAATCAACGTACTCCTTGCCCTGCTGATCCCATACGCGGCTACCTTTACCTTTTACCGGAATAAACTCTGCCGGTGCATAAATCGGCAAAATAACCTCATCGAATGTGGCGCGGGTAATTGCCGGTTGCTCAGTTGCCATGTGATGCTATCCTTCTTCGTTATGCCATGATGATAGTGATATTATAATCACAAAATATGCATAAAAAATCAGTCAATGGCAACTACAAATCAACGATTGAGGAAGTTTGCCAGCAGCTGATGCCCCTGCTCGCTGAGGATGCTTTCCGGGTGAAACTGCACCCCTTCGAGATCCCACTCACGATGGCGAATGGCCATAATCTCTCCGCTCTCGCTGCGGGCCGTCACTGCGAAGCAGTCAGGCAGGGTATCCGGGTCAATGACCAGAGAGTGATAGCGGGTCACGGTAAGGGGGTTGTTTAACCCCTGAAACACGCCGCGTCCGTCGTGGCTGATGGGGGAGGTTTTTCCGTGCATGACTCTGGCGGCGCGGACGATGGTCGCCCCGAAGACCTGGGCGATAGCCTGATGCCCCAGGCAGACACCCAGCAGCGGCACTTTCCCGGCATAATGTCCGATGACGGCCAGGGAGATCCCCGACTCATCCGGCGTGCAGGGGCCAGGAGAGATAACGATTTTCTCCGGCGCCAGCGCCGCGATCTCCTCCAGCGTCAGCTCATCGTTACGCTTAACCAGCACCTCGGCCCCCAGCTCGCAAAAATACTGGTACAAATTCCAGGTGAAAGAATCATAGTTGTCGATAAGCAGGATCATAGCGGCTCCGGAAAAAACAAAACCGGGCTATTCTACTCAGATTCTCACGCTTCGCTTACCACTTTGGCAAAGATCGCTTCTAGCGGCTGCGCATCGCCCATCGCCCCCAGCTGATTAGCCCGGCTCCATGCCTCAGGATCGATATCGCGCCAGTCGAGGATAAAGCCGGCATGAATCGCCAACTGCTCAAAGAAAATACGCTGCGCCAGCCCGCTGCCGAGGCGAAAAGGGTGCAGCACATTGATTTCGCCGTAGTACCAGCTCAGGCGCACAATAAAAGCGCTGCGGTCGAGGCCGCTAAGATAGTTCTCCTCTTCCAGAGCCCGCATTAGCGCGTTGCCCTCCTTTTCAATCCATGCGAAATGACAAAAAGGCGTATCTCCCTGATAGATATCAATCTCCCTGAACCGTCCGGCCCAGGAAAAAATATCCTGATAGAGCTGATGGTGAATCGCGCAGAGATAGGGCAGCCCGCGCCCGCGCGGCCCAAGGGGAATCGTCGCCGCGCGTAGGGAGGTTATCTCCAGCATGACCTGCTCGAGCCGCCGGGCCTGGCGAATATCGGGAAGATTGCGCAATACGTCGAGCACGGGGTAGAGATAGGGATCGCGGCCATTGCCAAATTTACTGCTCATGACGCCCCCTCAGCTCAGCAAGGCGCGCCAGCGCTTCATCGGCGCTTAGCGTCACCAAAGGTACAACGGCACCTTCCAGCCGACGGCTGGCCTGAAAATTCACGTTTCGAGTCTGTTCCCAGAGCCGGGATTTTTGCTTATCGGTGAGTGAACGCATGCTCGCCTCTCTTATCGTCCCCTGTGCCACAAGTATAAGCAGCAATTTCGGGTCGCGCAGAAAGGCCGAAACAACGGCGCGAGCGTAGGCCGCCCGCGCGCGGGAGAGCTTAAGGCAGAACCTTCGCGGAGAGGATCACAACGGGTTTGGACGGTACATTCTGGTACGGCCCAACGTTATGCGTCTGGACCTGGGAAATCTTGTCGGCGACGTCCATTCCTTTGACGACTTTACCAAACACCGCGTAGCCAAAATCGCGCTGTCCGTGATCGAGGAAGGCATTGTCGGCGATGTTGATGAAGAACTGGCTGGTCGCGCTGTCCTGATCGGCGGTACGCGCCATCGCGATGGTGCCGCGGGTGTTACGCAGGCCGTTATCCGCTTCGTTCTTGATTGGCGGGTTCGGCTGCTTTTGCTGCATCTGTTCGCTGAAGCCGCCGCCCTGCACCATAAAGCCAGGAATTACGCGGTGAAAAGTGGTGTTGTTGTAGAAGCCGCTGTTCACGTACTTCAGGAAGTTATCGACGGAAATCGGTGCTTTCTGGCTATTTAACTCCAGCTCAATATTTCCCGCAGAAGTCGTCAGCAAGACATGGGGATCGCCCTTTGCTGCCATAGCCGGGGAGAAAGCGGAAATAGCGAAAACGGCAACCACCGCCGCCAGAGTTGATTTGAGCATCGAGATTCCTTAACGGAGCTGAAAAAAGCAAGTGCATTGATTCTAAAGAGCCTTTGCATCCTGGGCCAGCCTTTTACCTAATTTTACGTAGCTGAAACAGTTGTAACGAGGCGCACTTCGATCGGCTGAATCTATAAAAGCGATCCACATCACACTAATATGTGCAAAAAGATCTACATTTCATAATAAACGTTTGCTTACATCACCCGAACGAATAAAATCTGTCCGCCCTGGCGCAGAGTCAACGCGCTTTACATTTCTATTCACAGGCCAGTCATGACTAACAGCAATCGTATCAAGCTCACATGGATCAGCTTCTTCTCCTACGCCCTGACCGGAGCGCTGGTGATCGTCACCGGGATGGTGATGGGCAATATCGCCGATTACTTCCATGTGCCCGTTTCGAGTATGAGCAACACCTTCACTTTCCTCAATGCCGGGATCCTGATCTCTATCTTCCTCAACGCCTGGCTGATGGAAATCGTACCGCTGAAAACGCAGCTGCGGTTTGGCTTTGTCCTGATGGTACTGGCGGTAATCGGGCTAATCTTTGGCCACAGCCTGACGCTGTTCTCCGCGTCGATGTTCGTGCTGGGTCTGGTCAGCGGGATCACCATGTCGATCGGCACCTTCCTGATAACCCATATGTATGAAGGCCGCCAGCGCGGTGCGCGCCTGCTGTTTACCGACTCCTTCTTCAGCATGGCGGGAATGATTTTCCCGATGGTTGCCGCCTATTTGCTGGCACGCAGCATCGAGTGGTACTGGGTATATGTCTGTATTGGTCTGGTTTACGTCGCCATCTTCGTTCTGACCTTCGGCTGTGAATTCCCGGTGCTGGGTCAAAAAGCGCAGCAGGACAGCCAGCCGGTCGTCAAAGAGAAATGGGGTATCGGCGTACTGTTTCTGTCCATCGCCGCGCTGTGCTATATCCTTGGCCAGCTGGGCTTTATCTCCTGGGTGCCGGAATATGCCAAGGGCCTGGGCATGAGCCTTGGCGATGCGGGTAAGCTGGTGAGCGATTTCTGGATGTCGTACATGATAGGTATGTGGTCATTCAGCTTCATCCTGCGCTTCTTCGACCTGCAGCGCATTCTTACCGTTCTGGCGGGCCTGGCAACGGTGCTGATGTACCTGTTTATTAACGGTTCGCCGGAGCATATGCCGTGGTTTATCCTGACCCTTGGCTTCTTCTCCAGCGCTATCTACACCTCGCTGATTACCCTGGGTTCGCAGCAGACCAAAGTCTCCTCACCGAAGCTGGTTAACTTTGTGCTCACCTGCGGCACCATCGGGACGATGCTGACCTTCGTGGTCACCGGTCCTATCGTTGCCGCCAGCGGCCCGCTGGCCGCGCTGCAAACCGCTAACGGCCTCTATGCCGTGGTATTCGTGATGTGCATTATCCTCGGCTTCGTCTCCCGCCACCGCCAGCACGGCGCGCAGGCAGGGTCACACTAAGCCACGCTAGCCCTTTGGCCCCTTTGCATCCGCAGAGGGGCTATTGCGAGTAAAGAACAGTTCCTCCCCGCCTCTATCGGTCTGTATCCAGGTCTGCGCCAGCTGCGTGGTGGCAATAACCCGCCCCTGACGAATCGACCAGCGTACCGGCACCTGACAGCGCACGGCTTCAAAACCGTTTTCCGCAGGCAGAATAATCAGGTTGGCGGTATTCCCCGTGCTGATGCCGTAGTCGCTCAGACCAAAGGTGCGGGCGCTGTTGTCGGTAATCAGCTTCAGGCCGTCGTTAATCTGCTGATAGCCCATCAGCTGACAAACGTGCAGACCCATATGCAGTACCTGCAGCATATTGCCGGTGCCCAGCGGATACCACGGGTCGAAAACGTCGTCGTGACCAAAGCACACGTTGATCCCTGCGGCCATCAGCTCTTTTACCCGGGTAATACCGCGCCGCTTGGGGTAATCATCGAAGCGCCCCTGCAGGTGGATATTCACCAGCGGGTTAGCGACAAAGTTAATTCCCGAGAGCTTCAGCAGGCGAAACAGCCGCGAGGTATAGGCGCCGTTATAGGAGTGCATGGCGGTGGTATGGCTGGCCGTAACCCGCGGGCCAATCCCCTCTTTTAACGCCAGGGCCGCGACCGTTTCGACAAACCGCGACTGCTCATCATCGATTTCATCGCAGTGGATATCCAGCGGACGCTGATATTTCTGCGCCAGGCGAAAGGCGATATGCAGGGACTCAACGCCGTACTCGCGGGTAAACTCGAAGTGGGGAATAGCCCCCACCACATCGGCGCCGAGGCGCAGCGCCTCTTCCAGCAAGGCCTCCCCATTGGGGTAGGATAAAATCCCCTCCTGTGGGAAGGCGACTATCTGCAAATCTACCCACGGGGCTACCTCCTGCTTCACTTCCAGCATCGCTTTTAAGGCGGTCAGCGTCGGGTCTGAAACATCGACATGCGTGCGCACAAACTGTATACCGTTGGCAATTTGCCACTTCAGGGTTTTCCACGCCCGGGCTTTGACATCCTCATGGCTCAGCAGCGCCTTGCGCTCCGCCCAACGCTCAATACCCTCGAACAGCGTCCCGGATTGATTCCAGCTCGGCTCACCGGCAGTTTGCGTCGTATCCAGATGAATATGCGGTTCAATAAACGGTGGAATTGCCAGCCCACCGCGAGCGTTGAGCACTTCAAGACTCTCGCCTCGCGCGTCGCCCATCGGGGTAATATCGCCAAAGCAGCCTTTATCTATTGCTATCTGCCATAGCCCGTCGCGGCCAGGCAGGCGCACGTTCTGAATCAACCAAAGTGGTGCTGCTGTCATCTTGATGGCTCCCGTTAAAATTGCTTGATTTTCATTCAACCCGCCCCCGCATTCCCCTGCCATTTTTGTACATAAAAGCAACAAAAAGGAAAAGCCTGAGTTTTCCACAACTTAGAAAAACCCAAATAAATCATGATAATACCCATTAAGGGGTAGGTGGGATTGAATTTGATTTGCATCAATAAGTGTACCGGCTGAATCGTTAAGGTAGGCGGTATTAGAAAAGAAATCGAGGCAAAAATGAGCAAAGTCAGAATCGCTATTATCGGTAACGGCATGGTTGGCCATCGCTTTATCGAAGAGCTTCTTGATAAGGCGCCTGCCGGAGAGTTTGACATTACCGTGTTCTGCGAAGAACCCCGTATCGCTTACGACCGCGTCCACCTGTCATCTTACTTCTCCCATCATACCGCGGAAGAACTTTCGCTGGTTCGTGAAGGATTTTACGAGAAGCACGGCGTTAACGTCCTGATTGGCGAGCGCGCAATTACGATTAACCGCCAGGAGAAGGTCATTCACTCCAGCGCGGGACGCACCGTATTTTACGACAAACTGGTGATGGCAACCGGCTCCTATCCGTGGATCCCGCCGATTAAAGGCGCGGAAACTCAGGACTGCTTCGTTTACCGTACGATTGAAGATCTCAACGCTATCGAATCCTGCGCCCGCCGCAGCAAACGCGGCGCCGTCGTCGGCGGCGGCCTGCTGGGCCTTGAAGCCGCAGGCGCGCTGAAAAACCTCGGCGTTGAAACCCACGTTATCGAATTTGCGCCAATGCTGATGGCCGAGCAGCTTGATAATATGGGCGGCGAGCAGCTGAAGCGCAAAATCGAAAGTATGGGCGTGAAGGTTCATACCAGCAAAAATACCAAAGAGATCGTCCAGCAGGGCACCGAAGCGCGGAAAACCATGCAATTCGCCGACGGTAGCGAGCTGCAGGTCGATTTCATCGTGTTCTCCACCGGTATCCGCCCGCGCGACAAGCTTGCGACCCAATGCGGTCTGGCGGTGGCACAGCGCGGCGGTATCGTCGTGAATGATACCTGCCAGACCTCCGATCCGGATATCTACGCCATCGGCGAATGCGCCAGCTGGAACAACCGCGTCTATGGTCTGGTCGCGCCGGGCTACAAAATGGCCCAGGTAACCGTCGACCATATCCTCGGCACGGACAACGCCTTCACCGGCGCCGACCTCAGCGCCAAGCTGAAGCTGCTCGGCGTTGACGTTGGCGGTATCGGCGATGCGCATGGCCGCACGCCAGGCGCACGCAGCTACGTCTATCTCGATGAGAGCAAAGAAGTCTACAAACGCCTGATCGTCAGCGCAGATAACAAAACCCTGCTCGGCGCGGTGCTGGTCGGCGATACCAGCGACTACGGCAACCTGCTGCAGCTGGTGCTGAACGCTATCGAACTGCCGGAAAACCCGGACGCGCTGATTCTGCCGTCTCATGCCGGCAGCGGTAAGCCCTCTATTGGCGTCGATAAGCTGCCGGATAGCGCGCAAATCTGCTCCTGCTTCGATGTGACCAAAGGCATGCTGATCTCCGCCATCAATAAGGGCTGCCATACCGTTGCCGCACTGAAAGCTGAAACCAAAGCCGGTACCGGCTGCGGCGGTTGTATTCCGCTGGTGACCCAGGTACTGAACGCCGAGCTGGCAAAACAGGGTATCGAAGTTAACCATAACCTGTGCGAGCACTTCGCCTACTCGCGTCAGGAGTTGTTCCACCTGATCCGCGTCGAAGGCATCAAAACCTTCGATGAGCTGTTGGAAAAACACGGCAAGGGCTACGGCTGCGAAGTATGTAAACCTACCGTTGGCTCACTGCTGGCCTCCTGCTGGAATGAGTACATCCTCAAACCTGAGCATACGCCGCTGCAGGAGACCAACGATAACTTCCTCGCCAATATCCAGAAAGACGGGACCTACTCGATTATCCCGCGCTCCGCAGGCGGCGAAATCACGCCGGAAGGGCTGGTGGCCGTCGGTCGCATCGCGCGCGAATATAACCTCTACACCAAAATCACCGGCTCGCAGCGTATCGGCATGTTTGGCGCCCAGAAAGACGATCTGCCGGAAATCTGGCGTCAGCTAATTGAAGCAGGCTTTGAAACCGGCCACGCGTACGCCAAGGCCCTGCGTATGGCCAAAACCTGCGTCGGCAGCACCTGGTGCCGCTACGGCGTGGGCGACAGCGTAGGCTTCGGCGTCGAGCTGGAGAACCGCTACAAAGGCATCCGTACGCCGCATAAGATGAAGTTTGGCGTGTCAGGCTGTACGCGTGAATGCGCGGAAGCGCAGGGTAAAGACGTCGGCATCATCGCCACCGAAAAAGGCTGGAACCTCTACGTGTGCGGCAACGGCGGGATGAAGCCTCGTCACGCGGATCTGCTGGCCGCCGACCTTGACCGTGAAACGCTGCTCAAGTATCTCGACCGCTTTATGATGTTCTACATCCGCACCGCCGATAAGCTGACGCGTACCGCGCCATGGCTGGATAACATGGAAGGCGGCATCGATTATCTGAAGCGCGTCATCATCGACGACAAGCTGGGTCTGAACGAACACCTGGAAGAGGAGCTGGCCCGCCTGCGTGCAGCCTTCGCCTGCGAGTGGACTGAAACCGTCAACAGCCCGGCGGCGCAGACCCGCTTCAGGCACTTTATCAACAGCAGCCAGCGTGACCCGAACGTTCAGGTTGTGCCGGAACGTGAACAGCATCGCCCGGCTACGCCGTATGAGCGTATTCCGGTGACTCTGGTGGAGGAAAACGTATGAGCCAGTGGATAAACATCTGCAAGATTGACGAAATCCTGCCGGCAACCGGCGTCTGCGCCCTGCTTGGCCAGCAGCAGGTTGCCGTCTTCCGCCCTTATCATGACGACCGGATTTTTGCGATCAGCAACATCGATCCGTTCTTCAACGCCAGCGTTCTTTCTCGCGGCATCATTGCCGAACACGAAGGCGACCTGTGGGTTGCCAGCCCGTTGAAAAAACAGCGCTTCCGTCTGCGTGACGGCTTTTGTATGGAAGATGAGAGCCACTCCATCGCCCATTTTGACGCGCGGGTAAAAGACGGGAAGGTTCAGCTTAAAGCCTGACGCCCCGAGGTTCCCTCTGGTCCTCAGAGGGAACCATACATTCTACTTATGCCCACTAAGCGGTAAGCACCGGAAAAGTCGTATATTTTGTCACTCCTCCGCTGCTATGCTACGACGACTCACCATCTCTCATTGCCCTGCTGCGAGGATATTCCGTGGATCACTTACCCATTTTTTGCCAGTTGCGCGATCGCGACTGTCTGCTGGTCGGCGGCGGGGATGTTGCCGAACGCAAGGCGCGGCTGCTGCTCGATGCTGGCGCCAAATTAACGGTTAACGCCCTCGAATTCTCGCCACAGTTTCAGGTGTGGGCGGATGAGCAGATGCTGACGCTGGTAAAAGACCGCTTTAATCCCGAACTGCTCGACTGCTGCTGGCTGGCGATCGCCGCGACGGACGACAACGACGTTAACCAGCAGGTCAGCCAGGCGGCGGAAGTGCGACGTATCTTTTGCAACGTCGTGGATTCGCCGCAGCAGGCCAGCTTTATTATGCCCTCGATTATCGACCGCTCGCCGCTGATGGTCGCCGTCTCCTCCGGCGGGACGTCGCCGGTGCTGGCGCGGCTGCTGCGCGAAAAGCTGGAGTCGGTTCTGCCGCTGCATTTAGGTCAGCTGGCGCACTATGCCGGCCAGCTGCGGGCGCGGGTTAAAAAACAGTTTGCCACGGTGGCCGAGCGTCGACGCTTCTGGGAAAAGCTGTTTATGAACGACCGCCTGGCGCAGTCGTTAGCCAACGAAGACCGGCAGGCCGTAGCCGATACCACCGAGCTGCTGCTGACCGAACCGCTGGATCACCGCGGTGAAGTCGTGCTGGTAGGCGCCGGACCGGGTGATGCCGGCCTGCTGACCCTGAAAGGGCTGCAGCAGATCCAGCAGGCGGACGTCGTGGTTTACGATCGACTGGTCTCAGACGATATTATGAATCTGGTTCGCCGCGACGCCGACCGGGTATTCGTCGGCAAGCGGGCGGGCTACCACTGCGTACCGCAGGATGAGATTAACCAGATCCTGCTGCGAGAAGCGCAGAACGGCCGCCGCGTCGTGCGTCTGAAGGGCGGCGATCCGTTTATTTTCGGCCGCGGTGGCGAAGAGCTCGAAACCCTGTGTAATGCCGGTATTCCCTTCTCGGTGGTTCCGGGGATCACCGCCGCCTCCGGCTGCTCTGCCTATTCCGGTATTCCGCTGACCCACCGCGACTTCGCGCAGGGCGTACGCCTGGTCACCGGGCATCTGAAAACCGGGGCCGAGCTGGACTGGCAAAACCTGGCGGTAGAAAAGCAGACGCTGGTGTTTTATATGGGCTTAAACCAGGCGCCAGCGATCAGAGAGAAGCTTATTGCCCACGGCATGGCGGCAGATATGCCGGCGGCTATTGTTGAAAACGGTACGGCGGTCAGCCAGAAGGTGGTAACCGGCACCCTGGATCAGCTGGACGTGCTGGCACAGCAGATGGCGAGCCCGGCACTGATTATCGTTGGCCGCGTGGTGAGCCTGCGCAACAGGCTCAACTGGTTCTCTAACCACTAAGGTTCATCGCGCCTCTGCCCGCCGCGGGAGGAACGACCGTCTGGCGGACAACGGCAAAAAAGCAAAAGGGCGGGATTAACCCGCCCTTTTTACCGGCTTTGCGCGCGCGATATTTATCGCTGCCGCTTACGGTTTCGCAACAAAACCAATCGCTTCGTATACCGCTTTCAGCGTTTGTGAAGCGCGGGCGCTGGCTTTGTCTGCCCCGTCTCTCATCACCTGATTCAGGAAGGCTTCATCGTTACGGAAGCGGTTATAGCGCTCCTGCAGCTCAACCAGCATGCCGGACACAGCATCGGCCACTTCACCCTTCAGATGCCCGTACATTTTTCCGTCGAAGTGCTGCTCCAGCTCCGCAATGCTCTGACCGGTCACGCCGGCGAGAATATCCAGCAGGTTAGATACGCCAGCTTTGTTCTGCTGGTCGTAGCGCACTACCGGCGGCTCGTCGGAATCCGTAACCGCACGCTTGATCTTTTTGACGACCGATTTCGGGTCTTCCAGCAGGCCGATCACGTTGTTGCGGTTGTCGTCCGACTTGGACATCTTTTTCGTCGGCTCAAGCAGCGACATGACGCGCGCGCCGGATTTCGGAATAAACGGCTCAGGAACCTTGAACACTTCGCCGTAGATTGCGTTGAAGCGCTGCGCGATATCGCGGCTCAGCTCCAGATGCTGCTTCTGATCTTCGCCCACCGGCACCTGGTTGGTCTGATAAAGCAGGATGTCTGCCGCCATCAGCACCGGATAATCAAACAGGCCGGCGTTAATGTTTTCCGAGTAGCGCGCGGACTTGTCCTTGAACTGGGTCATGCGGCTCAGCTCGCCGAAATAGGTGTAGCAGTTCAGCGCCCAGCCCAGCTGCGCATGCTCCGGCACGTGCGACTGAACGAAGATGGTGCTTTTCGCAGGATCGATACCGCATGCCAGGTAAAGCGCCAGCGTATCCAGCGTGGCCTTACGCAGTTTCTCAGGATCCTGACGCGCGGTGATGGCGTGCAAATCCACGATGCAGTAGATGCAGTGAAAATCATCCTGCATGCCCACCCACTGACGCAGCGCACCCATGTAGTTGCCAATGGTCAATTCACCTGAGGGCTGTGCGCCACTAAAAACGATGGGCTTAGTCATTTTTTAATTCCTGAGTTTCACTGTACGGTAACCCGAGAGCGGGTAAGAGTTCGTTAAATTGGTCAAAGATGTAATCCGGCTCGCTGAGTGCGATGGGCTCACCGTAGTTGTAGCCGTAGGTCAGGCCAACTGAGCCAAAGCCGGCCGCTTTCGCCGCCATGATATCGTTACGCGAATCGCCGACAAACAGCAGCTCAGCGGGAGCCAGCCCCAGCTTTTCCGCAACCAGCAGCAGCGGTTCGGGATGCGGCTTCTTGTTCTGTACATCGTCGCCGCCGATAACCACGGTAAAATATTTAGCGATATCCAGCGCGGCCAGCATCGGCGCAACGAACGGCGTCGGCTTGTTGGTGACCAGCGCCAGCGGCAGCCCTTTGGCGTGCAGAGCGCCCAGCGTATCGGCAACCGCCGGGAACAGGAAGCTGCCCTCTTCCGCGGCTTCAGCATAGTAGCGGTCAAACAGCTTGCGCAGCAGCGCCAGCTGCTCGGCCTGCGGGATATCATCGCGATCGGCGGAAGGTTTCCCCCCGGCCGCGCGCAGCGTCGCGCGCTCCTGGCGTGCCCAGGTAAGGGCGCGCTCCATCAGAACGTCCGCGCCGTTGCCAATCCAGGTGACAACGCGATCCTCTCCCGCCATCGGGAGTTCTAAAGCGTAAAGCGCGCTATCAACGGCCGCCGTCAGACCCGGCGCGCTGTCCACCAGCGTACCGTCGAGGTCAAACGCGATACCGCGAATAGCCTGTAACTTATCCATGACAAACCTTCGCTAATTCACTGCGCATTTGATCGATGACTGTTTTATAGTCCGGCTGGTCGAAAATGGCCGAGCCGGCAACGAACATATCCGCCCCTGCGGCCGCAATATCCGCGATATTGCTAACTTTTACGCCGCCGTCGACTTCGAGGCGAATATCGTAGCCGGAGGCATCGATGCGCTGGCGAACTTCACGGAGTTTGTCGAGGGTCTGCGGAATGAAAGACTGGCCGCCGAATCCCGGGTTGACGGACATCAGCAGGATCACATCCAGCTTATCCATCACGTAATCAAGGTAGCTCAGCGGGGTTGCCGGGTTGAATACCAGACCGGCCTTACAGCCGTGCTCTTTGATGAGCTGCAGGCTGCGATCGACGTGCTCTGACGCCTCCGGATGGAAGGTGATGATGCTGGCGCCCGCGGCGGCAAAATCAGGAATGATGCGGTCGACCGGCTTAACCATCAGGTGCACGTCGATAGGCGCGGTGATGCCATAGCCGCGCAGCGCTTTCAGCACCATTGGGCCGATAGTCAGATTCGGCACGTAGTGGTTGTCCATCACGTCAAAGTGCACAACGTCTGCACCTGCAGCCAACGCTTTGGCGGTATCTTCACCCAAACGGGCAAAATCAGCCGACAGAATCGAAGGGGCAATCAAATACTGCTTCATCCGCATCTCCTTGAAAATTATTTAGTCTTCGGCGGACGGTAAAGAGCAAGAAGCTCGTCCACCTTCTTTCGGGTACCACCGTTGCTGCTGATACTGCGCCGAACTTTGACGACGTGCAGTTTAGCCAGACGATACCATTCGCGGGTAAGCGCGGTATCGTGGTTAGAAATCAGAACCGGAACCCGCTGCTCGAACAGATTCTCCGCCAGCTGCGCCAGATGGGCCTGCTGTTCGGAATTAAAGCTGCTCGTATGGTATGCCGTAAAGTTCGCGGTAGCAGACAAAGGCGCGTACGGCGGGTCGCAGTAGACCACAGAAGTCCCGTCGGCTCGCGCCATGCTGTCGGCGTACGACTCGCAGTAGAAGTAGGCATTCTGCGCCTTCTGCGCAAAATGATACAGTTCAGCTTCGGGGAAATAGGGCTTCTTATAGCGACCAAAAGGCACGTTGAACTCACCGCGCAGATTGTAACGACACAGACCGTTGTAGCCATGGCGATTCAGATACAGGAACAGCACCGCACGACGAAGCGGGTCCTGGCTTTGATTGAATTCAGCCCGGAACTGGTAGTATCTCTCCGCCACGTTATTCTCAGGCGTAAACATCTCCTGCGCCGCGGCAACATAATCATCCGTCTGCGATTTGACGATGTTGTAAAGGCTAATCAGATCGCTGTTGATGTCCGCGAGGATATAACGAGAAAAGTCGGTATTAAGAAATACCGACCCGGCGCCCACAAAGGGCTCAATCAGACAGTCGCCCTGCGGCAAATGTTTTTTTATATCGTCAAGCAGGGGGTATTTCCCCCCTGCCCATTTCAGAAAAGCGCGATTCTTTTTCATGCTGCCTAAATAATTACACATTCTCCGGCTGTGGAGAAAGCTCCGACAGCACCCTGCGCTTAAGACTACGCCGCGGCTTATTTCAGGTCAGCCTGGACCTGATGCAGCGGTTTTGCCCACGGGTTTTTCGCCTGCACGTCCGCTGGCAGAGTCGCTACAGCGCGTTTAGCTTCATCTTTCGAAGCGTAAATGCCGCTGACCAGCACATACCAAGGCTGACCGTTACGGGTAGTCTCATAGACGACGTACTTATCCAGCTTCTCTTTCTTCGCCCAGCTACTCAGATTGTTGTAGTTGGAGGAAGAGCTGAGCTGCAGGGTGTAGTTGCCGGACGGAGCGGCTTTCATCGAGCCCACGTCACCGGTCGTTTTGCCGGCAGAAGCGGCCGCTGTCGCCGCCGGAGCAGCGGTCGCTGCAGCAGTAGCGGTTGCAGCAGGCGCGGCGGCCGGAGTCGACTTAGCCTGGGCAGTAGCGGCAGGCTTAGCGGGCTCGACGGCTGGCGTTTTCACCGGTGCCGCAGCGGCGGTGCTTTCAACACGCTTCGGCTGTGCTGGCTTCGACTCAACCGGTGCTTTCGCGGTAGCCATCGGCTTCGGCTCAATAACGGTGTGCTTACGCTCGGTCGGACGCGGTGCGGCGGCGGTCTGCGTCTGGCGCTCGGTGGTTGCCTGACGCGGAGCCGTACCGTTGCGCATCGGGGCGACGGTTGCAGGTTCGGTCGGTAACGTCGAGCTTGCCACGGCGCTGTCAATTTGGCCCTGCTGCTGAGTCAGCGCGTTGTTCAGATCGCCCTGAACCTCGACGCGCTGCTGTCCTTGCGGCTCAGCGGTAGTCTGACCCTGGGTTGGGTTAGACGCAATTGGCGGCAGAGAAACGTCCTGCTGCTGGGCGTTACCCGCAGTCTGGTCCTGCGCGGCAGGCTGAGCGCTATTGTCCTGCGCGTCTGACAGATTGATACTCTTCTCACCTGTCGCCGCTTGTTCGTTCGAGGAAGATGGCGACTTCAGTGCAGAACCGATGCCGACAATCAGCAGCAGCAGCACGAGGATCCCCACCCCCATCATAATGTACTGGCGAGAGGCAGGCTTCGCTGGCGCTTTCTTACGCTTACGCGGACGGCGCTCAACCTGCTGCTCTTCGGCCTCGTCTTCTTCAGACTCCAGGTCTTCTTCATACTCTTCTTCATCGCGCTCACGGCGTGCTTTACTGGCGCGCGTCGGACGGCTCTCGTCCGCATCAAGATCGACATCATCAAAATTGATCTGCGGATCGCTATCGCGCTCGGAAGACTGACGGGAACGACCAGCACGACGATCGTTGCGATCGGCTTTCAAATCGTCTTCTGGTTTGAATTCATCCATTTAACACCCCACTAAAAGGCTTATGCTCACGACTATTGCATATCACCTGAAATGATAACGCCGCGCGGACGCGGCTAGACCTTCTTATTGTTGCGCCTGCTCAGTATCAGCAATCGCGCCAAGAACTACATCGTGCGACACTCCGCCGCGAACTTCGCTTTTCCCTATAGCGAGCGGTAGCACCAACCGCATTTCGCCTGCCAGCACCTTTTTATCACGCATCATGTGGGGCAGATACGCCTGCGCGGTCATCTCCTGCGGCCCACTGACCGGCAGACCCGCACGCTGCAGCAGCGTAATAAGACGCTGCGTATCCTGCGCGCTGAACTGCCCTAATCGTTCGGACGTACGCGCAGCCATGACCATACCGGCAGCGACAGCCTCGCCGTGCAGCCAGTTACCGTAGCCCATTTCGGCCTCGATAGCATGACCAAAAGTATGTCCAAGATTCAGTAAAGCACGTAACCCGGTTTCACGCTCGTCGGCGGCAACAACTTCGGCTTTCAGCTCACAGCAGCGGCGAATACAGTACGCCATTGCTTTTTCATCCAGCGCCATCAGCGCATCGATGTTGTTTTCCAGCCAGTCGAAGAATTCACCGTCAAGGATGACGCCGTACTTAATGACTTCAGCCAGGCCGGAAGACAGTTCGCGCGCCGGCAACGTCTTAAGACAGTTGAGATCGACAACGACAGAAACTGGCTGCCAGAAGGCACCAATCATATTTTTACCGAGAGGATGATTGACGGCAGTTTTACCACCGACCGAAGAATCCACCTGCGACAGCAGGGTGGTTGGAACCTGAATAAAACGCACACCGCGCTGATAGCTAGCCGCAGCAAAGCCGGTTAAATCACCGACCACGCCGCCGCCGAGTGCTACCAGTGTGGTGTCACGGCCGTGCGGTTTTTGCAACAAAGCGGTGAAGACCGTATCCATCACCGTCAGGCTTTTGTACTGCTCGCCGTCGGGTAAAATAACACTGTCTACCTTAACACCCGCCTGCTCCAGCACGGAACGAACGTTATCCAGATAAAGCGGCGCCAGCGTTTCATTGGTGACCAGCATAACCTGGTCGCCTGATTGCAGTGGCTGAAAGGAAGCTGGATCGTTAAACAAACCAGCCGCGATGGTAATCGGGTAACTACGTTCCCCGAGAGTTACAGTAAGCCTCTCCATAACGCGACGTCCACCTCAGTTGCTTTTACTCTGACGCACTTTATTAAGCCAGAATCAATTGCTTTCCAGCATATGAATAATCTGGTTTGCCACCACTTTCGCACTCTGATCGTCAGTACGAATAGTGACGTCAGCAATCTCTTCATACAGCGGGTTGCGCTCGTCTGCCAACGCTTCAAGCACTTCGCGAGGCGGCGCTTCAACCTGTAATAGAGGACGCTTTTTATCGCGCTGCGTACGGGCAAGCTGTTTTTCGATCGTTGTTTCCAGGTAGACCACCACGCCGCGGGCGGAGAGACGGTTACGCGTTTCACGGGATTTTACAGAGCCGCCGCCTGTTGCCAGCACAATTCCCTGTTTTTCCGTCAATTCATTGATGATTTTTTCTTCACGATCGCGGAAGCCGTCTTCGCCTTCAACATCGAAGACCCAGCCAACGTCAGCGCCGGTGCGTTTCTCAATCTCTTGATCGGAATCGTAAAATTCCATGTTGAGCTGTTGGGCTAACTGGCGCCCAATAGTGCTTTTGCCGGCACCCATAGGCCCAACCAGAAAGATATTGCGTTTCTCTGCCATTTTTTCGGTACTACTAAGACTATTCGTTAATGATAAACCCGCTTCGCGAATACCCAGCGCAGCAGGACATGAACTGAAACCTCATATGCAATAGAGCGAGAGTCAGACTAAAAATTATCTCAATACTCCGGCAGGTTTGGCAACTGAATATACGCTTCATTATTCAAACTACCTCACCGTTGGCTGCACTTATTCGCCTCCAGGTGCATAGCTAGCTATGTTTCTGGGGGTGAACTTGCTTACCACCTCAATACGTCTTGAACGATTATGAGAATAAATCACCGGACAAAAAGGGAGGATTGATGCCGAACCCGACTCTCAAATCGGTACCCCTTGTATGCTAAATCCGTCCTCACGTCAAACACCTGAAACGTGTTTAGCAAGAAAAACGCCTAATGCACTGCCAGAATCCGTGGGGTAATGAAGACAACCAGTTCACGTCGCTCATTATCTTTCCCGTCCCGGCGAAACAGCTGGCCCAGCAGAGGAATATCTCCGAGTAGCGGAATACTGTCGCGGGCAGATTTGTTTTTTTGTGAAAAAATCCCTCCCAGCGCCAGGGTTTCACCGCTGTTCACCTCAACCTGGGTTTCAATTTCCTGCTTATCGATCGCCAGCACCTCGCCATTTTCCTGCTGCAGCACCTGACCCGGTGTATTTTCACTGATTCGCAGCTTCAGGCGCACGCGGTTCTGCTGCAGCACCGTTGGCGTCACCTCCATTCCCAACACCGCCTCTTTGAACTCGACCGACGTTGCGCCGTTCTCTCCCCGGGAAACCTGATAGGGTATTTCGCTCCCCTGCTTGATGCTGGCGGGCTGCATATGGGAAGCCAGCAGCCGCGGGCTGGCGATGATGTCGACCTGCTGCTTTTGCTCCAGCGCCGACAGCTCCAGCGCCAGCAGGCGCCCGTTGATGCGTCCGATATTAAAGCCCGTGCGCGTACTGGCATCGCCTACCGCCAGCTGGCTGCCCAGCACAGTGAACTTGCCTGAACCCGGCACGCTGCTGGCCTCAGCCAGGCTCCATTTCACCCCCAGCTCGCGCAGGCTGGTTTCACTCATTGAGACAATATGCGCCGCCAGCTCTACCTGACCGACGGGTAGGTCCATCTCCAGAGCCCAGGCCTTCAGCGCAGCCAGATGCTCAGCGTCATCCCGAATCAGCAGCCGGTTGGTGCGCTTATCGACGGTCAGGCTACCGCGCGGGCTGAGCAGCCTGTCGCCGTCCTTCGCCAGCTCGCCCGCATCGGCATAGCGCAGCACGATGCTATGCCGCTGCAGAGGGAGATTCTGTCTTCGCTTTGCGCGATCGGATTCAAGCTGCGCCTGCTGCGCTTTTTTCCACACCAAAGTATGCACGTACAGAATCGTTCCCTGCTGGCTGAACGTCAGCCCGGCGCTATCGACGACTGACCTCAGGGCCTGCTGCCAGGGAACGTTGTGCAAGTGCAGCGAGAGCGTCCCACTCACGTCTGAAGCAACCACCAGATTCTGCTGCCGCAGCGCCGCCAGCGTTTGTAGTACCTGAACCACCGGTGCCTCATCGACCACCAGAGAGATCGGCGGCTCTTTTTTGGCCGCCGCTGCCGCCAGCGGCAGCAGAAATAACAGGCTTATCCATCGCATCTTTTTTCTCCTCACGCAGCCAGCGCCAGTGCAGAGGATCGCATCCCGGCCCCGTCGCTATTTCGATTTTTTCCGCCGTCAGCAGACTTATCTTCCAGCCGGTCGCGAGGGTGTCGTTTACCCTCACCCGACGCCACTTTCCCGCGCTGTCCTGCAGGATACCGATCCACTGCTGCGGGGAGCCTATCGCCCCGCCATAGCGCCACTGCGTCAGCGCCGCCACCTGACAGCGATCTTCCACCGGCTGGAAGGGGTCACGCGCCTCGCCGGCCAGCGGCAGAGGTATAGACAGCAGCAGCGCCAGGCGCCACACTTTACTCCGCATCTTCGGCCTCCAGCTGCAGGCTCAGCCGCAGCACCCGCTTCTGCGGCTGTAGCGAAAACGCAGCAACCCGCATCCCGCAGTCTGCCAGCCAGGAAAACAGCGCCGGTACCGACGGCCAGCGAAGCTCAAGCACCATCTCCCCGCCTTTTCCTGCGGGCTTCCAGGCAATTAGCGCCGCCCCATCGACCGGCAGATGAAGCGGGGAAAAAACCCGCCTCGCAGGCCCGGCGACCTCCTCCCGGTCAAGGGCTACCCGCAGCGGGAGCAGCTTCAGCCACTGCTGACGCAGACGATCCGAGCGAACGCTTTCCTGCACCGGCGGCGGAGATATCAGCCACAAACCGGCGGCGAGGATGAGCGGCAAGGCGATCGCCAGCGTTAGCCAGCCGCCGCGCAGGGGGAAAAGCGCTGCCTTCCCGCGTTCAATAAGTGCCCGCATAAAGGCTTTCTCCTGCAAGGGAAAAACTAAACAGCCAGCGGCCACCGGTATCACGCCGGGTTTCACCGGTTTTGGCCGGCCGAAATCCATCGACCCTCTTCAGGGCAGTTTCCAGCGCCGATAAGGCGTTAAGGCGTAAGGTCAGGCCGCTGAGAGTCAGGGTGTTTTGCTGATACTCCAGCCGGGTTAGCCAGGCCTGTTCCGGCATCAGCGACGCAATCCTGCGCAGCCGCGGCTGCCAGGCTCGGGTCAGCTCCCGCTGCTGGTGGCGCAAGCGCTGCTTTTCATGCTGCTGGAGCTGCTCCTGCATCAAGCGTTCACGCTGCTGGAGTGCCGCATAAAGCTGATTTTCAGCGGCTAATCTCACCGCTTCGAGCCTGTCGTCAGCCTCGCGCGACGTCCGGGAAATCGACGACGCCAGCAGCAGGCCCAGCAGCAGCCCGCCGGCAGAGAGTAGCCAAAGTCGCAGCCGCTGCCGCCGACGCGCGGCTCGCCAGGGAAGAAGGTTGATAGCCTGCGCCACGCTCAGCGCACTCCCAGCGCGAGGCCCAGCGCCACGGCGAAGCTGTCGCCGCAGACGGGGAGCGGAGGCTGCAGGCGATGTATCACCCTCCACGGGTCAAAGCGGCATTCGTCGGCAGGCCGGGTAGAACAAAGCCCAAGCTGCCGGGCGTTTAATCGTGCAGAGAGCTGAGCGAATGCGGCCACTTCAGCCCGCGGACAGCTGCCCCAGCTATCCGGCAAAGCCCATATCCAGTGCATTTCATCGTGCCACGCAAGGCCTGATATTTCCGGCGGTAGCCAGGGGAAAAAGGCGCTCAGCGCGCTGGCATCGGGGACAATTGCGCTCACCCTGAGCTTTAGCCGGGCGGCAAGCTGACGCAGCGCGTCGATATCGAGTTGCTGAGCGGCGGTCACTCGCCACTCGCTGGCGTCCGAGGATGCGCTATAATCGACGCATAACGAGGATACGGGCATTTCCAGCTGCTGCGCCATGGCGCTGGCCGCCCACATCGCCTGCTCGCTTTCACGCAGAGAGAGCTGGGGAGACGGGACTCTCTTTTGCAGCGTTCGGCTGGCCGGAAACGCGATACTCACCTGATGCTGTAGCGGCAGCTCTCGTCGCCAGCCGCGCAGCCGCTCGGCCAGCGCCATGCCGTCAGCCACCTGTCCATTCCGGACGATGCCGGGTGCTAGCGCGATATGCCACCAGCGACACAGCGCCCAGCGGGAGCGCTCAAACCGCAGCGCCACGATAGCTATCTTATCCTGCTGGATGTGCATCCCTATTCGCCAGTTCCTGAAAGCCATGGTGATATCTCCTTATCCGCCGTTACGGTTGAGCTCTATCAATGCACCAGGCTTGCCTTTATACTACCGCGCGTTTGTTTATAAACTGCCCAAATAAAACTAAATGGGAAATCTCCGGTGAAGTTCGTAAAGTATCTATTCATCCTTGCAGTCTGTTGCGTTCTGCTGGGTGCAGGCTCGATTTTTGGCCTTTATAAATATATTGAGCCACAGCTCCCCGACGTCGCGACCCTGAAGGATGTGCGCCTGCAGATCCCGATGCAGGTCTACAGCGCGGATGGCGAGCTTATTGCGCAATATGGCGAGAAGCGCCGTATTCCCGTAACCCTGCAACAAATGCCGCCTGAGCTGCTCAAAGCGTTTATTGCCACCGAAGACAGCCGTTTTTACGAGCATCATGGCGTCGATCCGGTCGGTATTTTCCGTGCGGCCAGCGTCGCCATGTTCTCTGGCCATGCGTCGCAGGGCGCCAGCACCATCACCCAGCAGCTGGCGCGTAACTTCTTCCTTAGCCCGGAGAAGACGCTGATGCGTAAGATCAAAGAGGCATTCCTCGCGATCCGCATCGAGCAGCTGCTGAGCAAAGATGAAATCCTTGAGCTGTACGTCAATAAAATCTACCTCGGCTATCGCGCCTACGGCGTTGGCGCCGCGGCGCAGGTCTATTTTGGTAAATCGGTCGACCAGCTCAGCCTGAGCGAAATGGCCGTCATCGCCGGTCTGCCGAAGGCGCCCTCGACCTTTAACCCGCTGTACTCGCTGGACCGCGCGACCGCCCGCCGCAACGTGGTGCTGGCGCGTATGCTGAGCGAAGGCTATATCACGCAGCCTCAGTACGACCAGGCGCGCGGGGAAGCGATCGATGCCCGATACCATGCGCCGGAAATCGCCTTCTCCTCGCCGTACCTTAGCGAGATGGTGCGCCAGGAGATGGTTAACCGCTACGGCGAAAAGGCCTATGAAGACGGCTATCGCGTCTACACCACGATCGCCCGTAAAAACCAGCAGTCCGCCCAGTTGGCGGTACGTAATAACGTGCTGGACTACGATATGCGCCACGGCTACCGCGGGCCGTCAGCCGTGCTGTGGAAAGTGGGTGAAACCCCGTGGGACAACAAGAAAATCATCGCGACGTTAAAAAATCAGCCCGGCTCCGGGCCGCTCTCTCCGGCGGTCGTGACGTCAGCTAATCCGCAGCAAGCCGTTGCGCTGCTCGGCGACGGTACCTCGGTAATGCTGAATATGGACGGCATGCGCTGGGCGCGTCGCTTTATCTCCGATACCCAGCAGGGCGCTACGCCGCGCAAAGTGACCGACGTAGTGCAGACGGGACAACAGATCTGGGTCCGCCAGGTGGGCAGCAGCTGGTGGCTGTCGCAGGTACCGGACGTGAACTCGGCGCTGGTCTCCATTAACCCGCAAAATGGCGCCATTATCGCGCTGGTCGGCGGCTTCGACTTTAACCAGAGCAAGTTTAACCGCGCCACTCAGGCCTTGCGTCAGGTGGGATCGAACATTAAGCCGTTCCTCTACACCGCGGCGATGGATAAAGGCTTAACCCTGGCGAGCATGCTCAACGATGTGCCCATTTCCCGCTGGGATGCCGGCGCGGGTTCTGACTGGCAGCCGAAAAACTCCCCGCCGCAGTACGCGGGCCCCATTCGTCTGCGTCAGGGGCTGGGACAGTCGAAAAACGTGGTGATGGTTCGCGCGATGCGCGCGATGGGCGTAGATTACGCAGCGGAATATCTGCAGCGCTTCGGCTTCCCGGCGCAGAACATCGTGCACACCGAATCGCTGGCGCTGGGCTCTGCCTCCTTTACGCCGCTGCAGGTTGCCCGCGGCTACTCGGTGATGGCTAACGGCGGTTTCCTGATTACACCGTTCTTTATCAGCAAGATAGAAAACGATCAGGGCGGCGTCATCTTCGAAGAGCGGCCGAAAGTTGCCTGCCCGCAGTGCAACTCCCCGGTGATTTACGGCGATACGCCGAAGTCCAACGTTCTGGAGAATAAAGACGTCGAAGAGGTCGCGACCTCTGAAGATCCGCAAAACCCGGCAGTGCCGCCGCAGCCGCAGCTTGGGCAGGCGAACCAGGCCCTGGTGGCCCAGAGCGGAGCACCGGAATACGCGCCGCACGTGATTAATACGCCGCTGGCCTTCCTGATCAAAAGCGCGCTGAACAGCAACATCTTCGGCGAACCGGGCTGGATGGGAACCGGCTGGCGCGCCGGCCGCGATCTACAGCGCCACGATATCGGCGGCAAAACGGGGACCACCAACAGCTCGAAAGATGCGTGGTTCTCAGGCTATGGCCCAGGCGTCGTGACGTCAGTATGGATTGGCTTTGACGACCACCGACGCGATCTGGGCCGTACAACCGCTTCCGGTGCCATTAAAGAGCAGATCTCCGGTTACGAAGGCGGGGCAAAAAGCGCCCAGCCGGCCTGGGATGACTTTATGAAGAGAGTGCTTGAAGGCGTGCCGGAAGAGCCGCTAACGCCGCCATCTGGCATCGTCACGGTGAATATCGATCGCAGCACTGGCCAGCTGGCCAGCGGCGGCAATAGTCGTGCAGAGTACTTTATTGACGGCACGCAGCCCACCCGGCAGGCGGTTCATGAAGTGGGGACGACCCTCACCGACGGTGGGGGAGAGACTCACGAGCTGTTCTGACAAAAAAAGCGCCTGCGGGCGCTTTTTCTTTTTCATCCATTCGTACGGGCGATGCCCAGAATCGCCTCGAGGCGCGCTTCGGACTACAGCCGACCCTGAGCCTGCAGCCATTCGCGCAGCAGGAACAGCGCGCTGACGTTTCGCGCTTCGTTAAAATCTTCTTCGTCCAGCAGGGTCATTAGCTCGGAAAGCGGCCAGCGCACCTGCGGTAAAGGTTCCGGCTCATCGCCCGGCAGCGACTCAGGATAGAGATCTTCGGCAACCAGGATATTCATTTTGCTGGAAAAGTAGGACGGCGCCATGCTCAGCTTTTTCAGGAACGTCAGCTTCTGAGCGCCGAAGCCAACCTCTTCTTTCAGCTCGCGGTTGGCCGCTTCCAGCACGCTTTCACCCGGATCGATCAGCCCTTTCGAGAAACCTAACTCGTAGGACTCCGTTCCTACCGCATATTCGCGAATCAGAATAATATGGTCATCGACAATCGGCACAATCATCACGGCTTCACGCGTAGAAGGCCGCATGCGTTCATAAACGCGGCGCACGCCGTTGCTGAACTCCAGATCCACGCTTTCAACGTTAAAAAGACGCGAACGCGCTACCGTTTCAACATTGAGAATGGTGGGTTTTTGTAATGATTTGCTCATCGTCATCGGTCTATGCTGTGATTACAGAGGTCATTGTGCGATATGGAGCACGCTTTCGGCAATTCAATTCGCCACTAATTTACATAGTTGCAACGTACCAGCGCTCAATGAGAGAATCATAAAGATAAAAAAGTCAATAGGTTGAAATGTATTTGAGAATTTACCGATTCATGCATTTTAACGTTTTTGATAAGCTTGTATGCTGCTGTAACGCACAATAAATTTTCCCTTACTTACACAATATTTGCCGGTAGCAAAATGCAGGCTCACGCGACGAGCCTCTCCCGTCGGGCGTAAGTAGTGTCGCCGGCAGTCTGAGCGGATAGCGCGCAGAAACCGAAGCGTACCCAGCGTACCCGAGGATTTCGCGCTCTTCCCAGGCCCATAATCGCAGGTAACATAATCCTGAAGGATGGCTTTTGAGTGTTAATGGCAGCCAACGATACCGCTAAGAAAAGAATAACTATGATGGGATGGGCATGGGCACCTTTCTGATTTTCTTCACGGCACTGCTGCTCTGCGCACTGCTGATCGGGTGGTGGTATCGCGCGCATGCCAGACGTCGTCGCCTCCCTTTACTGCACGCCTTCAGCGATGCCGCTACGCGCAAGCTCTCCGCCGAGGAGCGCCGGGCGGTAGAAAAGTACCTCGAAGGGCTCAGCCAGGCGCAGAAAATACCGGCCACCGGCGCCAGCGTTGCGCCGGTCTCTCTGACGCTGAACGCGCAGAGCGAGACCGTTATTACGGTAACCCGGGCCATCACCCGCTATGGCATCACCACTGACGATCCGAACAAATGGCGCTACTTCCTTGATTCGGTGGAGGTTCACCTGCCGCCGTTTTGGGAGCAGCACATCAACGACGAAAATAGCGTTGACCTGATCCCAACCGACAGCCTGCCGCTGGTTATTGCCCTCAACGGCCACGCGCTCAGCGACTACCCGCAGGAGGCCCGCGGCTACGCGCTTGAAAGGGCGTCGGCTACCCAGGCCTCCATCCGCGGTGAAGAGAGTGAGCAGGTCGAGCTGCTGAATATTCGCCAGGAGACCGCCGAAGAGCATGCGCTTAGCCGCCCCGACAGTCTGCGCGAGGCGGTACTGATCGTGGCCGCGTTCCTGCTGTTTTACTTCAGCCTGATCAGCCCCTACGTTTTCACGCCCTGGCTGCTCGGCGGCGGGCTCCTGCTGCTGCTCGCTGGCCTGTGGGGAATGTATGCTCCGCCGCGTAAAAACGCCCTGCGGGAGATCCACTGCCTGCGCGGAATGCCAAAACGCTGGGGTCTGTTTGGTGAAAACGATCAGGAGCACATCAACAATATCTCCCTGGGGATCATCGACCTTATCTATCCCCGCCACTGGCAGCCCTGGATTGCCCAGGATCTCGGCCAGCAAACGGATGTCGATATCTACCTCAGCCGTCACGTCGCGCGCCAGGGACGCTTCCTGTCGCTACACGATGAGGTCAGGCACTTCCCGCTCCAGTACTGGCTACGCAGCGCCATTATCGCTGCCGGCGCCCTGCTGGTGGTGGTGATGCTGTGGGCCAGCGTACCGCTGAATATGCCGTTTAAATTCACCCTTTCGTGGCTCAAAGGCGCGCAGACCATCGAAGCGACGACCGTCGCTCAGTTAGAGAAGTCGCAGGTCCGCATCGGCGATACCCTGCGGCTGAAGGGCACCGGCATGTGCAATATCCACACTCCGGATACCTGGACGGCAAAAAAAGAGAACTCGCCGTTTATGCCGTTTGACTGCTCGCAAATCGTCTGGAACGATGCGCCTCCCCTGCCGCTGCCGGAGTCCGACATCGTCGGCAAAGCCACCGCGCTGATGCAGTCCGTCCAGCGCCAGCTGCATCCTGACCCGGACGACGACTCACGCGTTAGCCCGGCGCTGCGCTCGGCCATTCAGAAATCGGGAATGGTGCTGCTGGATGATTTTGGCGATATCGTTATCAAAACCAATAGCCTGTGCTCGGCGCAAGATGACTGCACGCGCCTGAAGAATGCGCTGGTCAACCTTGGCAATACGCGCAGCTGGGATGCCCTGACTAAGCGCGCCAGCTCGGGCAAACTGGACGGCGTCAACGTGCTGTTACGCCCGGTCAGCGCCGAGTCGCTGGAAAACCTGGTGACTACCTCCACGGCGCCGTTCGTGATCCGCGAAACGTCGCGCGCGGCGCAGGCGCTGAACAGCCCGGCTCCCGGCGGTTTTTTGATCGCCAGCGATGAGGGCAGCGATCTGGTCAATCAGCCGTGGCCAACCGTCAGCCTGTATGATTACCCTGCCCACGAGCAGTGGGGCGAGCTGCAGCGTCTGGCCGCAATGCTGATGCACACGCCTTTCCACGCCGAGGGCATCGTCACCAATCTCTATACCGATGCTAACGGCACGCAGCATATCAATCTGCACCGCATTCCCGATCGCTCAGGGCTATGGCGCTATCTCGGCACGACGCTGCTGCTGCTGGCGATGCTCGGCTGCATGTCCTGGCACGGCGTGCTGGCGATCCGCCGCTACCAGCGCCATCGCCAGCGGATGGAAGAAATTGAGAAGTATTATGAAAGCTGCCTGAACCCGGTACTCATCTCCTCGCCGGAACATCACGAGTAATCCTTTGCGCGACAGGGTGTGTTAACCTGTCGCGCATTTCCCCTCGCTGGAGACTCACCATGCACTTTGATATCGCCTGGCAGGAGGTTGATACCGTTCTGCTGGATATGGATGGCACCCTGCTCGACCTCGCCTTCGACAACTATTTCTGGCAAAAGCTGGTTCCGGAAACCTGGGGAGCCGCCCGCGGCCTTAACCTGCAGGAGGCCAGAGAAGCGATGCACCAGGAGTATCACGCGGTGCAGCATACGCTAAACTGGTACTGTCTTGACTACTGGAGCGAGCGCCTGAATTTGGATATTCGTGCGATGACCAGCGAGCAGGGGCCGAAGGCCGCCCTACGTGAAGATACCGTGCCGTTCCTTGACGCTCTCAAAGCCAGCGGCAAGCGGCGTATCCTGCTGACCAACGCCCATCCGCACAACCTGGCGGTCAAGCTCAAGCATACCGGTCTTGATGCACACCTTGATTTATTGCTTTCCACCCACACATTTGGTTATCCGAAAGAGGATCAGCGCCTGTGGCGTGCGGTGGCTGAGGAAACCGGCTTTGATGCGCGCAAAACGCTGTTTGTTGATGACAACGAGGCGATCCTCGATGCGGCAGCGCAGTACGGCATTCGCTACTGTCTTGGGGTGACCAATCCTGATTCCGGGCTGGCGGAAAAGCACTACGCCCGCCATCCAGGCATGAATGATTACCGGCGCCTGATCCCCTCGCTGACGCAATAAGGAGAGGCCATGAAAGAGAAGCCCGTCGTCGCCATCAGGCTGGACAAATGGCTTTGGGCGGCCCGCATCTATAAAACCCGTGCGCTGGCGCGCGAGATGATTGAAGGCGGCAAGGTGCACTATAACGGACAGCGCAGCAAGCCTGGAAAAATCGTCGAGCTGGACGCTACCCTGACGCTACGCCAGGGTAACGACGAACGCACCGTCGTCGTAAAAGGCATTACTGAACAACGCCGGCCCGCCAGCGAAACCGTCGCGCTGTACGAAGAGACGGTAGAGAGCATCGAGAAACGCGAAAAAATGGCGCTGGCGCGCAAAATGAACGCGCTAACCATGCCGCATCCCGACAGACGTCCGGACAAGAAAGAGCGCCGCGACCTGATGAGATTTAAACACGGCGAGAGTGAATAACGGCCTGAACTCCAGACACCGCTGTTGCCAGCAAGAGAGACTATTATGACTCAACACGATCAATTACATCGTTACCTGTTTGAAAACTATGCCGTGCGCGGCGAGCTGGTAACCGTTTCAGAAACGCTGGAACAAATTCTGGCTAACCATAGCTACCCGCAGCCGGTCAAAACCGTGCTGGCAGAGCTGCTGGTTGCCACCAGTCTGCTGACCGCAACGCTGAAGTTTGCCGGCGATATTACCGTGCAGCTGCAGGGTGACGGCCCCCTCTCTCTGGCGGTGATTAACGGCACTAACCAGCAGCAGCTGCGCGGCGTCGCGCGCGTCCAGGGCGAGATCCCGGAAGATGCCGATCTGAAAACGCTGGTGGGTAACGGTTATCTGGTCATTACCATCTCTCCGGATGAGGGCGAGCGCTATCAGGGCGTCGTCGGTCTGGAAGGTGAAACCCTGGCCGCCTGCCTGGAAGATTACTTCCAACGCTCGGAGCAGCTGCCGACCCGCCTGATCATCCGCACCGGTGAACATGACGGAAAACCAATGGCTGGCGGCATGCTGCTGCAGGTGATGCCGGCGCAGGACGCTCAGGCCGCTGATTTCGAGCACCTGGCGACCCTGACGGAGACCATTAAGGCCGAGGAGCTTTTCACCCTGCCGGCTAACGATGTCCTGTGGCGCCTGTATCATGAAGAAGAGGTCACGGTTTACGATCCGCAGAACGTGGAGTTCAAATGTACCTGCTCCCGCGAACGCTGCGCGGGCGCGCTGAAGACCCTGCCGGATGAAGAAATTGATAGCATCCTGGCCGACGAGGGTGAAATTGACATGCACTGCGATTACTGCGGCAATCACTATCTCTTCAACGCCATGGATATTGCTGAAATCCGCAATAACGCTTCCCCGGCCGATCCTCAGGTTCACTAATCGTCCTCTCCGCCAGGCGCTTCGCCGGGGGTTTTCTCCCCCGCTGCTCCTGGCGTCAATTTTTTTACGCGCGAGATGAATCGATTCCCACTGAAAGGGTTACGTAATTTTCTTTCAGGAAAGCGATTACATTCACAATTCGGCAGTTTTTTTAATTACTTTTTAACCATTAAGAAACATCTATCCCCACCAATAGCCAATTCCCTGAGATAATCCACCCGTTTCGTGACAGGAGTCACCGTGTTTTCCGTCAGCAAGGCGTTTGTCGAGATACGTAAATCTATGAGCCTGGTCGCGGTCTATACCCCTCAATAACCCCTACAATTTAAAGCAGTATATATTGGCTAAGGAGCAGTGACATGCGCGTTAATAATGGTTTAACCCCGCAGGATCTCAAGGCTTATGGTATCAACGACGTCCAGGATATCGTCCACAATCCCGACTACGACACATTGTTTAAGGAGGAGCTCGACCCCAATCTGGAAGGGTATGAGCGTGGCGTATTAACCAATCTTGGTGCTATCGCTGTCGATACCGGTATTTTCACCGGCCGTTCGCCGAAAGATAAATATATCGTTCGTGACGATACGACCCGTGACACCGTCTGGTGGTCTGATAAGGGTAAGGGCAAGAATGACAACAAGCCGCTCTCACAGGAGACCTGGCAGCACCTGAAGGGACTGGTTACCCATCAACTCTCCGGCAAGCGTCTGTTTATCGTTGACGCCTTCTGCGGCGCCAATGCCGACACCCGCCTGAGCGTACGCTTTATTACCGAGGTGGCCTGGCAGGCGCACTTCGTCAAAAATATGTTTATCCGCCCGACGGATGAAGAGCTGGCGGTATTTGAGCCGGATTTCATCGTGATGAACGGCGCGAAATGCACCAACCCGCTGTGGCAGGAGCAGGGGCTGAACTCGGAGAACTTCGTCGCCTTCAACCTGACCGAGCGTATCCAGCTGATTGGCGGGACATGGTACGGCGGCGAAATGAAAAAAGGGATGTTCTCGATCATGAACTACCTGCTGCCGCTGCAGGGCATCGCGTCAATGCACTGCTCGGCTAACGTCGGTGAGAAAGGCGATGTCGCCGTCTTCTTCGGCCTCTCCGGCACCGGTAAAACCACCCTTTCCACCGATCCAAAGCGTCGCCTGATTGGCGATGACGAACACGGCTGGGATGACGACGGGGTGTTTAACTTCGAAGGCGGCTGCTACGCGAAGACCATTAAGCTTTCCGAAGCCGCCGAGCCTGATATCTATCACGCCATTCGCCGCGACGCGCTGCTGGAAAACGTCGTCGTGCGCCCGGACGGCACCATTGATTTTGATGACGGCTCAAAGACCGAGAACACCCGCGTCTCCTACCCGATCAATCACATCGAGAATATTGTTAAGCCGGTCTCTAAAGCGGGCCATGCCACCAAGGTTATCTTCCTGACGGCTGATGCCTTTGGCGTACTTCCGCCGGTATCGCGCCTGACCGCCGATCAGACGCAGTACCACTTCCTCTCCGGCTTTACCGCCAAGCTCGCGGGCACCGAGCGCGGCGTGACGGAACCGACGCCGACCTTCTCCGCCTGCTTCGGTGCCGCCTTCCTGTCGCTGCACCCGACGCAGTACGCGGAGGTGCTGGTCAAGCGCATGCAGGCATCCGGCGCGCAGGCTTACCTGGTGAACACCGGCTGGAACGGCACCGGCAAGCGTATTTCGATTAAAGATACCCGCGCGATCATCGATGCGATCCTTAACGGCTCGCTGGATGACGCGGAAACCTTTACGCTGCCGATGTTCGACCTGCAGATCCCAACCGAGCTGCCGGGAGTGGATACTCATATTCTCGATCCGCGCAACACCTACGGTTCGCCGGAGCAGTGGCAGGAAAAGGCCGAACAGTTGGCGAAGCTGTTTGTGGAAAACTTCGAGAAGTATACCGATACGCCGGCGGGCGCGGCGCTGGTTGCCGCAGGACCGAAGCGCTAAGCGTGAACGCGCGTTAAGAAAAAGCCGGGCTTTGCCCGGCTCAGACTGCTGACTAACCCCACTTTTTTAGGTGGGGTTCTTCTTTTCTAGCGACCGCAGGTCGCGATCGCTATATTTTTCCATGACCTCGCCATTTGAACATTCAGCTCGCTCAAGGCGGTTTTCGG
>NZ_CACSIS010000035.1:0-58283 GCF_902705905.1 Klebsiella sp. 18074 | reverse complement strand
AAAGCATGAAGTTGAAGAGAGCCAGCTCCCTCTAAAAGAGGTGTGAAGGGAAGGCTCTCAGAGTCTGGACTTAGTACGCCCCTATGGGGCGTTTTCAATGCCACCTGCTATGCAGGTGGTTTTTTACGTCTGAAGATGACATGGATTTTGTTGTTGAAGCTTTCTCTTCTGAGATGGATGCCTTTACTCGTTCGCTTGACCCTCTCTGGATCCACCAGGCCCTGACTGCCTGTCAGAAGGCCAGTATTCGCAGGCGTCGCCTGCCTGCTGAGCAGGCAGTATGGCTCATCCTGATGATGGGGTTGTTGCGTGATTTATCCATCAAAGATGTCTGCCATCATCTCGATATTGTCCTTCAGCCTGATAACGGTTATCAGAGTCTGGCACCCAGTGTTTTAACCGCTGCACGCCAGCGGCTGGGAGAAGCGCCTCTTCGCTATCTTTTCCATGCCTGCAACGAAGCGTGGCTGCCTGCAGCTCTCGGACCGGCTACTTTTCATGGCCTCCGGATACTGAGCGTCGACGGGACTCTCTTTCGCACACCCGATTCACCCGAGAACGCCACCACTTTTGGATTTATTGAATCGTCCACCGGCACTTTCCCCCAGGTCCGGATGGTTGGGCTGATGGCAACCCATTCTCATATGCTGCTGGATGCCGCGTTTGGTGGCGTTGCCGAAGGCGAGCTGACACTGGCTCACCGCCTGATTTCTTCTGCTCCGGACCATACCCTCACACTGTTCGACCGTTGTTATTTCAGCGCGGCTTTCTTCCTTGAGTGGTAACAGGCAGGCACCGCCACGCACTGGCTGACGCCCGTAAAAAGCAAGCTTCGCTACGAAGTTATCGAGCGATACAGCGATTACGACATGCTGATTGAGATGCCTGTCTCTCCTCAGTCCCGCAAGGCAGCCCCTCATCTTCCGGCCGTGTGGCGGGCAAGAATGGTGAGTTATGTCAGCGGTGGGGGAAAAGGAAAAATCACCGGATTTCTCACGTCCATGACGGACCCGGCGGTCTGGCCGGTAGAGGATTTATTGCGTATTTACTGGGAACGCTGGGAGATTGAACTGGGATATGGGGAGCTGAAGCGCCGTCAACTGAAGGGCGAAGTGACGCTGCGAAGCCGCTTTCCCGAGGGTGTGAAACAGGAATTATGGGGAATACTGGTCTCTTATAATCTGCTGAGAAAGGAAATGGTGGATATTGCAGGGGAAGCAGGAGTCATACCGACGCGAATTAGCTTTATTGCGGCATTAAATATCCTGGTGTCGCAGGTCAGAGTGAGTGGTAAAGGCGCGGCAGGAAGCATCCCTAAGCATCTGAAAGGTATGAGGGAAAATGTAAAAGCGTTTATTCTTCCAGAAAAAAGAAAGCACCGACGATACGATCGTACAGTGCTTTACGTTCCACCTACATATCCGTTCAGTTTTAAGTCACGTGGGGCTTAAGTGAACGGCATTATTCTCTCTGAGAAGGCCTTTTTGTTTTACGCCGAAACTTAGTACAGTTTCTTCGCGCAATCCAGCCAGTCATTTTTGAACGGACGCTTCATGTTTTCGATAGCGTCGATAATGTCATGATGAACCAGCTTCTCGTTCTGAATACCAACACAGCGGCCGCCGAAGCCCTGCAGCAACAGGTCAATCGCGTAGGCGCCCATGCGGGATGCCAGGATACGGTCATAAGGAACCGGAGAGCCGCCGCGCTGAATGTGACCCAGAACGGTTGCACGCGTTTCACGGCCGGTCTCTTTCTCAATGTAGTCAGCCAGTTCGTGGACGTCGCACATGTGCTCTGTGATGGCCACAATCGCATGTTTCTTACCTTTGGCGATACCCGCTTTGATTTCAGCGACCAAATCGTCGCGGCTGTAATCAACCTCAGGCACCATGACGAATTCACAGCCGCCGGAAATAGCAGCCGCCAGCGTCAGATCGCCACAATAGCGGCCCATCACTTCAACGACGGAGATACGCTGGTGTGAGGAAGAGGTATCACGCAGACGGTCAATCGCTTCAACAACGGTGCTCAGCGCGGTGAAGAAACCGATGGTGTAGTCGGTGCCTTTAATGTCGTTGTCGATGGTGCCCGGCAGACCGATGCACGGGAAGCCCATTTCGGTCAGGCGCATCGCCCCCATGTACGAACCATCACCGCCGATAACAACCAGCGCATCCAGACCGCGCTTTTTCATGTTCTCAAGGGCCACGGCGCGAACGTGCTCTTCGCGGAATTCCGGGAAACGAGCTGAACCCAGGAAGGTGCCGCCACGGTTGATCATGTCGGAAACGCTATAGCGGTCGAGCTGGATCATACGATCTTCATACAACCCAAGGTAACCGTCATAGATTCCAAAAATTTCCAGACCTTCCGTTAATGCCGCGCGCACAACGCCGCGAATTGCCGCGTTCATGCCCGGCGCATCACCGCCACTTGTCAACACACCGATTTTCTTAATCATGACTACCTCTGAACTTAGGAAGCAAAAAATAATCCTGTTGCCTGAAGCGCTCCCTTATCAGGAGTGCACGACGATAATTGCAATAGTATATCAAACGCTTCTGGCTGAATTGATTCAGGTCAGACCAAACGGCGGTAATTTATACAAATAATGCCGGCCTGCCCCACATTTTTACATCGAGTTTACAGACTATAACTCAAAGCTTAAAAAACGCCCTGCCGCGCCAGCGGCACCACAGAACAGGGGTCCTGATGAATAATGACATCGGAACCCGGAAAACGGTGCAGAATCGCCTGCTCCACCTGGTCGGCAATGACGTGTGCCTGAACCAATGGCAGGTTATCTTCCATTTCCAAATGTATTTGAATAAAACGAGTCGGCCCTGACTGCCGCGTCCGTAGATCGTGTGCCCCGCTGACGCCAGGCCATGCGGTCACGATATTGATAATGTCCTGACGTTCCTCATCAGGCAGCGCGCGGTCTAACAGCGACTGGACGGCCTCATAGGCCATGCGCAGCGCGCTATACAAAATATAGACGCCTATCCCTAACGCAAATAGCGCATCGGCACGATGCCAGCCGTACCAGGAGAGGCCCAGCGCCACCAGAATAGCGCCGTTCATTATAACATCAGACTGATAATGAAGCATATCTGCACGCACCGCCTGACTCTGCGTTTTTCTCACCACCCAGCGCTGGAAGGTCACCAGCACCAGCGTACTGAGCAGCGCAATCAGGGTCACAATCATCCCGACGCCCGCCGCCTGCATCGGTTCCGGGCGCGCCAGGTGCTGAATACCGGTTAAAAACAGGAACAGCGCCGACCCGGAGATAAACATACTTTGCGCCAGCGCCGCCAGCGACTCGGCCTTGCCGTGGCCAAAGGTATGCTCCTCATCGGCAGGTTGTAGCGAATAGCGCACCACCAGGAGATTGGTTAACGAGGCGGCAATATCCACCAGCGAGTCCACCAGCGCAGCCAGAATACTCACCGAGCCGGTATACCACCACGCAAAAATTTTAATCAAAAGTAACGCGGAAGCCATCACCGTCGCCGCAATGGCCGCACGACTCACCAGCCGCCCATAAGATTGATTCATAAACGCTCCTTCACCCGCAGTGCGCTTAGTATAACTCGATCTATTGCGACGACGGATGACAAGCGGGAGGTCGTTTAGCTGAATGACAGGCAAAAAAAACCCCCACATCATGTGGGGGAAGACAGGGATGGTGTCTATGGCAAGGAAAACAGGGTTTGTTACTGGGGTTGCACGGTATTGCTACTACTTGAAAGCATCTTTGCTGAGCCTTTCTGCATCCTTACAACCTCACGCAACTGATCCATTCGCTGCTGGTGCTTAGCATTTAAAACCGCTTGCTGCTCTGGCGTTAACAGGTGGTACATCTGGTTGCGAACCTTCGCCATTTCGATCTGGCGGTCAACCTGTTCCTGCGCCATCTTATCGGCCTGAGCACGCACAGCGTTTTCATCAAATTTTTCTGCGGTGACAAGGCTATGCATTGTCTCCATTTCGCTAACATTAACGGGTAACCTATCGTGGCGTGCCCGTTGCATAAGATCTCGTAACTGCTGTCGTTGCTGTTCGGTTAAACTTATGCCATCAAACATGTGGCCCTGGATGCTGCGCTGCGCCCCTTCTTCTCCGGGGAGCCAGTTAACGCTGGTAACGACTTCAGCGGCCTGGCTATTAGCACTTAGCGCCAGCGTTGAGGCCATGACGGCAGCAATAACATTGCGCATCACATACTCCCAAAACGTTTGTGTCGCGATTCAACGAGGGACAGTTTACGATTCGGGCTGCAAACATGCGTCAGGGGGTGTAAAACAACGTAAAGTCATGGATTAGCGAGCCTTGATGACGTAATTTCTGCCTCGGAGGTATTTAAACAATGAACAAAATCCTGTTAGTTGATGATGACCGGGAGCTAACCTCCCTGTTAAAAGAGCTGCTCGATATGGAAGGCTTCAACGTGCTCGTAGCCCATGATGGGGAACAGGCGCTGGCTCTCCTGGACGACAGCATCGATTTACTTTTACTTGATGTAATGATGCCGAAGAAAAACGGTATCGATACGCTTAAAGAGTTGCGTCAGACACACCAGACTCCCGTTATCATGCTAACTGCCCGCGGTAGCGAGCTGGATCGCGTTCTCGGCCTTGAACTGGGCGCGGACGATTATCTGCCTAAGCCGTTTAACGATCGTGAGCTGGTGGCGCGCATACGCGCGATTCTGCGCCGCTCCCACTGGAGTGAGCAGCAGCAAACCACCGAAGCCGGCTCACCGACGCTGGAGGTTGACGCATTGAGCCTCAACCCGGGCCGTCAGGAAGCCAACTTTGATGGTCAAACGCTGGAGCTTACCGGAACGGAATTCACCCTGCTGTACCTGCTGGCGCAGCATCTTGGCCAGGTGGTCTCTCGTGAACATCTGAGTCAGGAAGTATTGGGAAAACGCCTGACGCCGTTCGACCGCGCCATCGATATGCATATTTCTAACCTGCGGCGTAAGCTGCCGGAGCGTAAAGACGGCCACCCGTGGTTTAAAACCCTGCGCGGACGCGGCTATCTGATGGTTTCAGCTTCATGATTGGAAGTTTAACCGCACGCATCTTCGCTATTTTCTGGCTCACGCTGGCGCTGGTGTTGATGCTGGTTCTGATGCTGCCCAAGCTGGATTCGCGCCAGATGACCGAACTTCTGGAAAGCGAGCAACGCCAGGGCATCATGATTGAGCAGCACGTTGAGGCCGAGCTGGCGACCGATCCACCCAACGATCTGATGTGGTGGCGTCGTCTGTTTCGGGCGATAGATAAATGGGCTCCGCCGGGACAGCGCCTGCTGCTGGTCACCAGCGAAGGGCGCGTTATCGGCGCAGAACGCAACGAAATGCAGATTATTCGCAACTTTATCGGCCAGGCCGATAATGCCGATCATCCGCAAAAAAAACGCTACGGTCGTCTGGAAATGGTCGGCCCGTTTTCCGTCAGGGATGGTGAGGATAATTATCAGCTCTATCTGATCCGCCCCGCCAGCACGTCACAATCCGATTTCATCAACCTGCTGTTTGACCGTCCGCTGCTGCTGCTTATCGTCACCATGCTGGTCAGCGCTCCGCTGTTGCTATGGCTGGCGTGGAGTCTGGCAAAACCGGCTCGTAAGCTGAAAAATGCGGCCGACGAGGTCGCCCAGGGGAACCTGCGCCAGCATCCGGAACTGGAAGCCGGTCCGCAGGAGTTTTTGGCCGCCGGGACCAGCTTTAACCAGATGGTCACCGCTCTGGAGCGGATGATGACCAGCCAGCAGCGTCTGCTCTCCGATATCTCCCACGAGCTGCGCACGCCGCTTACGCGACTGCAGCTGGGCACCGCTCTGCTGCGCCGCCGCAGCGGCGAGAGCAAAGAGCTGGAGCGTATTGTGATGGAAGCGCATCGGCTGGACAGCATGATCAACGATCTGCTGGTGATGTCGCGCAATCAGGCCAACAACGCGCTGGTCAGCGAGACGGTAAAAGCCAACCAGCTGTGGGGCGAGGTGCTCGATAACGCCGCCTTCGAGGCCGAGCAGGTAGGAAAATCGTTCACCGTGGAGTATCCGCCGGGGCCGTGGCCGCTGTATGGCAACCCCAACGCGCTGGAAAGCGCGCTGGAGAATATCGTACGCAACGCGCTGCGCTACTCGCATACCCGAATTTCGGTGAGCTTCTCGGTGGATAAAGACGGCATTACGGTTAACGTCGATGATGACGGTCCGGGCGTCAGCCCTGAGGATCGCGAGCAGATTTTCCGCCCGTTCTACCGCACCGACGAAGCGCGCGATCGTGAGTCAGGCGGTACCGGTCTGGGACTGGCGATTGTCGAAGCCGCTATTCAGCAGCATCGTGGTTGGGTGAAAGCCGACGACAGCCCGCTGGGCGGCCTGCGGCTGACCATCTGGCTGCCGCTGTATAAGCGCACCTGACGCGACGTTCCCCGGTCTGCGCACGCAGCCGGGGAAGCCTTATTTCCCCGACAATCGGCGGGAATTATCTTCGATCTTGCCGCTTAAACGCCGCTTCTGCATAGTACGGCTCCAGCTTACCGACAGCCCTGCGGCACTGAGCAGGCGATGATACTGCTCATCATCAAACGGCATATGCCAGGCAATCGCGCCGGCCTCATGTACGCTGATATCACTCACCCTGGAGGCCAGCTCCAGCGGCGCGTCGCAGGAGACCACGCCCCCCGCCACCACCCGATACAGCCAGCCGGTTTTACCGCTATTCTGCATGCGCTGGGCCATATCGCTGATGGCAAAATGGAAGTTGAGCTTAAAGCACGGCGATCGCGGCTGCGTTACCTGAATCAGCGCCTCGCCCCAGCGAAAGATATCCCCGATATAGACGTTTTTCTCGGTCATTCCTTCAGCAGAAAGGTTTTCGCCAAAGGCCGGCGCGCAGAAAAGGTCGGCCTGCTGGGGGAATTCGCGGATCCAGTCGGCGTAGTGCTCGCGCGGGTACTGGCAGAGCGCGCGATCCGGGCCGCCGTGAATTTTCTTTTCCGCCTGCTCATCGCCTTCCAGCCCCAGATCGCCGAGGGTTAACTCACCGTCGACCTGGATTTTCCCGATGGCGCTCGGACGGCTTCCTTCGTAATCCCTTATCTTGCCCACAAAGACGTTCACCGGATAGTGCATCTGCTGCCCCCTGCTACAGGTATAAAAAAAGCGAGTCATCAGACTCGCTTCTCGTTCAGCACAATGCAACCTTATTTTTTGGCGGCAAAACGCGCTGCTGCTTCGTCCCAGTTAACCACGTTCCAGAACTCTTTGATGTAGTCCGGGCGGCGGTTCTGGAATTTCAGGTAGTAAGCGTGTTCCCACACGTCCAGGCCCAGGATCGGGAAACCGGAAGCGCCGGAGATAGCTTCACCCATCAGCGGGGAGTCCTGGTTCGCAGTTGAAACCACGGCCAGTTTGTCGCCTTTCAGCACCAGCCACGCCCAGCCGGAGCCGAAACGGGTGGCTGCAGCTTTTTCAAACTCAGCTTTGAAGTTATCAACGGAGCCGAAATCGCTCTCGATAGCCGCTTTCAGGTCGCCCTGCAGGGTGGTACCGGTTTTCAGGCCTTTCCAGAACAGGCTATGGTTAGCGTGGCCGCCCGCGTTGTTACGCAGAGGACCTTTTTTGTCAGCCGGCAGCTGATCCAGTTTAGTAATCAGCTCTTCAACAGACAGATCGGCGAATTCCGGCAGGCTTTCCAGCGCAGCGTTGGCGTTGTTAACGTAAGCCTGGTGGTGCTTAGTATGGTGGATTTCCATAGTCTGCTTGTCGAAGTGCGGTTCCAGGGCGTCATAAGCGTACGGCAGGGCTGGCAGTGTAAAACTCATAATCATCTCCATTATTGTCGAGCGGCTGAAAGTGTTAAGGCCGCGTAAGCAGTTGGTTCATTATAGTTAATTAAATGATATTGAAAACGCTTATCAATGCCGTATTTTAAATAAGGTTATAACAGAGTGTGATACCCGCGATTTTGTGAGCTGGAACAAGTAATTAAGCTGTTGGTTGCCAGGGTTTACCCACACGTGGCAACAGCCTGAAGGCGATAAAACTGACCGATTTTTACACTCATCGGGTCGGAAGAAGATTTATCCGATAAAAAATAGATGAGGATAAAATCAATGAATCACGCGATTACGATGGGTATTTTTTGGCATTTGATAGGTGCGGCCAGTGCAGCCTGTTTCTATGCTCCGTTCAAACAAGTTAAGCAGTGGTCATGGGAAACCATGTGGTCTATCGGCGGGATTGTCTCGTGGCTGATCCTGCCCTGGACTATCAGCGCCCTGCTGTTGCCTGATTTTTGGGCCTATTACAACTCCTTTAGCGCCTCGACTCTGCTGCCGGTCTTCCTGTTCGGCGCGATGTGGGGTATCGGTAATATCAACTACGGCCTGACCATGCGCTATCTCGGCATGTCGATGGGGATCGGTATCGCCATCGGCATTACCCTGATCGTCGGTACGCTAATGACCCCGATTCTCAACGGTCAGTTCGAGGTTTTAATCAATACCAAAGGCGGTCAGATGACGCTGCTCGGCGTGCTGGTCGCGGTGATTGGCGTCGCCATTGTGACCCGAGCGGGGCAGCTGAAAGAGCGCAAAATGGGCATTAAGGCCGCAGACTTCAACCTCAAAAAAGGTCTGGTCCTGGCGGTGATGTGCGGTATTTTCTCGGCGGGAATGTCGTTTGCAATGAACGCCGCCAAACCGATGCACGAAGCCGCCGCAGCGCTGGGGGTTGACCCGCTGTACACCGCCCTGCCTAGCTACGTGGTCATCATGGGCGGCGGCGCGCTGGTGAACCTCGGATTCTGCTTTATTCGGCTGGCAAAAGTGAAAAACCTGTCGATAAAAGCGGACTTCTCGCGGGCAAAACCGCTCATCATCGCCAATATCCTGCTTTCCGCGCTCGGCGGCCTGATGTGGTACCTGCAGTTCTTCTTCTACGCATGGGGCCACGCCAGCATTCCGGCGCAGTACGACTACATGAGCTGGATGCTGCATATGAGCTTCTACGTTCTGTGCGGTGGGCTGGTGGGGCTGGTGCTGAAAGAGTGGAAAAACGCCGGGCGGCGTCCGGTCGGCGTACTCAGCCTCGGCTGCGTGGTCATCATTATTGCCGCCAATATTGTCGGCCTGGGAATGGTGAACTAAACGCCTAAGCGGCGACGCGACTGCGTTGCCGCCACTGCCCCGGCGTCATGCCAATCTCACGGTTAAAGACTACCGAAAAGTAGTTACTGTCTTCGAATCCGCACAGCATAGCGATTTCGCCAATCAGGCGCTCCGTATGCTGCAGCAGGTACTGCGCGTGGCAAATTCTCAGCTGACGTAAATAGTGGTTGATCGTCATACCCGTCTGCTGGCGAAACTGCTGGCGCAGGGCGCGCTCGCTGCACGCTTCCCGCGCGCAAAAGCGATCGAGGAAAAAGGGTTGGTTCAGGCTGCCGGCCAGCTCGGTCAGCAGTTTATCGAGGAGGGCTTCGCTTTGGGTCGCCGCCAGGTTGTCGGTCGCGTAGCGATGTCGGTGCAGAATGAGCGCCAGCTGGGCGAACAGCAGCTCGGCCATCTGATTGGCCTGGGGGTCGCTGCGGTTGCTCTCCTGTTCAAGCTGGGTAATCACCTGCCGCACCTGGGTCATACCGGAGCTGCCGATTCGCCAGTGCGGGACCCACGGCGTACCAAACAGCCCGGGAATATGGGCCGCCCAGTCAAAGTTGAGCCGCAGCCGGTCCGGGCAGTAGATGACGTTTTGCAGGACCAAATCGTTCACCGACGCGTAGGAGTGCTTGTCCTGCGCGCGGATATAGAACAGATCGCCGCGGGTAATGCGCCACGGACGATCGTTAAGCACGTGCAGGCCGTTTCCCCGCCATACCAGCACCAGTTCGCAGAACTCATGGGTATGCTCGGCGAAGACGTTTTGCGGGTAGCGATCCGCTACCGCCACCGCCTGAGAAGGCGAGGTAAAAAACTCATCTTTGCGAAGAATCAACTGACCGGCCACCGCGACAACTCCAGGCACAAATAACGTTTCATTATTCGCGATTTTGCTCGCTAAAACGTTGACTGCTCTCGCGTTACTGAAGAATGGCGTCGCGTCCCTGGCGGATATCACGCGGTGACCAGGAAAACTCGCGGCGAAAAAGCGTCGAAAAGTGGTTACTGTCGCCAAATCCGCAGTGATAGGCGATATCCGTTACGCTGTCATCGCTGTGCCGCAGCAGATGGCGCGCCTTCATCAGCCGCACCCGGTTCAGGTAGCGCTGCGGCGTCAGGCCGGTCTGCTGCTTGAGCTGGCGATGCAGCGTGCGCAGCGACAGCGAAAACTGGGCCGCCACCTCTTCCCAGCAGACATCCTCGGCAAAGTGATCTTCCAGCCACGCCATCAGGTGATTGAGCCGCGCCTCGCTATCGGCGGCCCCTTCCGCGAGGCTGCTTTGGCGCAGCAGCACCAGCAGCTGCATAAATAAAATTTCCCGGCTGGCAATGGTATGCACATCCGACTCGCCGCCGAGGCTTTCCATCTGGCTGACGATCTGCCGCACCTGCTGCAAAGCCCCCTGATTAACCCGCCAGTGCGAGAGATAGTTGCCTTCCTGCTCCTGCGGCAGCAGCTGGCTGACGCCGCTCAGAAAGCGAAAAGCATCCGGTGCGCGGTAGAGCACGTTGGTCAGGCACAGGTTATCGGTATGTTCATAAAGATGGCGATCGTGATCGCGAATAAAACAAACCGAGCCGCCGCTGATGGTATAGGGCTGGCCGTTGAAAACGTGGATCCCCGTCCCGTGCTCGACGATAACAATTTCATGGAAATCGTGGTGATGCTCCGGAAACGCCGACTGAGGGAGGCGTGGCTCAATGGCAACAGCAGAAGTACCGGACTTAAAGAAATCCACACTGTGCAATACGGTCATAGCAGCTCCCTCGAAATGAGAAATGTTATCAATCAGTGTCGCAAATAGTAATTAAGGGCCGGCAATCCGGCCTTCAATTTTCGACCGCAAACGGCGTAAAGCCTGCCGCTTTTTCAAGAAACGGCCGGAAAGATCGGGAACTGCGGAGAGCGTCACATCCCCCGCGTCGATAGCGACAGAATGAAATTGTGAGCTATCTCACGGTCACCTTTGCTTTCTTGCCAGCGGATAAATTTCCCTGTCCGTGGCAAGAAGGTGCGCGACCGGCGACTTTTTTAGACTGCTGGCAATGATTTTCAGAAGGATCTCTGCCATGAGTTTTCGACATTGTGTCGCCGTTGATTTAGGCGCCTCCAGCGGGCGGGTGATGCTCGCCAGCTATGAAAGCGGACAGCGCACGCTGACGCTGCGTGAAATCCACCGTTTTACCAACAGCCTGCACAAGGTGGATGGCTACGACTGCTGGGATATCGATAGCCTGGAAGGCGAAATTCGCCGCGGGCTGGCGCTGGTGTGCGCTCAGGGCATTCTTATCGACAGCATCGGCATTGATACCTGGGGCGTGGATTATGTCCTGCTCGACGGTCAGGGCCAGCGCGTCGGCCTCGCGGTTTCCTATCGCGACGACCGCACCCACGGCCTGATGCAGCATGCCGAAGCGCAGATAGGCCGGTCGGATATCTATCGCCGCAGCGGCATTCAGTTTCTGCCGTTCAACACCCTTTACCAGCTGCGCGCCCTGGTTGAGCAGCAGCCGGAACTGGTGAGCCAGGCCGCGCACGCGCTGCTGATCCCGGACTACTTCAGCTTCCGTCTGACCGGCCAGATGAACTGGGAATACACCAATGCCACCACCACCCAGCTGGTCAATATCAACAGCGATAGCTGGGATGAGGATCTGCTGAACTGGAGCGGCGCGCCGCGCGAGTGGTTCGGTACCCCGACCCATCCCGGCAACGTGATCGGCCACTGGATTTGCCCGCAGGGCAAAGCGATCCCGGTCGTCGCCGTCGCCAGTCACGATACCGCCAGCGCGGTGATCGCTTCTCCGCTGGCCGGTAAAAATGCGGCCTATCTCTCCTCCGGCACCTGGTCGTTAATGGGCTTTGAAAGCAAAACCCCCTGCACCGGCGATGATGCACTGCAGGCCAATATCACCAACGAAGGCGGCGCCGAAGGCCGCTATCGGGTGCTGAAAAATATTATGGGCCTGTGGCTGCTGCAGCGGGTGCTGAAAGAGCAGAACGTCAGCGACCTGTCGGCGCTGATTGCCCAGACCGCCGGCCTCCCGGCCTGCCGCTCGGTGATTGACTGCAACGATGAGCGTTTTATCAACCCGGCCAATATGAGCGCCGAGATTCAGGCCGCCTGCCGTGAATCCGGACAGCCGGTGCCCGACGGCGACAGCGAGCTGGCGCGCTGTATTTTTGACAGCCTCGCCCTGCTGTACGCCCGCGTGCTCGGCGAGCTTGCCCGGCTGCGGGGCCAGCCCTTCAGCCAGCTGCATATCGTCGGCGGCGGTTGTCAGAACGCGCTGCTCAATCAACTGTGCGCGGACGCCTGCGGCATTACGGTTATCGCGGGCCCCGTCGAGGCCTCTACGCTCGGCAATATCGGCATCCAGCTGATGACGCTGGATGAGCTGAACAACGTCGATGATTTCCGTCAGGTGGTGCGCGACAACTACGCGCTCACCACGTTTACCCCTAATCCTGAACATGAAATTGCCCGCTTCGTTGCGCAGTTTCAGCAACAACAGACCAAGGAGCTTTGCGCATGACCACTCAACTTGAACAAGCCTGGGAAATTGCTAAACAGCGCTACGCCGCCGCCGGTGTGGATGTCGAGGAGGCTCTGCGCCAGCTGGACCGGCTCCCCGTATCCATGCACTGCTGGCAGGGCGATGACGTCGCGGGTTTTGAAAACCCGGAAGGCAATTTAACCGGCGGGATTCAGGCCACCGGCAACTATCCGGGTAAAGCCCGCAACGCGAGCGAGCTGCGCGCCGACCTCGAGCAGGCGCTGAGCCTGATCCCCGGTCCGAAACGGCTGAACCTGCACGCGCTGTACCTGGAGTCTGACACCCCGGTTGCGCGTAACGAAATCAAACCTGAGCACTTTAAAAACTGGGTGGAGTGGGCCAAAAGCAACGGCCTGGGTCTCGACTTTAACCCTTCCTGTTTCTCGCATCCGCTGAGCGCCGACGGTTTTACCCTCTCGCACGCTAACGATGAAATCCGCCAGTTCTGGATCGATCACTGCAAGGCCAGCCGCCGGGTTTCCGCCTATTTCGGCGAGCAGCTGGGCACCCCGTCGGTGATGAATATCTGGATCCCGGACGGTATGAAGGACATCACCGTTGACCGCCTGGCGCCGCGCCAGCGCCTGCTGAACGCGCTGGATGAGGTCATTAGCGAGAAGCTCGATCCGGCGCATCACATCGATGCCGTGGAGAGCAAGCTGTTCGGTATCGGCGCCGAAAGCTACACCGTCGGATCCAATGAATTCTATATGGGCTACGCCACCAGCCGGCAGACCGCGCTGTGCCTGGACGCCGGCCACTTCCATCCCACGGAGGTCATCTCCGACAAGATCTCCGCCGCCATGCTCTACATTCCGCGCCTGCTGCTGCACGTCAGCCGCCCGGTACGCTGGGATAGCGATCACGTGGTGCTGCTGGATGACGAAACCCAGGCCATCGCCAGCGAAATCATCCGCCACAACCTGTTTGACCGCGTGCACATCGGCCTCGATTTCTTCGACGCCTCCATCAACCGCATCGCGGCGTGGGTGATTGGTACCCGCAACATGAAAAAAGCGCTGCTGCGCGCGCTGCTGGAGCCGACGGAACAGCTGCGCCAGCTGGAAGCCGACGGCGATTACACCGCCCGACTGGCGCTGCTGGAAGAGCAGAAATGCCTGCCGTGGCAGGCCGTCTGGGAGATGTACTGCCAGCGTCACGATACCCCGGCGGGCAGCCAGTGGCTGGATAGCGTTCGCGGCTACGAGAAAGATGTGCTGAGCCTGCGCGGGTAGCCCGGCAACCGACAGATAAACAACCTATTCAGGGCGCGGGGTCAACCCCGCGCCGAATCAACAGGAAGCACAAAACTATGCACACCATTATCGACTCCTGGTTCGTCCAGGGCATGATTAAGGCCACCACCGATGCGTGGCTGAAGGGCTGGGATGAGCGCAACGGCGGCAACCTGACGCTACGCCTCGACGAAGCCGATATCGAACCTTTCGCGGCGGATTTCCACGCCAAACCGCGCTATATCGCCCTGAGCCAGCCGATGCCGACGCTGGCCAATCAGCCGTTTATCGTCACCGGCTCCGGTAAATTTTTCCGCAACGTGCAGCTCGATCCGGCCGCCAACCTCGGCGTGGTCAAAGTGGACAGCGACGGCGCGGGGTATCACATCCTGTGGGGCCTGGAGAACGAGGCGGTGCCGACTTCGGAACTGCCGGCCCACTTCCTGTCCCACAGCGAACGCATCAGGCTGACCGGCGGCAAAGATCGCGTGATCATGCACTGCCACGCCACCAACCTGATCGCCCTGACCTACGTGCTGGAGAACAATAGCGATCTCTTCACCCGCAAGCTCTGGGAAGGCAGTACCGAATGTCTGGTGGTGTTCCCGGACGGCGTTGGTATTCTGCCGTGGATGGTGCCAGGCACCGACGAAATCGGCGGAGCCACCGCGCTGGAAATGCGTCAGCATTCGCTGGTGCTGTGGCCGTTCCACGGCGTCTTCGGCAGCGGGCCGACGCTGGATGAGACCTTTGGCCTGATCGATACCGCCGAGAAATCGGCTGAAGTGCTGGTGAAGGTTTACTCCATGGGTGGCATGAAGCAGACCATCACCCGCGAAGAGCTGATTGCCCTCGGCAAGCGTTTTGATGTGCAGCCTATGCAGTCCGCGTTAGACCTTTATCAATAATTACATCGCGCCCCGCTCACCGAGACGGGGCGAACTCTGTCACCTGCAAACCCTACCCTAACTCTTTCGCCCTGCGGGAAGCCCATGTACCAGCAAGATGAAAGACGGCGGGAAACTAACTCAATCATGTGGAGTAAAAGCAATGAAAATAAAGACAAGCTTGATCCTCACCGTTGCCGCCCTGGCGTTGTCCGGTTCTGCTTTAGCTGAAGTTAAAATTGCCCTCGTGGCAAAATCATTGGGAAATGGATTCTTCGAGGCAGCGAACGTTGGCGCGCAGGAAGCGGCGAAAGAGTTAGGCGATGTGAAAGTGATTTATACCGGCCCCACCACCACCACCGCCGAAGCGCAGATCGAAGTGCTGAACGGGCTGATCGCCCAGGGGGTGGATGCGATCGCCATTTCCGCCAACGATCCTGACGCCGTGGTGCCGGTGCTGAAAAAAGCGATGCAGCGCGGGATCAAAGTGGTCTCCTGGGATTCCGGCGTCGCGCCGGCGGGGCGCCAGATCCACCTAAATCCTTCCAATAACGCACTTATTGGCGAGACCAACATCAGGCTCGCCGCGGACGCCCTGAAGGCGCTGAACGTCGAAAAAGGCGACGTGGCGATCCTCAGCGCAACCCCCACCTCAACCAACCAGAACATCTGGATCGAAGAGATGAAGAAGGTGCTACCGAAGTACCCTTCCGTCAACCTGGTCACCGTTGCCTACGGGGACGATCTCTCCGACAAGAGCTACCGCGAAGCGGTCGGCCTGCTGAAATCGTATCCCAATCTGAAAGCGATCGTCTCGCCTTCGTCGGTGGGGATCGTTGCCGCCGCCCAGGCGGTGAAGGATCAGGGCAAGATTGGCAAGGTGTACGTCACCGGACTGGGGCTGCCGTCTGAAATGGCCGGGGCGATTAAGTCCGGCGCCAGCAAAAGCTTTGCTATCTGGAACCCCATTGACCTCGGCTATGCCGCTACCTACCTCGCCGACGATTTAGTCAAAGGCACGGCAACCAAAACCGAAGCTAATATGGGCAGGCTCGGCAAGGTGAAGCTGGATGCCGACGGCAGCGGCGCGATGGCGGAGCCTTTCGTCTACGATGCCGGCAACATCGATAAGTTTTCCAAGATTTTCTAATCCTCAGCCCCTGTTTCACTCTCGGGACAGGGGCAAAACCGGAGACTTATCATGACGGCGTCCACCCCACTGCTGTCGCTTAAGGGCATCACCAAGGTTTTCCCCGGTGTGCGTGCCCTTGAGAACGTACAGCTCGATCTCTGGCCCGGCAAAGTGACCGCCTTAATTGGCGAAAACGGTGCCGGCAAATCCACGTTGGTCAAAGTGATGACCGGCATTTATCAGCCCGAAGAGGGCGAAATCCTTTATAAAGCGATCCCGATTCAACTGCCTCATCCGGAGTCGGCGCACCGGGTCGGGATCACCGCCATCCACCAGGAAACGGTGCTGTTTGACGAGCTCTCGGTGACGGAAAATATTTTTGTCGGCCAGTATCTGCATAAAGGCCTGCTGAAAAAGCTCGACTGGCCGGCAATGCACCAGAAAGCTGGGGATATTCTTCGCCGCCTGGAAGTGCAGATCGACCCGCGCGCGACGCTAAAAACGCTGAGCATCGCCCAGCGCCACATGGTGGCTATCGCCCGGGCGCTCTCCTTTGAGGCGCAGGTGGTTATCCTTGACGAGCCGACCGCCGCGCTCTCGCAACACGAAATTCTGGAGTTTTATCAGATAGTCGAGCGCCTGAAACAGGACGGTAAGGCCATCCTGTTTATCTCGCATAAGTTTGACGAAATCTTCGAGCTGGCGGACTACTACACCATCTTACGCGACGGCGTGTACGTGAGCTCCGGCGCCATCAACGAGATCACCGAAGAGCGGATGGTGTCGATGATGGTCGGACGCGCCATTACCCAAACCTACCCGAAGGTGAGCTGCACCCCGGGAGAAACGGTACTGGAGGTCAACAATCTCTGTCACCCCACCGAGTTCGCCAATATCAACTTCACCCTGCGCAAAGGCGAGATCCTCGGCTTCTACGGGCTGGTCGGCGCCGGGCGCACCGAGCTCATGCAGGCGCTGTCCGGCGTATCGCACCCTTCCTCCGGCGAAATGGTGCTGAATGGCAAAGCGGTGCGCTTTCGCCAGCCGGCGGACGCCATTCAGGCCGGTATCGTCTGCGTGCCGGAAGAGCGGCAGAAGCAGGGGGCGATCGTCGCCCTGCCGATCGTGCAGAACATCAGCCTGCCCCAGCTCTCCAGGCTCAACCCCCGCGGCGTGCTGAACGACGCCCGCGAATGGCGGCTGGCCGATGAGTATGCCTCGCGCCTACAGGTCAAGGCCTTTAGCTGGCAGCAGGCGGTAGAAACCCTCTCCGGCGGCAACCAGCAGAAAGTGGTGATCGGCAAATGGCTGGCCACCCATCCACAGGTGATCATTCTCGATGAGCCGACGAAAGGTATCGATATCGGTTCAAAAGCGGCGGTGCATCAGTTTATGTCCGAGCTGGTGGGCCAGGGACTGGCGGTCATTATGGTCTCATCAGAGCTGCCGGAGGTTATGGGAATGGCCGACCGCATCATCGTGATGCACGAAGGGCTGATGGTGGCCGAATATCGCGCCGGCGAAGCGACGGCGGAAACTATCGTCAGCGCCGCCAGCGGCACTGCCCGGGAGGCTGCGTAATGTGGCAACAACTGCTTAAAAACCGCGAAGCGCTGCTGGCGGCGGTCATTATCCTAATGGTCGCGGGCATCGGCAGCCGGGTACCGTCGTTCATCGCAGCGGAAAACCTGGTCGAGATGTTTAACGACACCTCGATTCTTATCGTCCTCGCTCTCGGCCAGATGATGGTGCTGCTGACCAAGGGGATCGACCTGTCGATGGCCGCCAACCTGGCGCTGACCGGGATGATCGTCGCCCTGCTTAATGCCCACCACCCGGACATTCCGGTGTGGGCGTTGCTGATGCTGGCGACCCTGCTCGGCCTGCTGATGGGGGTGATTAACGGTCTGCTGGTCTGGCGTCTCGGCATACCGGCGATCGTGGTCACCCTCGGCACCATGAGCATCTATCGCGGCATTATTTTCCTGCTCTCCGACGGCGGCTGGGTTAACTCGCATCAGATGAGCGCGGACTTCCTCGCCCTGCCGCGCGCCTCGCTGCTGGGGCTGCCGCTGCTGAGCTGGTGCGCCATCGCCGCCCTGCTGCTGGTGGGCTACTTCCTGCGCTACAGCCGCACCGGGCGGGCGCTATACACCGCAGGCGGCAACGCCACGGCGGCGTACTACACCGGCATCAACGCCGGGAAAATGCAGTTCATCAGCTTCTGCCTTTCCGGGGCGCTGGCGGGATTTTGCGGCTATCTGTGGATCTCCCGCTTTGCCGTCGCCTACGTTGACGTTGCCAACGGCTTCGAGCTGCAGGTCGTAGCCGCCTGCGTCATCGGCGGCATCAGCACCATGGGCGGCACCGGACGCGTAGTCGGCTGCCTGTGCGGCGCGCTGTTCCTCGGGATTATCAACAACGCGCTGCCGGTCATCGGTATCTCCCCCTTCTGGCAGATGGCCATCTCCGGCGCGGTTATTGTCATCGCCGTGGTGCTTAACGAGCGTGGGAACAAACGTCAAGGACGGCTCATTCTGCGCAGCGCGGTGCTGGCTTCGCAAAAACAGACGGTGAAACCATGAGCAAAATAATGACCACTGACGAGATGGCCGGCCGCCCGACGGCGCCGTCGCCGCTGCGCCGCCTGCTGTGCTGGGAAGGCTTCCTGCTGGCGGTGACCCTCGCCGTTTTTGCCGCCAACGCGCTGGCGTCGCCCTACTTCCTTAATATCTGGAACCTCTCTGACGCCACCTTCAACTTTACCGAGAAGGCGATTATCGTCCTGCCGATGGCGATGCTGATTATCGCCAGAGAGATTGACCTCTCGGTCGCCTCCACCATGGCGCTGAGCTCCACGGCGATGGGCTTTTGCGCGGCGGCGGGGATGGATACGCCGCTGCTGGTGGCCGTCGGGTTGGGAGTGGGCCTGCTGTGCGGCCTGTTTAACGGCATCCTGGTGACGCGCCTGAATCTGTCGTCGATCGTTATCACCATCGGCACCATGAGTCTGTACCGCGGCATGACCTACATCCTGCTGGGTGATAAGGCGCTAAATCACTATCCAGACAGCTTCGCCTGGTTCGGCCAGGGCTACGTTTGGGGGGCACTCTCGTTTGAGTTTGCGCTGTTCCTGCTGCTGGCGGCCGCCTTTACCTTCCTGCTGCATAAAACCAACTTTGGCCGCCGCACCTACGCGATTGGCAATAATCCGACCGGCGCCTGGTTTTCCGGGATCAACGTTAAGCGTCATAACCTGATCCTGTTTGCCCTGGTTGGGCTGATGGCGGGGCTGGCCGCGGTGCTGCTGACGTCACGGCTCGGCAGCACTCGCCCCTCGCTGGCGGTGGGCTGGGAGCTGGCGGTCGTGACGATGGCGGTGCTCGGCGGCGTCAATATCCTCGGCGGCTCCGGCAGCATGGTGGGGGTGATTATTGCCGCCTTCCTGATGGGGCTGGTGACCTTTGGCCTGAGCCTGCTCAACGTACCGGGCATCGTGATGTCGATAATCATCGGCGCCATGCTGATCGCGGTGATTTCGCTGCCGATTATCGCCCGGCGGGTGCTGCAGCGAAGACATTAGCCCTTCGCCTGACGGTGGGGGGGAACGGGATTTCATTAACAGGAGAGTTATCATGAGCTTTATGTTGGCATTGCCGAAAATCAGCCTGCACGGCGCGGGCGCCATTGGCGATATGGTCAATCTGGTCGCCGCTAAACAGTGGGGCAAAGCGCTGATCGTCACCGACGGTCAGCTGGTGAAGCTGGGTCTGCTGGACAGCCTGTTTGCCGCGCTCGACGCACACCAGATGTCCTGGCACCTGTTTGATGAGGTATTCCCGAACCCCACCGAAGCGCTGGTGCATAAAGGTATTACCGCCTTCCACGATGCGCAGTGCGATTACATTATCGCCTTTGGCGGCGGCAGCCCCATCGATACCGCGAAAGCGGTTAAAATTCTCACCGCCAACCCGGCCCCTTCCACCGCCTATTCCGGCGTCGGCAAGGTGAAAAACGCCGGCGTCCCGCTGGTGGCGATCAATACCACCGCCGGAACGGCGGCGGAGATGACCAGCAATGCGGTCATCATCGATTCCGCGCGCCAGGTAAAAGAGGTGATCATCGATCCGAATATTATTCCGGACATCGCCGTCGATGACGCCAGCGTGATGCTGGACATCCCGGCCTCCATCACCGCGGCCACCGGAATGGATGCCCTGACCCACGCTATCGAAGCCTTCGTCTCGGTCGGCGCCCACCCGCTCACCGATGCCAATGCCCTGGAGGCCATTCGGCTGATTAATCTGTGGCTGCCGAAAGCCGTCGACGACGGGCACAACCTTGAGGCGCGCGAGCAGATGGCGTTTGGTCAGTATCTGGCGGGCATGGCGTTCAACAGCGCCGGTCTCGGCCTGGTCCATGCGCTGGCGCATCAGCCTGGCGCGACCCACAATCTGCCCCACGGCGTATGCAACGCCATCCTGCTGCCGATCATCGAAAACTTTAACCGCCCGAACGCCGTTGCCCGTTTTGCCCGCGTGGCGCAGGCGATGGGCGTCGAGACCCGCGGCATGAGCGATGATGCTGCCAGCATGGCGGCAATCGAGGCGATTCGCACCCTGAGCAAACGCGTCGGCATTCCGCAGGGCTTCAGCCAGCTTGGGGTGACCAAATCCGACATCGAAGGCTGGCTGGACAAGGCCCTCGCCGATCCGTGCGCGCCGTGCAACCCGCGAACCGCCAGCCGCGACCAGGTGCGCGAGCTCTATCTGGAGGCGTTATGATCCGCAAGGCGTTTGTGATGCAGGTGAATCCCGACGCGCACGAAGAGTATGAGCGTCGACATTCGCCAATTTGGCCGGAGCTGGAGGCGGTTCTGAAGGCGCACGGCGTGCACCGCTACGCCATTTATCTCGATAAAGCGCGCAGCCTGCTGTTCGCCACGGTGGAGATTGAATCTGAAGCCCGCTGGAACGCGGTCGCCGGAACCGAGGTCTGTCAGCGCTGGTGGCGGCATATGCGCGACGTGATGCCCGCAAACGCCGATAACAGCCCGCTTAGCGCCGAGCTGAAGCCGGTATTCTATCTGGATTAAATCCCGGGCGGCCCCGCCGGACGATATTTAACGGGGCCGCTTTTACGGTCTTCAGAAGAAGTATTTAAAGCGCACCCGCGCGCCGTAGCGATCGTCGTCATCGCTCTTATTGGCCTGCACATCGCTATCAAGAATGGAGTAGTAGGCCCCGAGATAGATATTAAAGTTCTGCATATTCATCACGTTCGGGATTTGATACGAGGCGTGGAAGGTATGAATATTGTAGGTCCCCTCATCCTTAATCCAGCAGTCGTTATCGCAGATCACCCCGTCATAGTCGTTGATTTTGTTATGAGCGTAGATATAGCCCAGCTCAAAGCGCTGCCACAGCGCGTTAACCCCGGCGGTGAAGTCTTTTTCATTGCTGGCATCCATATACGCGGTGTTCACGTTCACCACCACCCCATCGGCCGGATTGGTTTTCAGGCCATTCCACGTCATGGTCAGGCCGTAGCCGGTACGATCGGACTGATCGACAAACTCTCCCCGCGCGTTGCTATAGCCGTAGGCGTTTTTCACCACGTTCGACTCCATCGCCGCGGCGACGGAGAGCTCATCCTTCGCCCACGAGACAACCGGGCGCAGATAGGCGACGTTCTTTTTTTGCTCCATGTCGCGGCCGTGGTAGTCACCGCCGTCATACAGGGAGGTGCCGTCCTCCAGCAGCGTATTCAGCTCGAAGTACCAGTTATCCAGCTGCTTGCTGAGCAGGAAGTTACCGCCCGCGTCGGATCGCCCGCGTCCCTCTTTCATCATGTAGATATAGCCGTGGCCGTCGCTGTAGAGATCGTTGGCGGTATTACCCGAATGCTCGACGAAGGTATCCTGGTTCAGCGGGAACATGTCATAGGCTTCAAAGCGCCCAACTTTTATCTTCCAGTCCTTCTCCTGGCCGAAGAAGAAGGCGGCATCGTCAAGGTTCATTGAGCCGGTCATATCGGCCAGCGGTTGAATCGAGAAGCCGGCGAAATAGCCGTTGCTCATGGTGCGGATGCCGTCAAAGCCCAGCAGAATGCGGCCGTTTAAGTCCCAGTTATCGTAGGTCGGGTCGCTGCCAACATCGGCGTTGGTCATCGCCAGCAGGCCGTGCTTGCTCTCCGCGTCCATGTTGAACTCAACGTCACCGTAGATCTTCAGATCGCCATAGCCGGAAAGCTTAAGCTCCGGCGCGGTAATATTCTTTTTGCTCTCCTCGACCGCCGTGACGCTTTTTACCGCAACGGTCGGTTGCGCCAGCGCAATAGCGGTGCGCTGTTTCTCCTGTAATTCTCGCACCTGGCCTTCCGCCACCGTAGCCCGGCTTTCCGCCGCGGCCAGCCGCGCTTCCAGCTGTTCCATACGCTGTTCAAGCGTCAGAGAATTATTTTTAGCAACTGCCGAACTTTCCATCAAACATAAACTAATCGCTAAGGCTATCGTCTTTTTATTCATTTTTATTTTCCGGAGGCAACAGGGAGGTAAGGTGAGTGAATAACTCACCTTTCTATCTTCATTATTTTTATATGGAAGCGAGTGCTAATTAATATGTGACTTATGTTTATTGGCCGGTATATAGCTGATGTTTATTTTTATCCTCATCGGTAATATCTCTTAATACCCGGCAGGGCACCCCGGCGGCAACAACGTTCGGTGGAATCGAGCGATTAACCACGCTGCCGGCGCCAATCACCGAGTTTTTGCCAATGGTAACGCCGGGATTAATAATCACGCCGGAGCCCAGCCAGACGCCATCCTCAATAATCACCGGCAGAGAGAACTGCTGCTGCGTGTGGCGCAGATCCGGATGCACCGGATGACCAGCGGTAGAGATCGTCACGTTCGGTGCGAACATCACGTTATTGCCGATAATAATCTCCGCGTCATCCACCAGCGTCAGGTTGAAGTTTGCGTAGAAGTTATCGCCAATAGTGGTGTGAGTTCCGTAAGCAAGATTGATCGGCGGCTCAATCCAGCACTGTTTCCCCACGCTCGCAAACATGCGCTGGATAATATCCTCTCTTAGCTCCTGACCGAATGGGTGCGAGTGGTTATATTCATAGGCCCGCACCTTTGCCATTAGCCGCTCCTCCGGCAGCCCGTAGCCGCCATCAGTATATAATTCACCACTGTTCATTCTTTTTTTAATATCCATAATCAATATGTTCTCCCGTTTATTCAGCACATCCCTGTGAGAGTTTATTCTGTTAATTGATCAAATTGTCATTGCTTTATTACTGACGCTTCCGGGCACGGACTTCCCTGAAAGCGTAAAGGCCGATATTAAGGTGACGGAGAGCGCAATACCGCCGAGGATCATATAGGTCTCCTGGAAACCGATCCGGTCATACATATTGCCGGCAAATGCGGAGAGGAAAATCGCCGCCACCTGCTTGGAAAACTGGAAGCCCACCAGATAAATCGTCGCCGACAGCCGGACGTCAAATACGCCGGTAATATATTTAAACGCCCCCACCAGCAGGAACGGCACTTCCAGGGCGTGGAGCATCTTCAGCGCCACAACCTCAACCGCGGTGGTGGCGAAGGATGAGCCGATCATCCGCGCCGCCATCACCATCCCGGCAATCAGCAGGGTGTTCTTCGCACCGATGCGGTTAATAATCCACGGCGAGCTGAACATAATGATAGCGTTGCAAATCTCCCCGGCGGTGGTCGCAAAACCAAAGGCGCGGGTACCCGATTCCGGCGTAGCGAAGAAGGATTTAAAGAAGGTGGCAAACTGCTGATCGAAGACGTCGTATACGCACGCCACGCCGACCACATACAGAATAAACATCCACATTTTGCGCTGGCGGAACATCCGCAGGGCGCTTTTTAAATCCACCGATGGGCGATTCGCGCCTAAGGAATCCAGCACCTGCGCGGACGAGCTGGCCTGCGGTTTCGCGATAGCCACCAGCACCACCAGCAGCAGCGCGGCGGCCGAGCCCATCCAGAATACCCACTCGGGATTGACGCTAAACAGCATCCCCGCGGTCGTCGCGCACAGCGCCCAGCCAAGGCAGCCAAAGGTACGCGCTTTACCGTACTCAAACCCGCTGTTGCGGCTGATGCGTTCGATATAGGCTTCCATCGCGCCGGCGCCGGCGGAGAACACGAAACCAATATAGGCGCCCCCGCTTAATGCCCCCAGCCAGATATTGGTTTTCAGCAGCGGCGCAAAAACATAGAGGAAGAACGGCGCAATCAGCACCAGCAAAATCGTCACGATCCACATCAGGTGTTTTTTCAGCCCCAGCTTATCGGAAATCACCCCCAGAACGGGCTGGAAGCAGATCGCAAACAGGGAAAGGCTGGAGAAAACGATGCCGGTCTCGGTTTTATTCAGGCCAATAACGTCCGACAGCCAGATCGGCAGGAACGGGAAGCAGGTGGCCATAATGAAAAAGTAGAGAAAAAAGAACAGGCCGAAAATCCAGAAGTTAGGGTTGTTTTTGTGGGTACAGGCAGTCGGGTTCATTTTATATTCCTCAGTCAGGGCCGCCTGGCGGCCCGTCACCATTACACGCGTTGCAGGCCAATTAAAATGGCGCTTTCCGGATCGAGGATTGGCAGCGCCAGCCCCGCCTGCTGTAGCCACTCGCCGCTCACCGTTTGCGGGGTCACCATCCATTCCGGCAGCTTACGCATGGTATGACCGCCCTCTCCCGTAATCTGAATATCCGGGTGATCGAGCAGCGTAACCTGATAGCGGGCGCCCGCCTCCAGCCCCGCAACGCGCAGCGGCGCCATCAGGGTGTAATCCGGCATCGCCAGCTGGCTGACGAGGAAAATCGCCTGGCTCTTATCTTCACTGACCACGCCGTGCGCCAGCGTGGTAGCGTCCGGCATATCCATACGCCACTGCACGCCGTGATGAATAACGTCGCGCCACTGCTTATGCAACGCGGCATACTTGCGGTAGCCCGCGCGCTCCTGTTCGTCGGCGCTCACCGGATCCAGCTCCAAACCCATATGGCCAAACAGCGCGGTCAGGCCGCGAAAGGCGATACTGTGCTGGCGGAAGGTGGCGTGGCAGTGGCGGTTGCCGATATGCGCGCCCATCACTTCCGGCGGGAAGAAATAGCTCATGCCGCGCTGGATAGTGTTGCGCTCCAGGGCATCGTTGTTATCGGAAGCCCAGAAGCGATGGCTGCGCTTCAGCACCTCATAATCGATGCGTCCGCCGCCGGAGGAGCAGGATTCAAATTCGATATGCGGGAAGCGGGCAACCAGCGCGTCCAGCAGACGATAAAACTCGCGGGTCTGCGCATCGGCGGCGGCTTTACCGTTATGGCCCGGCTGCACCAGCTCGCGGTTCATATCCCACTTCACATAATCCACGGCGTGCTCGCCCAGCAGCCAGCTCATCCGCTCCAGCAGATAGTCAAAGGCCTGCGGAATATTAAGGTTCAGGACGTACTGATGGCGGCCGGTCAGCGGCGTATAGCCCGGCAGGGCCAGCACCCAGTCAGGGTGGGCGCGGAAAAGGTCCGAATCCGGATTGATCATTTCCGGCTCAACCCAGATGCCGAACTCCATGCCCAGCGACTTCACGTGGTCGATAACCGGCGTCAGCCCGTTGGGGTACTTTTTCTCATCCAGATACCAGTCGCCGAGCGCCGCCCAGTCGTCGTTGCGCCCTTTGAACCAGCCGTCGTCAATGATGAAGCGCTCGACGCCAAGTTCCGCCGCCTCATCCGCCATGCGCATGATGTACTGCGGGTCATGATTGAAATAGATCCCCTCCCAGGTATTGAGATGCACCGGGCGCGGTTTGTTATCCGGGAAGTGCACGATCTGCTCGCGCAGGTAGCGATGAAACTGCTGGCTCATGCCGTTCAGACCCTGCGCCGAGTAGCTGGCGTACAGCGACGGCGTCCACAGGGTTTCGCCTTCGGCCAGCGCCATCTCCCCCGGTAAATAGAGCGCTTCCGCCTGCAGATAGCGGCGGCCATCGGTTTTTACCTCAGCGCGCAGGCGGTGGTTGCCGCTCCAGCCAAGGTGTACTCCCCACACTTCGCCCTGCATCTCGCTAAAGGAGGTGCTGCCGGTAATCAGCGCCGGGAAATGCTCGTGGGAGGTGCGCCCGCGGCGATTTTCCAGCACGAAGCTGTCGTGATCGAGGACCAGCCGATGCGGCTGAAACTCGCGGATCCAGCGGCCGTGAAAAGCCATCACTTCGCGGGCGCGTTCGGCAACCGGCAGCGTGACCGCTAGCCGGTCCACCTGCCAGGGCTGCACGCGCAGGTTGGTCAGACCGTGGCGAACGCTCAGCACGCCGCTGCTATCGAGCACAATTTCGCTACGCAGGCGCAGCCCGGCGTGCGGGTCCTCGCTGATAAGGGTTAGGCTTTGCCCGTCCTGCACGACCTCGGCGGTGGCAAACACCGGCGAGCCGTCCAGCCCCTGGCGGTGCCCTTCAATCCCAGGCGCGCCAAACAGCCCGTGACCCAGCTCAGCCATGAGCGTTACGGGGGAATCGACGTCCAGGCGACCGTTAGCCACCGGGCGCGTCAGGCTGGCCGCATCCTGCGGCGAAAAATGGCTTAAATGCGGCCCCCAGTAGATAATTTCGGCAAACGGATGGGTTTTGATTACCACATCGGCCCCTGCGCTTTGCAGGCGTACAATCGAATCAGACATCAGACATCTCCACAGCAAGGAATGCCTTACTGTTGATCCGAAACGTTTCGGTTAACAACCAAAACGTTTCGGATTCGTGATCGAGTGCAGAAATTAGCGTAGCGGGAGGGGAGTCAGGCAGTGTCGCCGGGAATAAATTCGGGCTGCCAGAGCACCTGCAGGGAGGAAAGATCGTCGCCGGCAATCAGCCGACGGACCATGCCAGCGATCTGGCGGCCAACGCCCTGGCGAGTGGATTGGATCACCGCCGCCACCGGGGTTTCAATAATGCTGTCCTGCGGCAGTCCGTCGTAAACCACCAGCGACACGCGGTTATCTCCGGTCAGGCGCCCCAGCTGGGAGAGCGCCATCGCCGCGCCGTCACCGTGGGTATTACAGTCGGTCACGATCGCCGTGGGGGGTTCCGGCAAACGCAGCAGCTCCATCGTCGCCTGATAGCCACCGCGGCGGGTTGGGGGCACGCTGCGCAGCCAGGTATCCGCTAATCCGGCCTCGCGCAGCGCCTGCAGATAGCCGTTGCGGCGCTGGGTGATAAACGCCTGATTGTTATTTTCGCTCAGCAGCGCGATGCGCCGATGCCCCTGGCTAATCAAATGACGGGTCGCACGCCAGGTTCCGGCCTGATTATCAAAATCAAACCAGGCATAGGGCTGCGGCAACCGGCTGCGGCCAAGAGCGAGGAAAGGAAAGCCGGAGGAGAGCAACTGCGTCAGGCGGGGGTCGTCATCCAGGGTATGAGCGACGATCAGCGCATCGACCCGCCGGCTCTGGACCATTCGCATATAGCCGTGCTTGTCCGCCTGTTCATCGTCGGCAATCAGCAGTAAATCAATCTCATAGCGCGACAGCTCGTGGCTAATTTCGCCGACCATGTCGAGAAATACGTTGTTATTCAGCGGGGCCGGGCTGATGGGAAAAACCAGACCCACGGCGTCAATTTTGCCCATTTTAAGGCGTCGCGCGAAGGTATTGGGCCGGTAGCCACGGCGCTGCGCTTCCGCCTCCACGCGGGCGCGCGTCTCCTGCGACACGTCGTCATAACCGTTCAGCGCGCGGCTGACGGTCGTTACCGAGATCCCAAGTTCTTTAGCAATAGCTTTCAGCGACATACGTATCCCAGTCGGCGGTGGAGGAAACGGCTAGTGTCCCGCAATACGGGCGGGACGTCCAGCGGGAGCGGCGCGGTCATTCCCGCAATAAAACGCTAGCTTTGCTCAGCCACCAGAATAGCCTGAGTATCCGGCTCCAGCGCCTGGAAGAGATGTTCCCGATCGGCGGGGTAACAGATGTAATCCCCCGGGCCCAGCTCTTCCGGCGCTTCGGTCAGGCCCACGCGCGCGCGGCCCTGGGTGACAATAATATGCTCTATCGATCCCGGCGGGTGCGGGTGAGAAATACGGTCAGCCCCGGGCTGGGTCAGCAGTAAATAGATATCGCGCCGGGCGCCGGGCGGGCAGGCCGCCAGCAGAATAGCCTGATAGTGGGCCTGCTCAGCCACCACCTTCGTCCCTTCCCCGCGACGCAGTACCTGCGTTTTTTGCGCCTGCGGCTCCAGCAGCCGGGCAAACGGAATATCGAGCGCGACGCAAAGCGCCCAGAGCGTCTCGAGGCTGGGGTTGCCGTTGCCTGACTCCAGCTGCGATAGCGTCGATTTAGCAATACCGGCCCGGCGCGCGACTTCCGCCAGCGAGAGCCCGGTGCGCGAGCGCTCGCGTACCAGGCTCCGGGCAATCAGGCTAATTGGCTGTGTCATACACGGCTCCACGTTTTTTATATCGAACGATTCGTTCGACTTGAAAGCCTATAGGGTTGCGTTCATTATAATGGAAATTCGTTCGATATGGCTAAATAGTATGAAGCAGCACTTTTCCTGTCTCAAAGCAGACACAATAAAAGCGATATTCCTGGTATGCCTGGCCGTTGGCGTCGTCGGCCTCTCCTACGGTTCGCTGGCGATAGCCTATGGCTTCCCGGTGTGGGTGCCGTTCGTGCTGTCGATTTGCGTGCTGGCGGGCGCCTCGGAGTTTATGTTTATCGGCATCGTCGCCAGCGGCGGTAATCCACTGGCCGCCGCCGCCGCGGGATTACTGGTCAACGCCCGCCACGTGCCGTTCGGCGTGACGGTTCGCGATCTGGTCGGCAGGCGCGGCGCCAGCCTGCTGGGCTGCCATATTATGAATGACGAGAGCGTGGTCTTCGGGCTGTCGCAGAAAACGCCGGAGCAGCGTAAAGCCGCCTACTGGCTGTGCGGACTCGGCGTGGCTATCATCTGGCCGCTGGGCGCGCTGCTTGGGGCCCTGGTCGGCAAGATCCTGCCGGCCCCGGAAACCATCGGCCTCGATGCCGTCTTCCCCGCCATTCTGCTGGCGCTGGTCATTCCCGCGTTTAAAAACCGCACCACTTTAATCCGCGCCTGCAGCGGTGCAGCGTTATCCCTCGCAGCGGTCTCCTTTGCGCCAGCGGGCCTGCCGGTGCTGTTCTCCCTGTTCGGCCTGCTGGCGAGGAAAAAATAATGGGCAACATCACGCTGTTTATCATCGGGATCGCTATCCTGTCGGCAGGAACCTACCTGATGCGCCTCGGCGGCGCGAAGATCGGTAGCCGCCTGGCGCTTTCCGAGCGTTCTCAGGCGCTGCTCTCGGACGCCGCGACGATACTGCTATTTTCCGTCGCCCTGGCGACTACATTTTATGAAAGCGAACATTTTGCCGGTATGGCTCGGGTGCTGGGGGTGGGCTTCGCGGTATTTCTCGCCTGGCGCAAAATGCCGCTGATCGTGGTGATTATTGCTGCGGCGGTGGTTACCGCCCTGCTGCGGCTGGCGGGCATAAACTAAAAAAGCGCCCCAGGGGCGCTCTTTCGACAGTAGCTCTTTATTTATTTGTTCAGTTCTGCCGTCATATGCACGCGATTACCGGTAAAGGCTTCGGTAATTTTATAAGATGATGCGCCAGCAGCCTGGGCCTGAGCGGCAATTTTAGCTTCAGCGCCGTCCATGGTTGCGGCGGTGGCGGTCACGCTTTGAGCGGCGAAAGAACCAAAAGAAGCGGCCAGAGCGATAACTGCTACAAAAGTTTTGACGTTTTTCATGAGATAAATCCTTCAGTAAGTTGTTTGGGTAAGGCGTTGTGCCTTGATGAGATAAATAATAGACCTCACATCCCATAACAAAAAGCGGAAGGTTTTGTTCACATCATTCAAAAAAATTGATCATATCTCAACCCGCAATAATCCGCTGCGGGTGGGTATAAATCGTCGCTCTGCCCGGCTTGCAAAAACCGACCAGCGTCAGGTTGCAGCGTTCCGCGACCTCAACCGCCAGCGCGGTCGCGGCGGAGACCGCAAACAGAATTTCCACGCCGCACATGGCCGCCTTCTGCACCATCTCGTAGCTGGCCCGGCTGGAGACCAGCGCCGCGCCGTTCTTCCAGTCGCTTCCCTCCTCCACGCGCCGCCCGAGCAGCTTGTCGAGAGCGACGTGACGGCCAACGTCTTCATGCCCGCCCGCCAGCTGGCCCGACGGCCGAACCCAGGCGGCCGCGTGGGTGCACCCGGTGATGCGGCCGATGGGCTGCACGTCGTTAAGGTGCTCCAGCGCGCGATCGAGGTTCGCGAGGTTGAAGGTTTGCGTAAACGGCAGCGGGCGCACCGGCCTGCCGATATCGTTTAGCTGCTCCACGCCGCATACTCCGCAGCCGGTGCGTCCCGCCAGCGCACGGCGGCGCTCTTTCAGCCCCATAAACCGGCGGCTGGAGAGCTCAATTCTGACGGCCAGGCCGTTGCATTCCTGCACTACGTCCATGCCGTAGATCTCGGAGCGATTTTCGATAATCCCTTCGGATAACGAAAAACCGACGGCGAACCGCTGCAGATCGCCCGGAGAGGCCATCATCACAACGTGGGAGATGCCGTTATAGACCAGGGCGACCGGCACCTCTTCAGCTAACTCGTCCGGCTGAGGATGTTGCAAATTATCGCGCTTCCACAGCGCGACCTGGCGGTAACCCGTGACAGTTGTCACATTTTTGATTTGTTCGAGAGGGTTCTTATTCACTTTGTCTTAACCGTATTGGAACAGGCATACACACAATGTGGTATTCTTTACATACCCCCTCAAGAAAGAGGGTGATTGCCCCTAATTCTGAACCTTTGCGACCCTTACCGCAAAGTAAATAACTACATGTGACAATGTCGATACAAGGAGTGAACCATGCAGGTCAGCAGAAGGCAGTTCTTTAAGATCTGCGCTGGCGGTATGGCAGGTACAACGGCAGCAACGCTGGGCTTCGCCCCGGCCATTGCGCTCGCGGAGACCCGGCAATATAAGCTGCTGCGTACCCGTGAAACCCGCAACACCTGTACGTACTGTTCCGTTGGCTGTGGGCTGTTAATGTATAGCCTCGGTGACGGTGCGAAAAACGCCAAAGCATCCATCTTTCATATCGAAGGTGACCCCGATCATCCGGTCAACCGTGGTGCACTCTGCCCGAAAGGGGCCGGTCTGGTGGACTTTATCCACTCCGAAAGCCGGCTGAAGTTCCCGGAATATCGCGCACCTGGCTCCGATAAATGGCAGCAAATCAGCTGGGACGACGCGTTCGATCGTATCGCGAAGCTGATGAAAGAAGACCGTGATGCCAACTTTGTCGCCAAAAACGACGCCGGCACCACCGTTAACCGCTGGCTGACCACCGGTATGCTGTGCGCATCCGCCTCCAGCAACGAAACCGGCTATTTAACGCAGAAATTCACCCGCGCGCTCGGTATGCTCGCGGTCGACAACCAGGCGCGCGTCTGACACGGACCAACGGTAGCAAGTCTTGCTCCAACATTTGGTCGCGGTGCGATGACGAACCACTGGGTTGACATTAAAAATGCCAACCTCGTTGTGGTCATGGGCGGTAACGCCGCTGAAGCGCACCCGGTAGGATTCCGCTGGGCGATGGAAGCCAAAATTCACAATGGCGCGAAGCTCATTGTTATCGACCCGCGCTTTACGCGTACCGCGTCGGTAGCCGACTTCTATACCCCGATTCGCTCTGGTACTGACATTACCTTCCTGTCAGGCGTCATCCTGTACCTGTTGAATAACGAAAAAATCAACCGCGAGTACACCGAAGCCTATACCAACGCCAGCCTGATCGTGCGTGAGGATTACAGCTTCGATGACGGCCTGTTTAGCGGCTACGACGCCGAAAAACGCAGCTACGATAAGACCAGCTGGAACTACGAGCTGGACGAAAACGGCTTTGCCAAACGCGATACCTCCCTGCAGCATCCGCGCTGCGTCTGGAATCTGCTGAAACAGCACGTCTCCCGCTATACGCCGGAGGTCGTGGAAAATATCTGCGGGACGCCAAAAGCCGACTTCCTGAAAGTCTGCGAATACATCGCCGAAACCAGCGCCCATGATAAAACCGCTTCGTTCCTCTATGCCCTTGGCTGGACGCAGCACTCTATCGGCGCGCAGAACATCCGCACCATGGCGATGATCCAGCTGCTGCTCGGCAATATGGGGATGGCGGGCGGCGGCGTGAACGCGCTGCGCGGCCACTCCAATATTCAGGGGCTGACCGACCTGGGGCTGCTCTCCACCAGCCTGCCGGGTTACATGAACCTGCCGAGCGAAAAACAGGCCGATATCCAGACTTACCTGGCCGCCAGCACGCCGAAACCGCTGCTGAAGGATCAGGTTAACTACTGGGGCAACTACCCGAAATTCTTCGTCTCAATGATGAAGGCCTTCTACGGCGATAAGGCAACGGCGGAGAACAGCTGGGGCTTTGACTGGCTGCCGAAGTGGGATAAAGGGTACGACGTTCTGCAGTACTTCGAGATGATGAACCAGGGCAAAGTGAACGGCTATATTTGCCAGGGCTTTAACCCTGTGGCCTCGTTCCCGAATAAAAACAAGGTCGTCGCCTCGCTGTCGAAGCTGAAGTTCCTGGTCACTATCGACCCACTCAGCACCGAAACGTCCACCTTCTGGCAGAACCACGGTGAGTCGAACGACGTCGATCCGGCGAAAATCCAGACTGAAGTCTTCCGCCTGCCGTCAACCTGCTTCGCCGAAGAGAACGGCTCTATCGTCAACTCCGGACGCTGGCTGCAGTGGCACTGGAAAGGCGCGGACGCCCCGGGGATTGCCGTCACCGATGGCGAAATCCTCGCCGGTATCTTTATGCGCCTGCGGAAAATGTACGCCGAAGAAGGCGGCCCGACGCCGGAGCCGGTGCTGAACATGACCTGGGACTACTCCACCCCGCATGAACCGGCTTCGGAAGAGGTGGCGATGGAGAGCAACGGCAAGGCGCTGGCGGATATAACCGACCCGGCCACCGGCGCGGTTATCGTCAAGAAGGGCCAGCAGCTCAGCTCCTTTGCGCAGCTGCGCGATGACGGTACCACCTCCAGCGGCTGTTGGATCTTCGCCGGCAGCTGGACGCCGGACGGTAACCAGATGGCGAGACGCGATAACGCCGACCCGTCGGGCCTCGGCAATACCCTGGGCTGGGCATGGGCGTGGCCGCTTAACCGCCGCATCCTGTATAACCGTGCTTCCGCAGACCCGCAGGGCAAGCCGTGGGATCCGAAGCGCCAGCTCCTCAAATGGGATGGCGCAAAATGGGGCGGTATGGATATTCCTGACTACAGTGCCGCCGCGCCGGGCAGCGACGTCGGGCCGTTTATCATGCAGCCTGAAGGAATGGGCCGCCTGTTTGCTATCGACAAAATGGCGGAAGGACCGTTCCCTGAGCACTACGAACCGTTCGAAACGCCGCTGGGCACTAACCCGCTGCACCCCAACGTGGTCTCCAACCCGGCCGCCCGCGTCTTTAAGGGTGACCTGGAGCAGATGGGTAAAGCGGATAAGTTCCCGTACGTTGGCACCACCTATCGTCTCACCGAGCACTTCCACTACTGGACCAAGCACGCGTTGCTCAACGCCATCGCGCAGCCGGAACAGTTTGTTGAAATCGGCGAGAAGCTGGCGAATAAGCTCGGTATTGCCCACGGCGATACCGTCAGAGTCTCCTCCAACCGCGGCTATATCAAGGCCAAGGCGGTGGTGACCAAGCGAATTCGCACGCTGAAGGTGGACGGTAAGGATATCGATACTATCGGTATTCCGATCCACTGGGGCTATGAAGGCGTGGCGAAGAAGGGCTTTATCGCCAACACGCTAACGCCGTTCGTCGGTGATGCGAATACGCAGACGCCGGAGTTCAAAGCCTTCCTCGTGAACGTGGAAAAGGTGTAAGGGAGACGACTTATGGCTTATCAATCGCAAGACATTATTCGTCGTTCCGCGACTAACGGTTTCACCCCCGCGCCTCAGGCGCGGGACCACCAGCAGGAGGTGGCGAAGCTTATCGACGTCACCACCTGCATCGGCTGCAAAGCCTGTCAGGTGGCCTGTTCGGAGTGGAACGATATCCGTGACGAGGTCGGTCACAACGTCGGCGTGTACGACAACCCGGCCGATCTGACCGCCAAATCCTGGACGGTAATGCGCTTCTCGGAAGTGGAGCAAAACGACAGGCTGGAGTGGTTAATTCGTAAGGATGGCTGCATGCACTGCGCCGATCCGGGCTGCCTGAAGGCGTGTCCGGCAGAAGGGGCTATCATTCAGTATGCTAACGGTATCGTTGATTTCCAGTCCGAGCAGTGCATCGGCTGCGGCTACTGCATTGCCGGCTGCCCGTTCGACGTGCCGCGCCTGAACCCGGAAGACAACCGCGTCTACAAGTGCACGCTGTGCGTCGATCGCGTCAACGTCGGCCAGGAGCCGGCCTGTGTGAAAACCTGCCCGACCGGCGCTATCCACTTTGGCTCCAAAGAGGATATGAAAGTGCTGGCAGGCGAGCGCGTCGCCGAGCTGAAAACCCGCGGTTATGACAACGCGGGCCTGTACGATCCGGCCGGCGTCGGCGGCACGCACGTGATGTACGTCCTGCACCACGCCGATAAGCCGAATCTGTACCACGGCCTGCCGGAAAACCCGGAAATCAGCGCCACCGTGAAGTTCTGGAAAGGCATCTGGAAACCGCTCGCGGCGGTGGGCTTTGCCGCGACCTTCGCAGCCAGCATCTTCCACTACGTCGGCGTCGGTCCGAACCGTGCGGAAGAGGAAGAAGACAACCTGCATGAAGAGAATGACGAGGTGCGCAAATGAAAAGACGTGACACCATCGTGCGCTACACGGCGCCGGAGCGAATCAACCACTGGGTGACCGCCTTCTGCTTTATGCTGGCGGCCATCAGCGGGCTGGGGTTCTTTTTCCCCTCCTTCAACTGGCTGATGCAGATCATGGGCACCCCGCAGCTGGCGCGAATTCTGCACCCGTTTGTCGGGGTTATCATGTTTGCCTCGTTCATCATCATGTTTTTCCGCTACTGGCATCACAACCTAATCAATCGGGATGATATCTTTTGGGCGAAGAATATTCGTAAGATCGTCGTCAACGAGGAGGTAGGTGACACCGGGCGCTATAACTTCGGTCAGAAATGCGTATTCTGGGCGGCGATTATTTTCCTGGTTCTGCTGCTGATAAGCGGCGTGATCATCTGGCGTCCGTATTTTGCGCCTGCGTTCTCAATCCCGGTGATCCGATTTGCGCTAATGCTGCATTCATTTGCCGCAGTAGCGTTAATTGTGGTTATCATGGTGCATATCTACGCCGCCCTGTGGGTGAAAGGCACCATTACCGCGATGGTGGAAGGTTGGGTTACCAAATCATGGGCGAAGAAACATCACCCACGCTGGTATCGCGAAGTTCGCCAGAAACAGGAAAAAAAGACTGAATGAGTATTCGCATAATCCCGCAAGATGAGCTGGGTTCGAGCGAGAAACGCACGGCGGAATATATTCCGCCGCTACTGTTCCCCAGGCTAAAAAATCTTTATAACCGCCGCGCCGAGCGCCTGCGCAAGCTGGCGGAGAGCAACCCGCTGGGCGACTATCTGCGCTTTGCTGCGCTGATCGCCCACGCCCAGGAAGTGGTGCTGTACGACCATCCGCTGCAGATGGATTTGACGGCCCGCCTCAAAGAGGCGAATGCCCAGGGCAAACCGCCGCTGGATATTCACGTCCTGCCGCGCGATAAGCACTGGCACAAGCTGCTGCATTCGCTTATCGCCGAGCTGAAGCCGGAAATGAGCGGCCCGGCGCTGGCGGTGATCGAAAACCTGGAAAAAGCGTCCGAACAGGAGCTTGAGCTGATGGCGAGCGCGCTTTTCGCCTCCGACTTTGCTTTGGTCAGCAGCGATAAGGCCCCGTTTATCTGGGCCGCGCTGTCGCTCTACTGGGCGCAGATGGCGAGCCTGATCCCCGGTAAAGCCCACGCCGAGTACGGCGAGCAGCGTCAGCACTGCCCGGTTTGCGGCTCGATGCCGGTCTCCAGCATGGTGCAAATCGGTACCACTCAGGGGCTGCGCTACCTGCACTGCAATCTGTGCGAAACCGAATGGCACGTCGTGCGGGTGAAGTGCAGCAACTGCGAACAGAGCCGCGATTTGAACTACTGGTCGCTGGATAACGAGCAGGCGGCGATCAAGGCTGAAAGCTGCGGCGACTGCGGGACCTACCTGAAGATTATGTATCAGGAAAAAGATCCCAATGTCGAAGCCGTCGCTGACGATCTTGCCTCGCTGGTGCTGGACGCCCATATGGAGCAGGAAGGTTTTGCCCGAAGCTCTATCAACCCGTTTATGTTCCCGGGTGAAGGCGAGTAAAAAGTAGTTGATGGCCGGGTAACGCAGGTTGCCCGGCCAGCCATCAGGCCGCACAGGCCGAAGCCTCACCGACGTTATCCGCGCCCTTTTGTACGCCATCTCCCCGCTCCAGCCCCAAATAATCCCGTGTTCATCCGCCATAAATCAGGCTATAAAGCTGTATATCCATACAGAAGAAAGGAGTGAGAGATGACGCTAGAAAAAGGCATTAACCGCCTGGTGGATGAGTTTATCGCGGCGGGTCGCCCCTCTTCGCGGGAGCAGAATATTGATGACCGGAGAGCGGGCTACGTGGCAAGCGTGGTGCTGGCCGGCGCGCCTGAAACCCGCGTCCAGGTCGAGGATATCGCCTTAGAAGGTATGACCTTTCGCGTGATATCGCCGCTTGATGCCGAGGGCGCGCGGCCCACCGTTATTTACTATCACGGCGGCTGTTTTATCAGCGGCGGATTCGCTACCCACGATCGGCAGCTTCGACAGCTGGCGTATGAGAGCCGCTGCCGGGTCATCGCCGTGCAGTACCGGCTGGCGCCCGAACATACCTTCCCTGCCGCACATGACGATGCGCAGCGCGGTGCCGAAATTATCCACCACCACGCCGAGCGGCTGGGGGTCGATACCTCACGCATAACGCTTGCCGGAGACAGCGCCGGCGGCCATCTGGCCCTGGTTACCGCCCTACGGCTGAAAGCCGCGGCAGAGTGGCAGCCCGCCGGGATTATCCTGATTTACCCGATGCTGGACGCCACCGCCCGCTCGGCAAGCTACGTCAGCAACGGCGAAGATTACCTCATCACCCGGGATACGCTGCTGAGCGGCTACGAGATCTATCTCTCGTCGACCGACTTTTCCCACCCGGAGGCGAGCCCGCTGTGGCGAGAAGACTTCAGCGGCCTGTCGCCGGTGCATATTATTACCGCAGAGTACGACCCGCTGCGTGATGAAGGTGAAGCGTTATATCGCCGGCTGCTCGAGCAGAACGTCGAGTGCAGCGCTCAGCGCTATCTCGGGGTTATTCACGGCTTCTTTCAGCTTGGAGGGATAAGCCCGGCGGCGCGGGATGCTATGCGGGATATCGCCTGGCGAAGCGGTTCACCAGGCGCCGCATAAGGCAGGAGGCGGGCTACTCCTCCTCGTTACCGCCCTCTTCGTATGAGCCAAACGGCTTCGCGGGCAGAACGATATAAATGCCTTCAAAAACGGCACCCAGGTTCTCATCGCCAAACAGCTCAACCTGCAGCTGTACCCGCGCCTTTCGGCCGCGAGCGAGGCGGTCAAGATCGCCGCTTAAGGAGCCGAGGTCCGCCACCGCGCTCGGGCGGCCGCTAATCGGCTGGCTGTAGCGGATATGCGCGTCGGCGAGGATAATCGTTCCGCCGAGGTGTCGCTCGCGCAGCATCAGCCAGATAAGCCCCCAGCCGGTGAGGGTTGCCTGGGAAAAGAGGCTCCCGGCAAACAGCGTGTGGTGCGGATTCTGGTTGCCGGCTTCAGGCATGGTGGTGATGAATTTTTTCCCGGTGTACTGCTGAATGCGCACGCCCATTTTTTCGCTGAGCGGAATGTGCTGGTACCAGGCCTGCTGCAGCTGTCCGCACCAGTCGCCGCGGTGAAGAATATCGTCCAGCGAGGCAATCGGCTTGATCATCAGGAAATGGCGGATAGGCGTGGTGGTTGGCGTGGTTATCTCGCCCTGGTTAACGAACCCCAGCTTGGCGAAGAAATCCATCGCGTCCTCGCGCGCGCTGCAGGTTACGCGCTTCACCCCTTCCTGGCGCGCCACCGACTCCAGGGTCATCGCCATTAAGGTCCCGAGCCCTTTATCCTGTACGGACGGGTGCACCGCCATAAAGCGAATGGAGGCCTCATTTTCGGCGTTAACGTACAGCCGCCCCACGGCGACCAAATTTCCGTCCTCATCGACCACCATCTGGTGATGCGCCATGGCATCCCAGGCATCGCGTTCCGAGCCTTTTGGCTGATGCAGCGGCTTACGCAGCATCTCCCAGCGGAACTGATAGTAGCTCTCTAACTCTTCTTCTGTTTGCGGTACACGAAGGTGATACATAGCTGTACTCTCTTTTGTTACCCGCAGCCTTCCCGGAAGCTGACTCATACCTGTAACCAGAAGGTGACAGGGCCATCATTGACCAGCGAGACCTGCATATCCGCAGCGAATCTCCCAGTCTGTGTGTGCATTTCCTGCTGGCGGCAGCGCGCGACGAAATAGTCATACAGCGCCTCAGCGGCATCAGGCGCGGCGCCTTTTGAGAAGCCCGGGCGCATGCCGCGCTCGGTATCCGCAGCCAGCGTAAACTGGGAAACCACCAGCACGCTGCCGCCGGCCTGCTGGACGTTAAGATTCATTTTACCTTCCGCATCGCTGAAGATGCGGTAGCCGAGCACGCGTTCACAGAGGCGGTTCGCCTTCTGCTCATCGTCATCTTTCTCGACCCCTAGCAGCACCAGAAGCCCCGGGCCGATTTCGCCCGTCACCTCGCCCTCCACGGTAACGCTTGCACGGGATACGCGTTGAATTAATGCAATCATGGTTGTTCTGTTTCTTCTTTTTTTAGTTTGCGGTATTCCCCGAGAGTGACAGTAATTTCAGCCCCAAGCAAGACGATACACCACGTCCAGTACACCCAAACAAACAAAAGGGGCACCACGGCTATGACGCCATAAATCAGCTGGTACGACGGAAAGGCGGTGATATACAGGGCAAACGCTTTTTTACCGGCCTCAAACAGCAGCGCGGCCACCAGCGAACCAATCAACGCGTCACGGTTTCGCACCTGCGCCGTCGGGACAATGCTGTAAAGCAGCCAAAACGCCGCCCACGATAGAATCAGCGGGAAGATGCGCAGCACGTCATCAATAACGCTATTGAGCTCGCTGGCCCAGCGCAGCGACAGCAGATAAGAGCTGATCGCCAGGCTGGCCCCCGCCAGTAAGGGTCCGAGGGTAAGGATCATCCAGTAGACCGCAAAAGAGTAAATTTTTGGCCTGGCGCGCGGGCTGCGCCATATGGTATTCAGCGCACTATCTATCGAATACATCAGCAGCAGCGAGGTCACGATCAGTCCAAAAGCCCCGACGGCCGTCATTCGGCTGGAATTCGCGACAAACTGCTCGATATAGCGCTGAATGACGTCCCCCGTCGCCGGGATAAAGTTGGCAAAGATGAAGTGGCGTATCTGCCCGCTCACTTCAGAAAACATGGGAAAGGCGGAGAAAAGCGCGAACACAACGGCAATCAGCGGCACCAGCGCGAGTAACGACACGTAGGCAAGATTCCCTGCCAGCGTCGTCATATTGTCTTCATCAATCCGGCGCCACAGCAGCTTTAGCCAGGCCAGCAGCAGACGGCAGCGATGCTTTGCTTTTTGATGAACGGTTTTGAGCATAATCATTGCGCAAAGTAGTCGGGGATAGTCTCCTTTCCGGTCACCAAAATGCTGGTTATTCCCAGCCGGTTCGCACCGGCGATATTCTCGGCATTATCGTCAAAGAAGACCGTATCGGCAGCGGAAAATCCCTCCTGCTGCACAACGCTTTGGTAGATCCGCGCCTCGGGCTTGCGCATCCCCATCTCCTGGGAAAGATAGATATGGTCGGCAGCGGCCCGGACCTGCGGATATTCATCCGGCCAGAAAGTGGTATGCAGGCGGTTGGTATTCGACAGGACAACCACGCGGTGCCCCTGCTCACGCAGTTTTTGCATAATGGCGGTCACTTCCGGGCGCAGGGCGACAAAAACAGCCTGCCAGCCGTGGGAGAACTGCTCGTAGCTCAGCGGCATATTCATTTCATGGCACATCGCTTCGGCAAAGGCTTCATCGCTAATTTCACCACGTTCGTGCTGATGGAACGCCTCGCCCATTGTGAAATGCTGCTTGAGCGTCGCCAGCGGGATGCGGCTCAAATCGCTCCATGTCCCAAGTACCCGGTTGAAGTCGATGTCGACAATCACATTACCTAAATCAAAGATATAGAGCATGGCCCTCTCCTTTTGCACCGTGGAAAATTAACTGTAGCGGGAAAGGCGAGGTTTGACTATGAGGTGGGGGCTTTGGAGACAAAAAAGAAACCCCGCCATTAAGGCGGGGTTTAGATATCAACGGACGGCGAGAATTAGTCTTCTTTCGCACCGCGCATGGCGCGTTTACGATCGTTCTCGGTCAGGTGACGTTTACGAATACGTACGGAAGTCGGGGTGACTTCTACCAGTTCGTCGTCATCGATGAACTCAAGAGCTTGCTCCAGCGTCATTTTCAGTGCCGGAACCAGGGTCGTCGCTTCGTCAGTACCGGAAGCACGCATGTTGGTCAGTTTCTTACCGGTCAGGCAGTTTACAGTCAGGTCGTTAGAACGACTGTGAATACCGATGATCTGGCCTTCGTAAACTTCTGCACCGTGGCCCAGGAACAGCTTACCGCGGTCCTGCAGGCTGAACAGTGCGAACGCAACCGCTTTACCCTGGCCATTGGAGATCAGAACGCCGTTCTGACGCTGACCCACATCACCCGCACGAACGTCGTCGTAATGGCTGAAGGTGGAGTACAGCAGACCGGTACCGGAGGTCATGGTCATGAATTCTGAACGGAAGCCGATCAGGCCACGGCTTGGGATCACGTAGTCAAGACGTACGCGGCCTTTGCCATCTGGATTCATGTTTTTCAGATCGCCTTTACGCTCACCCAGTGCCTGCATCACAGAACCCTGGTGCTGCTCTTCGACGTCCAGCGTGACGTTTTCGAACGGCTCTTGTTTACGGCCATCGATTTCGCGGAAGATAACTTTCGGACGGGAAACCGCCATCTCGAAACCTTCACGACGCATGTTCTCGATAAGAACAGACAGGTGCAGTTCACCACGGCCAGAAACGCGGAATGCGTCTGCATCCGGAGTTTCTTCAACGCGCAGCGCCACGTTGTGCACCAGCTCTTTGTTCAGGCGGTCAAGGATCTGACGAGAGGTAACGTACTTACCTTCTTTGCCACAGAACGGAGAGGTGTTAACGCAGAAGAACATGGTTACGGTCGGCTCATCAACAGACAGCGCCGGCAGCGCTTCAACATTCTGCGTATCGCAGATGGTGTCAGAGATGTTCAGCTCGCCCAGACCGGTGATTGCAATGATATCGCCAGCTTCTGCAACGTCGCTCTCGATACGCTCAAGACCCAGATGGGTCAGAACTTTACCGACTTTACCGTTACGGGTTTTGCCTTCGCTATCAACGATAGTAACCTGCTGGTTCGGCTTCACTTTACCGCGTTTGATGCGGCCGATGCCGATGACGCCAACGTAGTTGTTGTAGTCCAGCTGGGAGATTTGCATCTGCAGCGGGCCATCAAGGTCAACGTTCGGAGCCGGTACGCGATCGACGATAGTCTGATACAGCGGAGTCATATCGTCAGCCATATCTTCGTGATCCAGACCCGCGATACCGTTCAGCGCAGAAGCGTAAACGATAGGGAAGTCCAGCTGTTCGTCGGTAGCGTCGAGGTTTACGAACAGGTCGAATACCTGATCGACAACCCAGTCAGGGCGTGCGCCCGGACGGTCAACTTTGTTGATAACAACAATGGGCTTCAGGCCATGAGCAAAGGCTTTTTTGGTCACGAAGCGCGTCTGCGGCATCGGACCATCCATTGCATCAACGACCAGCAGAACGGAATCGACCATGGACATGACACGTTCAACTTCACCACCGAAGTCGGCGTGCCCCGGGGTATCAACGATGTTGATACGGTAATCATTCCATTTGATAGCGGTGTTTTTCGCGAGGATGGTAATCCCACGCTCTTTCTCCAAATCGTTGGAGTCCATCACACGCTCTTGAGTTTCGGCACGCGCATCGAACGTACCGGATTGCTGCAGCAGCTTATCAACCAGGGTAGTTTTACCATGGTCAACGTGCGCGATGATGGCGATGTTACGCAAATTTTCGATCACAACTTTGCCTCAGGCATTTAGAAATAGCGCGTTATTGTACACGGATTAATCGCACTACAAAACAGGATCACAAACATCCCCCGCAAACAAGTATTGCAGAGTTTCTTTGTGACCGCTTTCACGGAGCGTTAAAAGGGTTATTAAAGGTCAATTGCACCAAATAAGTGCCCAATGTTCACACAACTGCACTATTATAGTGCAATGCATTCATAATGGTGCAGCCCTTTTGCACGATGGTGTGCATGATAACGCCTTTTGGGGGCAATTTAAAAGTTGGCACAGATTTCGCTTTATATTTTTTAAGGCAACAACGCCACCTTAAGCAGTTAGAAAGTTTTCGTTACCACGACGACAATGACCAATCCGGGAGAGTTTAAGTATGTCCGCTGAACACGTTTTGACGATGCTGAACGAGCACGAAGTGAAGTTTGTCGATCTGCGCTTCACCGATACCAAAGGTAAAGAACAGCACGTCACAATTCCTTCTCATCAGGTTAATGCCGAATTTTTCGAAGAAGGCAAAATGTTTGATGGCTCCTCGATTGGTGGCTGGAAAGGTATTAACGAATCTGACATGGTTCTGATGCCGGATGCGACCACCGCGCTGATCGACCCGTTCTACGAAGAACCGACGCTGATTATTCGCTGCGATATCCTGGAACCAGGCACCCTGCAGGGCTACGACCGCGACCCGCGCTCCATCGCTAAACGCGCTGAAGAGTACCTGCGTTCTACCGGCCTGGCAGATACCGTACTCTTCGGGCCAGAACCAGAGTTCTTCCTGTTTGACGACATCCGCTTTGGCGCTTCTATCTCCGGTTCCCACGTGGCTATCGACGATATCGAAGGCGCATGGAACTCCTCCACCAAATACGAAGGTGGCAACAAAGGTCACCGTCCAGGCGTGAAAGGCGGTTACTTCCCGGTTCCACCGGTTGACTCCTCTCAGGACATCCGCTCTACCATGTGTATGATCATGGAAGAAATGGGCCTGGTTGTTGAAGCTCACCACCACGAAGTCGCCACTGCTGGTCAGAACGAAATCGCTACCCGCTTCAACACCATGACCAAAAAAGCGGACGAAATTCAGATCTACAAATACGTTGTACACAACGTTGCTCACCGCTTTGGTAAAACCGCAACCTTTATGCCAAAACCAATGTTTGGCGATAACGGTTCCGGTATGCACTGCCACATGTCCCTGTCCAAGAACGGCGTAAACCTGTTCTCTGGTGACAAATATGCTGGCCTGTCCGAGCAAGCGCTGTTCTACATCGGCGGTGTAATCAAACACGCTAAAGCGATTAACGCCCTGGCTAACCCGACCACCAACTCCTACAAGCGTCTGGTCCCGGGTTACGAAGCACCGGTTATGCTGGCTTACTCTGCCCGTAACCGTTCTGCCTCTATTCGTATTCCGGTAGTCACCTCTCCGAAAGCGCGTCGTATCGAAGTGCGCTTCCCGGACCCGGCTGCCAACCCGTACCTGTGCTTCGCTGCGCTGCTGATGGCTGGTCTTGACGGTATCAAGAACAAAATCCACCCGGGCGAAGCCATGGACAAAAACCTGTATGACCTGCCGCCGGAAGAAGCGAAAGAGATCCCACAGGTTGCTGGCTCTCTGGAAGAAGCACTGAACGCGCTGGACGCTGACCGTGAGTTCCTGACCGCGGGTGGCGTATTCACCAACGACGCTATCGATGCCTACATCGCCCTGCGTATTGAAGAAAACGACCGCGTACGCATGACTCCGCACCCGGTTGAGTTCGAGCTGTACTACAGCGTCTAATTTTGCTGTAAATCCTCGGTATTCCGTGTTGTGGCGTGGGGTACCAGGGATATTTTGTTGCCGTGGAAACTTTCAGCCCATCTCAGGATGGGCTTTTTTCTCCACCAACATGCTGATCTTATGCGCTTTTTACTTATAAAAAGCTATACTGCACTAAAATGGTGCACTCTTTTCAGGAGACTGTCAGATGGCAACAGGCACTCAGCCCGATGCTGGGCAGATCCTTAACTCTTTAATTAACAGCATCTTATTGGTCGATGACGACCTGGCGGTGCACTACGCGAACCCGGCGGCGCAGCAGCTGCTGGCCCAAAGTTCACGCAAGCTGTACGGCACGCCACTCCCCGAGCTGTTGAGCTACTTTTCGCTGAATATCGGTCTGATGCAGGAGAGCCTGCAGGCGGGCCAGGGCTTTACCGACAACGAAGTCACTCTGGTCATTGATGGCCGCTCGCATATCCTGTCCTTAACCGCACAGCGCCTGCCTGAAGGGCAAATCCTGCTGGAAATGGCGCCCATGGATAACCAGCGGCGTCTGAGCCAGGAGCAGCTGCAGCACGCGCAGCAAATCGCGGCGCGTGATTTAGTCCGCGGTCTGGCCCACGAGATTAAAAATCCGTTGGGCGGCCTGCGGGGTGCGGCGCAGCTGCTGAGCAAAGCGCTGCCCGATCCGGCGCTGATGGAATACACCAACGTCATCATTGAGCAGGCCGACCGCTTGAGAAACCTGGTCGATCGCCTGCTGGGACCGCAGCACCCCGGAATGCACGTCACCGAAAGCATCCATAAAGTCGCTGAGCGGGTGGTGAAGCTGGTGTCGATGGAGCTGCCGGACAACGTCAAGCTTATCCGTGATTACGACCCTAGCCTGCCGGAGCTGGCGCACGACCCGGACCAAATTGAACAGGTCCTGCTGAATATCGTACGCAATGCGCTGCAGGCGCTGGGGCCAGAAGGCGGAGAAATTATTCTGCGCACCCGTACCGCCTTCCAGCTGACGCTGCATGGCGTACGCTACCGTCTCGCCGCACGCATTGATGTGGAAGACAACGGCCCGGGAATTCCGTCCCATTTACAGGATACGCTTTTTTATCCCATGGTCAGCGGTCGCGAAGGCGGTACCGGTCTGGGGCTTTCCATTGCCCGCAGTCTTATCGATCGACACTCCGGCAAAATTGAATTTACCAGTTGGCCAGGGCATACCGAATTCTCGGTATTCCTGCCTATTCGGAAGTAGAGGTGTTTATGCAACGAGGGATAGCCTGGATCGTTGATGACGATAGCTCCATCCGTTGGGTGCTTGAACGCGCGCTCACCGGGGCAGGCTTGAGTTGTACAACGTTTGAAAGCGGCAACGAGGTGCTTGATGCACTCACCACCAAAACCCCGGATGTACTGCTGTCTGATATTCGGATGCCGGGGATGGATGGACTCGCGCTGCTGAAACAAATTAAGCAACGCCATCCGATGCTTCCGGTCATCATAATGACCGCGCATTCGGATCTGGATGCGGCAGTAAGCGCCTATCAGCAGGGGGCCTTTGATTATCTGCCGAAACCTTTTGATATTGATGAAGCCGTGGCGCTGGTTGACCGCGCTATCAGCCACTATCAGGAGCAGCAGCAGCCGCGAAATGCGCCGATAAACAGCCCAACGGCCGATATCATCGGTGAAGCGCCGGCGATGCAGGATGTCTTTCGCATTATCGGCCGCCTGTCGCGCTCTTCTATTAGCGTGCTGATCAACGGTGAATCCGGTACCGGTAAAGAGCTGGTCGCTCACGCCCTGCACCGCCACAGCCCGCGGGCGAAGGCGCCGTTTATCGCGCTGAATATGGCCGCGATCCCAAAAGACTTGATCGAGTCCGAGCTGTTCGGTCACGAGAAAGGGGCGTTTACCGGTGCTAATACCGTACGCCAGGGCCGCTTTGAGCAGGCCGATGGCGGCACGCTGTTTCTCGATGAAATTGGCGATATGCCGCTGGACGTGCAGACGCGCCTGCTGCGCGTGCTGGCCGACGGTCAGTTCTATCGCGTTGGCGGCTATGCGCCGGTGAAGGTGGACGTCAGGATTATTGCCGCGACCCACCAAAACCTCGAGCAGCGCGTCCAGGAGGGTAAATTCCGTGAGGACCTGTTCCACCGTCTGAACGTGATTCGCGTCCATCTGCCGCCGCTGCGCGAGCGTCGGGAGGATATTCCGCGCCTGGCTCGCCACTTCCTGCAGGTTGCGGCGCGCGAGCTGGGCGTTGAAGCTAAGCTGCTGCACCCGGAAACGGAAACGGCGCTCACCCGTTTGGCCTGGCCCGGCAACGTGCGTCAGCTCGAAAATACCTGCCGCTGGCTGACGGTGATGGCCGCCGGTCAGGAAGTGCTGACCCAGGATCTTCCCAGCGAGCTGTTTGAAACCTCGGTACCGGACAGCCCCACGCATATGCAGCCGGATAGCTGGGCGACGCTGCTGGGACAGTGGGCCGACCGCGCCCTGCGATCCGGTCATCAAAACCTGCTCTCTGAGGCTCAGCCGGAAATGGAGCGGACGCTGCTGACCACCGCCCTGCGCCATACGCAGGGGCACAAGCAGGAGGCTGCACGCCTGCTGGGATGGGGACGAAACACGCTTACCCGCAAGCTGAAAGAGTTGGGAATGGAATAACACGGTTCGCGCTGGCCGCTCGGCCAGCCGCTTCATCGCCCCGGCAACCCTACGTCGCCGGGGTTTTGCTTAAATCACCCGAGAGAACTGCTGCATTCGCGCTTTCTGGCGCAGATAGCTATCAAAACACATGCAGATATTGCGGATCAGCAGGCGGCCTTTCGGCGTGACCTGAATCCCCTTTTCATCGACGTCCACCAGCCCATCTTTCGCCAGCGGTGCGAGCAGCTGCAAATCTTCGGCAAAATAGTGCTGACAATCGATATCCCACTGGATGGTGACGGCAGCAAAATCGAGACGGAAATTACAGATCAGCGATTTGATGACGTCCCGACGTATGCAGTCATCGCGGGTCAGCGCAATGCCACGCCACAGGGCGTTCCCGGTTTCATCAACCTGCTGATAGTAGTGCTTCAGTTCTTTCTGGTTCTGCGCGTAGCAGTCGCCAATCATGCTGATCGCAGAAACGCCCATCCCCAGCAGGTCGGTGTCGCCCTGGGTGGTGTAGCCCTGGAAGTTGCGATGCAGCACGCCTTCTCGTTGGGCAATCGCCAGCTCGTCATCCGGGCGCGCAAAATGATCCATGCCGATAAACTGGTAGCCGGCATCGGTGAGTGAGCCAATCGTCTCCTGCAGGATATCCAGCTTCTGTTCCGCCGTAGGCAGGTCCGCATCTTTGATTTTACGCTGCGCGGCAAAGAGCGTGGGCAGATGCGCATAGTTAAATACGCTCAGTCGATCGGGGTTGAGTTCGGCCACCTTCTGCAGCGTAAAGGCAAAACTTTCCGGCGTTTGCTTCGGCAGGCCATAAATCAGATCGATATTGGTAGAGGTAAACCCAATATCACGCGCATGGTTGAGCAGAGCAAAGATAAAGTCTTCATCCTGCTCGCGGTTAACCAGACGCTGCACCTCTTTATTGAAGTCCTGCACGCCCATACTCAGGCGATTGAAGCCCTCAGCGCGCAGGTGGTCAAGCACGTCCAGCTCAATTTCCCGCGGATCGACTTCAATTGAAATCTCGGCATCGGCAATAAAACTGAAGTGGGTGCGCAGCAAATTCATCAGCCGGCTGATTTGTTCTTTATTCAGATAGGTTGGCGTTCCGCCGCCCCAGTGCAGCTGGTGGACCTGGCGTTCGCTAAACAGCGGGGCCCGATGAATAATCTCCTGCTCGAGCACGTCCAGGTACTGGTCGGCCTTATGCTGCTGGCGGGTCACAATTTTATTGCAGCCGCAGAAATAGCAGAGCTTATGGCAAAACGGGATATGCACGTACAGCGATAGCGGGCGCTGCGGATAGCGGGCCACCGCCTCGTCGAACTCAGCGGCGCCAAATTCGGGAGAAAACTCCAGCGCGGTGGGGTACGAGGTATAACGCGGCCCGGAATAGTTATATTTTTGGATCAGGGCCAGATCCCAGTCGATTAACTGCACAGACATGCTCACTCCTTCCGATGGTGCCGCCGGCGGGTACGCCGCCCCGGCCCAACCGCACTTCGGGTAATGAGCCGGTTGCGCAGCCATTTCTGACGCCGCGACAACCGTCGTAGTTTAGCGAATAACCACAGCAGATAACACATAACCAGAAGGGTTATAAGCAGGACCGGGAATCCGACTGAGTGCAAACGTTAGTTTCCACCCTTCAGCAGGCGCATCATATCTTCCTTGCGCTCTTCTTCTTCCTCATCTTCGTCGTCGTCGTAGGAGAGGCCGAGCTGCTGCATAAGCTCATCAATGCGATCGAGCTTGGCATCAACCCAGGTTTGCTCTTCAGCATTCAGGGAACCACCCTCTTCCAGACGTTCCAGCAGCGCGTCCAGGCGCTCATCGTTTTCCAGCAAATCCAGCTCAGCCTGCGGTGAAAGCATAGGTTTCTCGCTCTTCGGTTTGTGCTGCTTAGTAGCCGGGGTGCTCTCGGTCACGCCCAGCGGAATCGGTTTCTTGCTACCAATACGCGGATCTTGCTGCTGACCTGTTTTTTTGCCAGCCGAAGAGGCTTCGCCGCCGGTGGCACGACTTCCTGCCGTATGACCGCGATGCTTCTTCTGACGCTTGCGATCGCGGGATTCCTGATTCATTTCTTCACGCGTCTTACGCTGTGTTTTACCACGGGATACAGATGTCGGTTTTTTCATGGTGTGTAATCTTCAGATCGTTTTCTTCAGTATAGAATTGAGGCGGAATCTAGCAGAAAGCAAGCAAAGAAAAAAGGCGACAGATTACTCTGTCGCCTTTTTCCTCACGAACAACCCTTAAAGGGTTTCCACTTTCCATGTTAGCTAACGACAAACCCTGTCTTTCCCTTAGCTAATAACGTTCCTTGTTACGTCCCTTTCCCTTTGAAAACGTCTCCAGACGCTAGTCATCTTGACAATCCCTGGTCTTCGCCTCCTGGCGCTCCCTGACCGCTCATCCTGAGCCCTGTTCCTGTTGGCATCCTCGCCTTGACCACTACTTTACCGGGTTAGAGGAATCCTACAACCAGGTAGCGAGCAAAAAGATAATTTTCAGAATTTTCTTCAAGACATAATGCATTGATAAATAATAATTTTAAGCATCAATCCGCCACGCTTGTTCATGGATTTCCCATACCACGAATGGTCAATGTCTCACAAAGCATAGGGTTTTCACCTACAGCAGCCTTAATTTGAGGGATGCGGTAAAAACAGCCTTTTTCTGTTGTTCAGGTATAATCCCCGCCATAGCCTTATTTAACGGAGACGACAGTCTTGACCAACTGGAACTATCAACAGACGCATTTTGTCACCAGCGCACCGGATATCCGCCATCTTCCTTCCGATACCGGAATCGAAGTGGCGTTTGCCGGTCGCTCAAATGCCGGGAAATCCAGCGCCCTGAATACGCTGACTAATCAGAAAAGCCTGGCGCGTACCTCAAAAACACCGGGACGTACCCAGCTGATTAACCTGTTCGAAGTTGCCGACGGTAAACGCCTGGTCGATTTACCGGGCTACGGCTACGCTCAGGTCCCCGAGGAGATGAAGATCAAATGGCAGCGGGCGCTGGGTGAATATCTCGAGAAACGCCTGTGTCTGAAAGGGCTGGTTATTTTGATGGATATTCGCCATCCGCTGAAAGATCTCGACCAGCAGATGATCGAATGGGCCGTAGAAAGCGATATCCAGGTGCTGGTGCTGCTGACTAAGTCCGATAAGCTGGCCAGCGGAGCCCGTAAAGCGCAGCTCAATATGGTGCGTGAGGCGGTACTCGCCTTTAACGGTGATGTGCAGGTTGAGGCGTTCTCTTCGCTGAAGAAAACAGGCGTCGATAAGCTGCGGCAGAAGCTCGATAGCTGGTTTAACGAAATCCCTCCTCAGGAAGAGATCGAAGACGGGGAGTAATCTCCGCCAGACTCCCCGGATAACGGCGCTTAGCGCCTTATTCGGGCGACAAAATCAGACCAGCGCCCACCATTCCGGTCGATAAAAACTTTTCTTTCACGCAATAAAAAACGCCCCGGTCATAAATGACCGGGGCGGCTAAAATATTCAGCCAAATCCGATTACGTGAAGTAAAAGGTCTGAAAGATAGAACATCTTACCTCTGTACCCTACGTCATTAACTCTACTCTTCTTTCAGTTATGGAGAAAGCACTTTTTGTAGTTTTTTTTCACTCTTTACATAGCAAATTCGAATGATCGTCACAAAACGCTATAAGTTATGTTGCTTACTTACAGGAAAACGCTCTCTCCACGAAATACTTAGTGCGCTTGATCCCAGTTTTCTCCGCTACCCACTTCCACCAGCAGCGGAACCGCCAGCGTGGTGCTGTTTTCCATTAATTCATGGACCTTTTTCGCCACGCTATCGAGATCGTCTTTATGCACTTCAAAGACCAGTTCATCGTGCACCTGCATGATCATCCGCACCCGCGGCTTCTCGGTCAGCAGCCACTCATCAACGGCAATCATTGCCCGCTTAATGATATCCGCCGCCGTCCCCTGCATTGGCGCGTTGATTGCCGCTCGCTCAGCGCCCGCACGACGTGCGCCGTTGCTGGATTTGATGTCCGGGAGATAGAGCCGACGACCGTCCAGGGTTTCTACATATCCCTGCTCTTTCGCCTGCGCGCGGGTGCGCGCCATATAATCCAGCACGCCCGGATAGCGCTCGAAGTAGAGATCCATATACTTTTGCGCTTCTCTACGCGGAATATTGAGCTGGCGCGCGAGGCCGAATGCGCTCATGCCGTAGATCAAACCAAAGTTGATCGCTTTAGCGCTACGACGCTGCTCGCTGCTGACGCTTTCCAGCGGCAGGCTAAAGACCTCCGCCGCCGTCGCCCGGTGGATATCTTTCCCTTCGGCAAAAGCGGTCAGCAGGCCATTATCGCGAGATAAATGGGCCATAATGCGCAGTTCAATCTGCGAGTAGTCGGCAGAGACGATGAGATAATCCTGCGGCGCGATAAACGCCTGACGAATGCGTCGCCCTTCGTCGTTACGCACCGGTATATTTTGCAGGTTAGGGTCCGTGGAAGAGAGACGCCCGGTGGCGGTAACGGCCTGATGGTATGAGGTATGGACCCGGCCGGTTTTGGGGTTAATCATCAGCGGCAGCTTATCGGTATACGTCGACTTCAGCTTGGCCAGCCCGCGGTACTCAAGAATCACCTTCGGCAGCGGATAGTCCAGCGCCAGCTCCTCCAGCACCTCTTCCGAAGTCGATGGTGCGCCGCCCGGAGTTTTCTTCAGCGGTTTAATGCCCTGCTTTTCAAACAGAATCGTTTGCAGCTGCTTCGGTGAGGAGAGATTGAACTCTTCCCCGGCGATCTCATAGGCCTTCTGCTCCAGCTCAACCAGACGCTTAGCGATCTCCTGAGAATGGGCATGCAGCACCGCCGGATCAATTTTAACCCCGTTGCGCTCAACGCGGGATAACACCGGTACCAGCGGCATTTCGATGTTTTTAAATACGTGCAGCGGCCCTTCGTGCTGCTGCAGCTTCGGCCACATCTTCAGGTGCAGCTGCAGAGTGACGTCGGCATCTTCAGCCGCATAGCGGCCCGCTTCTTCCAACGCAATCTGGTTAAACGTAAGCTGATTCTTTCCTTTGCCGGCAATCTCTTCAAAGGTGATGGTTTTATGCTGCAGCCAGCGATCGGAGAGGCTATCCATGTCATGACGCCCCGCCACGCTATCAAGGATGTAGGACTCCAGCATTGTATCAAAGGCAATGCCACGGAGCTCAATGCCATAGTTCGCCAAAATCCCGCGGTCGTACTTCAGGTTTTGCCCAACTTTGAGGAGGCTATTATCTTCCAGCAGCGGCTTGAGCAGCTCAAGCACGCGATCGCGCGGGATCTGATCCGGCGCATCGAGATAATCATGCGCAACCGGCACATAGGCTGCAACGCCGGGTTCGATAGCGAACGATAGGCCGACCATGTTGGCCGAGATGTTATCCAGGCTGTCCGTTTCCGTATCGAAAGCAAACAATGGCGCTTTCTTGAGCTTCTCAATCCACGCCGTTAGCGTCTCTTCATCGAGAATGGTGACGTAGTTTTCGGCAGACAGCGTTGCCGCAGCTTCAACAACCTCTTCTTCAGCCACCGCCGCTTGCGTCGGTTTTGCCGCAGGCTTGCTCCCTTTTGCCTGCATCCATTTGCCGGACTCCACGTCGGTTATCCAGCGCTTGAATTCATACTTTTTGAACAGCGTCAGCAGATCGTCCGCCGCTGGTTCCAGAACCAGCAGCTCTTCGCAGCTCAGATCCAGCTCCACGTCTGTTTTAATGGTTGCCAGCTGATAGGAGAGGTACGCCACCTCTTTATTCTGCTCGAGCTTCGCCGCCATTGTTTTGGCGCCACGGAAGCTCAGGCCAGCGATTTTTTCCGCTTCGGCATACAGCGTATCAAGACCACCCAATCCCTGTAGCAGGGCCTGAGCGGTTTTCTCTCCGACCCCCGGAACGCCTGGAATGTTATCCGAGGAGTCGCCCATCAGGGCGAGGAAATCGATGATCAGCTCTGGCGGAACACCGTACTTCGTCACCACTTCATCCGGGCCGAGGATCGTATTGGTCATGGTGTTAATCAGGGTGATACCCGGCGTGACCAGCTGGGCCATGTCCTTATCGCCGGTACTGATCAATACTGGACGACCCGCTTTTTCGGCCTCGCGCGCCAGGGTGCCAATCACATCGTCAGCCTCCACGCCCGGTACCGCCATCAGCGGCAGGCCCATGGCTTTCACCATCGTGTGCAGCGGCTCAATCTGCGCGCGCAGATCGTCTGGCATCGGCGGACGGTGGGATTTGTAGTGCTCAAACAGTTCGTCACGGAAAGTTTTTCCTTTGGCATCAAACACCACCACGGCATGGGTGGGCTGGTACTGCAGGATCAGGCTTCGCAGCATATTCAGCACGCCATACATTGCGCCGGTCGGCTCGCCTGCGCTGTTGGTCAGCGGCGGGAATGCGTGATACGCCCGGTAAAGGTAAGAGGAGCCGTCAACGAGGATGAGAGGGTTTTCAGGGATCTGAACCATAATTTCCGTGCCTGTTTATCAGATTATGGATAAAGGATGCCACAGACAGGCATGAAAACCTGAATTTTTCCCACATTTCGCCGAAAAGATTCATCGATCCGGTCGATCCTGCGGTGCGGCTATCTGTGGATAAGTTTGTGCATAGTTTTAGGCCGGTAGCCAGCGCGTTTGCAAAAAAGCGCATATCATCATAATTATCCTTTATTTATCATGATATTATGTATAAATTATTGATTTAAAGCCGCCACGATGACTCAATGCTCCATGTGGATATAAGATCCGCCTGTTTTTCTGTTCTCGTTAGACCCGTCATTTGCTGCGTTTTCTGATAAAATCAGGCTCTTGCGCTGTTTAATCGCGCTCTTTCTCAGCCTAACTTTCTGAATAAAATAACTATGTCGAGATTACTCGCTGCGATAACGCTTCCTCTAAGTATCGCTCTTACCATCCTGGTCACCATTATTTGTTCCGTACCGATTATCATCGCCGGAGTCATTAAACTGCTGGTGCCGATCCCTGTGGTATGGCGCGCTATCTCTCATTTTTGTAATTTCATGATGTACTGCTGGTGCGAAGGGCTGGCGCTGCTGCTGTACCTCAACCCGGGGCTGAAGTGGGACGTGCAGGGTCTTGAAGGGCTGAATAAAAAGAACTGGTACCTGCTCATTAGCAATCATCATAGCTGGGCAGATATCGTGGTGCTCTGCGTGCTGTTCCGCAAGCATATACCGATGAACAAATACTTCCTCAAGCAGCAGTTAGCCTGGGTACCTTTTATCGGTCTTGCCTGCTGGGCGTTGGATATGCCCTTTATGCGCCGCTATTCGCGAGGCTATTTAATTCGCCACCCGGAGCGCCGCGGCAAAGATGTTGCAACGACCCGTCGTTCCTGCGAGAAATTCCGCGCTTACCCAACGACCATCGTTAACTTTGTAGAAGGGTCACGTTTCACCGAGGAGAAACAGCACCAGACTCGTTCGCCTTATAGCAACTTATTGCCACCAAAAGCGGCAGGCGTTGCGATGGCGCTAAACGTACTGGGCAGTCAGTTCGATAAGCTGCTGGATGTGACCTTATGCTACCCACAGAATAACCGGCGCCCCTTTTACGACATGCTTAGCGGCCGCCTCACGCGAATTGTGGTCCGCGTTAATCTGATGCCCGTCGCTGAAGATCTGTACGGTGATTACGTGAATGATAAGAACTTTAAACGTCGCTTTCAGCGCTGGCTGAACGAGTTATGGCAAGAAAAAGACGCCCGGCTGACGGAAATGCTGCAACGGCAGGAAAAGTAACTTTATTGAGCCCGAAAACAACAACGCCGGTCAGTGACCGGCGTTATTTTTTTATTTCTTCTCAACCAGCTGCTTAACGGTATCAGCATACTGGGCGACAAATGCGTCCATATTACTGGTATCCATCCCCTGCGGGTTCAGCTGATACTTACCATTAACATACATCGCCGGTACACCCTGCAGCTGCAGGTCAGCCGCGGCTTTTTCCTGCTGGGCAACCAGAGATTTCACCACGAAGCTGTTCCAGGCCGCATCGTAATCTTCACCCTTCACGCCGGCATCAACGAAGACTTTACGAATATCGGCAACGGTCTGCACGGTTTGTGTTTTCTGCACCGCTTCAAACATCGGCACGGTGATCCGATCTTCAACGCCCAGCGCCATGGCCACCGCCCACGCCTGAGTTAAATCTTTGCCCAGCGGGCCAAGGAACTCAACGTGGTACTTCGTCATTTTGACGCCTTCCGGCAGCTTTTTCTTCACGTTGTCAGAAACGTGCAGCACTTCTTCAAACTGATAGCAGTGCGGGCAGTAGAACGAGAAGAATTCGAGCACCTGCGGCTCGCCGGCAACCGGCTTCTCGAGGGTAATGTACTGCTTGCCGTCGGTTATCTGGGCAGCGGATGCACTAAAAGCCAGAATCATACCAGCCAGCGCCAGCCAAATTTTTTTCATTTTTAACTCTCTCCTGGAAATATCAGATTAATACATTGGCGTTAACTGAAGAGGGGGTTCCTGTAGAACCTTCACCTGCTCAAGAAAAGTTTTGGTCTGCCCGCGCCAATAGTCTTCCCCGGTAAGCCATGGGAAGTTGATAGGGAAGGCAGGATCGTCCCAGCGTCGGAGCAACCACGCAAGGTAGTAGACTAAGCGCATCGCGCGTAAAGGTTCGATGAGGGCAATTTCGTCGGTGTTAAACGGGCTGAATTCTTCATAGGCTTCAACGATCGTCTCCAGCTGCATGCGCTGTTCGGCTTTATCACCGTTCAGCAGCATCCAGAGATCCTGGATAGCAGGGCCGTTGCGGGCATCATCCAGATCGACAAAAAGCGGGCCATCGCGCCAGAGAATATTTCCGGCATGGCAGTCACCGTGCAGACGCAGAATCTTAGCGCCGCCGTCCCACTTCACCGTGACCGCCTCGATCAGCTTATCCGCCGCAGCGAGAAAACGCCTCTTCAGGCCGGCCGGTATCAGATTGGAGTGCTCAAAGACCGCGCGCGGTTCGAGTAAATATTCCTTAATACCGATCTCTGGTCGGGCAACAAAGAGCTGCTTGCGCCCGGTTTGATGCAAGCGGCCAAGAAAACGCCCTACCCATTCCATCTGATCAAGGTTATCCGCTTCAAACTGACGCCCGCCCAGGCTTGGGAAAACGGCAAAGAAGAAGCCCTGGTGTTGATGAAGCGAGCGATCGTTGAAGAGCAGCGGCGCGGCGACGGGCACCTCATCCTGCTCCAGCTGGAAGGTAAACTGGTGTTCTTCGAGGATCTGTTCGGCAGACCAACGCTCAGGACGATAGAACTTCACCACATAGCGGCGACGATCTTCGTCCTGAAACTGGTAAACGCGGTTTTCATAGCTATTTAGCGGGGTGAGACCTGAGTCTACCCGCATCCCCAGATCAAACAGGCCATCAATGATGGTATCCGGGTGAAGCGTCTGAAAATTGAAAGCCTTATCGTGCATCCTGACATCCGATAATCGTACGAATAGTTCAGGATATCATCTCATAACTCATTCTGTGGTCGCACTTACAACCTTTTACTCTTTAATCACGCCGCGAGCGCGCAGCAGCGCCGTTTTGAAATCTTCTTCGTAATCTTTCTTAATCCCTGGAATAACGGCTTCTTTTGTCGAGTCACGCATCTTCAGATGGTAAATAAGAATATCGTCAGAAAGATCGGCAAGTTCCCCCTTATAGCCAGCCTCTTTCGCCAGTTTCTGCAAGAATTGAATCAGATTCAGTTCCGGCTCTTTTTGCCATGCTGGCTGGAGGAGTTCAATAACTTCATTCAGACGTTTACATTTCATGGTCATGCTCCTTACTCTTGATAGGGACAAGTTAACAGGGTCAATCCCACAATGAAAGAGGCGATATTTCTATGCAAGGCGAGGCAATAACCGGCGTCGTGCTGGCCGGCGGAAAAGCCACGCGGATGGGTGGAGTGGATAAAGGACTGCAGCCGCTAAACGGGCAGCCGCTATGGCGTTACGTTACGGATGCACTGGAACCGCAGGTGACCAATCTGGCGATCAGCGCCAACCGTAATCTGCAAAGCTGGCAAGCGACGGGTTACCCAATCTATACCGATAGCCTTAGCGATTTTCCCGGACCGCTGGCCGGTATGCTGTCGGTGATGCAGCAGATAGAGTGCCCCTGGTTTGTGTTTTGCCCCTGCGACACACCGTTTATTCCGCCGTTTCTGGTTGCGCGTTTGATGCAGCAGAAACAAGCATCCTCGGTGGTTTGGGTGCACGACGGGGAGCGGGATCATCCCGCTATTGCCCTGATACATCGTCGGCTGATACCCCAACTGGAGGCCTATCTGGCGGCCGGTGAACGGCGGGTGATGGTCTTTATGCGCCAGGCAGGCGGACATCGCGTCGATTTTAGCGACGCAAAGTCTGCGTTTATTAATGTGAATACACTTACTGACTTACAGAATATTCACGATATGCAGGAGCCGTTATGATCCCTGTTTTAGCCATTTCAGCCTGGAGCGGAACCGGTAAAACAACGTTATTAAAGCAGCTGATCCCGGCATTGTGCGCCGAGGGGCTGCGCCCTGGTTTGATAAAGCATACCCATCATAATATGGATGTCGATAAGCCAGGGAAAGACAGCTATGAACTGCGCAAAGCAGGCGCCGCGCAGACTATTGTCGCCAGTACGCAGCGCTGGGCGCTGATGACTGAAACCCCGGATCAAGAAGAAGTAGACCTGCCGTGGCTGGTTAGCCGGATGGATGCCGCAAAGCTGGACATTGTGCTGGTAGAGGGTTTCAAGCATGAACCAGTGGCGAAGATCGTGCTTTTTCGGCAAAACGGCGGCCATCGTGTTGAGGATCTTGTTCTCGATAAGTACGTTATTGCGGTGGCCAGCGATGCGCCGGTGATGACTTCTTTGCCCCAGCTGGACTTAAATGATATTGCGCAGATCGCGGCATTTATTGTGAGCTGGTTAGAAGAACAACGCGGGTGATGGCAGCAAGCTTTAGCGCCTGAAGGGGCAGGGATCGCGGCGCGCAGCGCCCGATCCGGGCGGCGTCCGGCCGCTTTTCATGAACCGCAGACAACAAAAAACCCCATGCCTGCGCATGAGGTTTCTTTGTTTGTTTGATGCCTGACAGTTGTATGGCGGGCCTCCTGCCCGCCACCCTCCGGGCAGCACTGCGTGCTGTGCAAATTCGTTCCCGACGAATTTGTCCTCCTCAGGAGAGCGCTTACCGACAAACAACAGATAAAGCAAAAGGCCCAGTCTTTCGACTGAGCCTTTTGCTTTATTTGATGCCTGGCAGTTCCCTACTCTCACATGGGGAGACCCCACACTACCATCGGCGCTACGGCGTTTCACTTCTGAGTTCGGCATGGGGTCAGGTGGGACCACCGCGCTATTGCCGCCAGGCAAA
>NZ_CACSIS010000034.1:0-60303 GCF_902705905.1 Klebsiella sp. 18074 | reverse complement strand
AGTTCCATCGGGTGTGCGCTAAGCTCTTTTCGTCCCTCATTGGGACCCCCTTTTGATTTCTTGTTGAACATTTGCAGTTGCCAGACCGCAAACTGTTTTAACAAATCAAAAGGGGTTTTTATAACTGGCTCAAAGCTGAAAGCTTTACTGAACCCCCAGCCTAGCTGGGGGTTTTCTGTGCACAAAAAAGCGGGCCCCGTTGAGGCCCGCCGCGTTCGCCGTTATCCAGATGCTTATCCGGATAGCTTGTTCAGGCGAATAGCAATTAAATCGACGTCCGGCGGTAGTTGCGATACTCCGGCTGCCAGAAGTTATCGCTTATCGCCTGCAGCAGCGCCTCGGCGGAGGTTTTCACCGCTACGCCCTGTTCCTGCGCCACTTTACCTACCGCAAAGGCGATGGCGCGCGACACGGTCTGAATATCCTTCAGCTCCGGCAGCACCGGGCCTTCGCCGTTGTTCACCAACGGGGAGTGCTTCGCCAACGTTTCGCTGGCGGCCATCAGCATATCCTCGGTGACCCGCGAAGCGCCGGAGGCGATCACCCCGAGACCAATGCCCGGGAAGATGTAGGAGTTATTGCACTGGGCAATCACGTACTGCTTGCCTTTCAGCGTCACCGGCGCAAACGGGCTGCCGGTGGCAACCAACGCTTCGCCGTCGGTCCAGCTAAGAATGTTCTGCGGCGTCGCCTCTACCCGGGAAGTGGGGTTCGACAGCGGCATGACGATCGGCCGTGGGCAGTGCTTATGCATCTCGCGAATAATCTCTTCGGTGAACAGTCCCGGCTGGCCGGAAACGCCGATCAGAATATCGGGCTTGACGTTGCGCACCACGTCCAGCAGAGAGAGGACGTCGCTGGTGGTATCCCACTGCTGCAGATTTTCCCGCTTCTGCACCAGCTTGCTCTGGAACGGCAGCAGGTTCGGCATCGCGTCGGTGAGCAGGCCGAAGCGATCGACCATAAAGACGCGCTGGCGCGCGGCTTCCTCGCTCAGGCCCTCACGCTGGATCTGGGCGACGATCTGCTCGGCGATACCGCAGCCGGCGGAACCGGCGCCGAGGAAGACAATTTTCTGTTCGCTCAGCTGGCTGCCGGCGCCGCGGCTGGCGGCGATCAGCGTACCCACGGTGACCGAAGCGGTGCCCTGGATATCATCGTTGAACGAGCAGATTTCATTCCGGTAGCGGTTAAGCAGCGGCATGGCGTTCTTCTGCGCAAAGTCTTCAAACTGCAGCAGCACGTCCGGCCAGCGGTGCTTAATGGCCTGGATAACGTCATCAACGAACTGATAGTACTCGTCATCGGTGATACGCGGGTGGCGCCAGCCCATATACAGCGGATCGTCGAGCAGCTGCTGGTTGTTGGTTCCGACGTCCAGCACAACGGGCAGCGTGTAGGCTGGGCTGATCCCGCCGCAGGTGGTGTACAGCGACAGCTTCCCGATAGGGATGCCCATTCCGCCGATGCCCTGATCGCCAAGACCGAGGATTCGCTCACCGTCGGTAACCACGATCACCTTAACGTTGTGATTAGGCACGTTTTGCAGGATATCGTCGAGGTTATGTCGGTTCTGGTAGGAGATAAATACGCCCCGGGCGCGGCGATAGATTTCGGAGAAGCGTTCGCAGGCGGCGCCGACCGTCGGGGTATAGATGACCGGCATCATCTCTTCCAGATGGTTGCCAATCAGGCGATAAAAGAGCGTTTCGTTGGTGTCCTGGATATTGCGCAGGTAAATGTGCTTATCGATCTCGCTTTTGAACCCCTGATACTGGATCCACGCGCGCTCAGCCTGCTCTTCGATAGTTTCAACCACTTCCGGCAGCAGGCCCAGCAGGTTGAAGCTGCTGCGCTCTTCGATGCTGAAGGCGCTACCTTTATTGAGAAGCGGGAACTCGAGCAGGACGGGGCCCGCGTAGGGGATGTACAGGGAACGGTTTTTTTTATGGGTGAATTGCATCGCACTAACTCCTTGATAATCGCTTCAGGCCCGGCGCGGCGATAGACGAGCGGGCTGGCAGGGAATGCTGCGGGCAGAGTATAGAGCAGTTGCTGTTAAAGAGGGGGGATAGCGTTAAAAAAACACCATCCTGGCAAAAGGACGGTGTTTTTATCATCACTCAGTCGAGAAATTAGCCCGCGCGGCGTTTGCGGCCGGTGGCGTGGGCGTGGTTGATGGTGGTTTCCACATCGCCGTCCAGCACCACTTTTTTCTGCTGGGACAGCTTATAGTTCAGACCGAGAAGATGACGTGCCTGATGGTTCGATTTCATTCTTACTCCTTAATCCACTTCTGTTTCAAGGACAAGCCCGGCGAAACCGGACGAAATATAACCCTAACGGCGGCCCGTTAACCGAACCGCGCACTCTATGGTGGTCTATTTTTACGCCAATGGCAACCTTCTGCAGAAAAATGGTATGGCGGCACCGCGCATTATTGCGCGATAGATAGCGGCGAATTTTTCGCTGTCGATGAATAAATCCAGCACAATTTTGTCATCACTATTTTTTGTTATCTTCCGCACAGTTATTAATTTTCACAACCACTTAGTGAAATTACGTAATTGTGATCAAGCGTATAAATATTACCTTGATTAGCGTGGTATCAGGCACCCTCGTCGGGCGTTATTTAATGGGGAGTATAATAAAAAGGACAACACCTTGAAAAATATAAATTATGAGGAGTTACGCGTATACAGAAAAAGACCGATTACGCTGCTGCGCTCCTTAGGCTATGCCATGAACGATCTCAACGGGTCGGCGTGGGGAACGCTGGTCGGCTCTTACCTGATGATATTTCTCAGCACCTGGGCGGGGTTAAATGCCGGGGTGGTGGGGACCATGTTATTCTCGCTTAAAATACTCGATATGATCGTTTGCGGGGTGATTGGTGGCGTTTCCGACCAGCTCTTTCGCACGGCGCTTGGGCGCAGACTGGGGCGCCGACATAGTTTATTTTTAATCGGCGCGACGCTCACCTTAATCTGTTTTCCGCTGCTGTTTACGGTCCATGTCGGTTCTTATCTATGGTATTTCGTGGTGTTGTTCCTGCTTGATACCGCCCAGTCGTTTAATAATATTGCGTATGAAACGCTCGCTACGGAAATGACCGAGAAGGCGCATGAGCGGGTGAAACTGAGCTCGGTGCGGATGTTTGTCTCCGCCTTTGGCACCTTTGCCGTTACCGGCTTGCCTGCGCTGCTGCTGGCAATGCTGGGCAGCGATAGCGCCCAGGCTTATACCATTTCCGGGATTGTGTTTGGTATTGTCCTGTTTGCCGGGACCGTCATTACCTGGCTGACTACCTGGGAGTTTTCACCGGGATATGTCGCAGCGTTCGAGAAAGGCGCTAAGGAGCCACGAGCAAAAAACATTATTTACGCGAGCAATGAATATCTTCACGTGATGAGAACCAAAGCTTGCCGTCGAACCTGCGTTATCTATTTTGTCTCGTATTTCGCGAAGGACTGTTTCAACACCGCCTTTTTCTTTTATGTCGTATTTATCCTCGGTCTGTCACAGGGAATGGCGCAGGCTGCCTCGTCGCTCTCTATTATTGGTTTGATGGTGGTGCCGATCGCCACCTATTTTATGTTTAAATTAGGGCCGAAATGGCTCTGGTCAGTGGCCTTTGCACTAATGATTGCCGTTCTTATCTATTATCTGGGGTTATATGTCTTGCATATTTCGCTCTCTGATGGAAGCGCATTCATTACTATTTTAATCTTGTCAGGATTATTCCAAATCGGGCGGCAGACGATGGAATATACGGTGTGGAACGTGATTCCGCTGGTACCGGATGTCGATACCCTGGTTTCTACCAAACTGCGCGCTGGAACGTTTGCTGCGTGCCAGACTTTTACTCGTAAATTAACCGGTGCGATCGGCTCCGCGATTATTGGTTGGATCCTCGCTGTTGGCGGATTTGATAAGTCTCTGACGGTGCAAACTCCAGCGGCACAAATGGCCATCATGACCGCTTTTATTTTTATTCCGCTTATTTGCCTGATCTACTCCCTGTATCTGATTCGCACATTTAATCTGAATCCGCAGACCCACAAGGTTGTTAAGGCTGAGATGGATCGTCTGCAGCAGGGGGGAGCCAAAGAGGATGTTGATCCGCAGACCCGGGCCATCGTCGAGGATCTCACCGGCTACGCTTATGATGAAATTTGGGATGCCAAAAAATGACTATCTATACTGTCAGCGAAAATAGCGATCTACAGACCCTGATTGACGAAGCTGCCCGTACGGCAACCGCCGAACATGGCGCAGAGATTTGTTTCCCGCCCGGCACCTGGCTGACGGGGCCATTGACCCTGTCCAGTCATATGACCCTCACTCTGGAGGAGGGGGCGACAATCCGTTTTATTGCCGACCCGCAGCTCTACCCGCCGATCTGGACGCGCTGGGAGGGAGTTGAATGCTATGCGCTGCATCCACTCCTCTACGCTGCGAATGCCTGCAACATTACCCTGCGCGGAGCGGGCGTGATTGATGGGGCTGGCCAGTGGTGGTGGGACACCTTCCGCCAGATAGAAGAGGAAGACCGTCAGGCGCCGCGGGAGATCTGGGAACTGCCGCTGGCGGCGCTGAATCCTGATTATCGTTCACGCCCCGGCGGCGGCGGGCGCCCGCAGACGCAATTCCTGCGCCCGCCGCTGGTTCAGTTCTGGAACTGTTCCGCGATTCGCCTGCAGGGCATTACCCTGCAAAACTCGCCATTCTGGACCCTGCATACCGTCTATTCCCGTGACATCATCATCTGCGGCGTGAAAATTATCAACCCGGCCGATGCCATCAATACCGATGCTATCGATCTGGATTCCTCAGAGAATATTACTATCGAGGACTGTCTGTTTGATGTGGGTGACGACGCGATTACCTTAAAATCCGGCTCGGGAGCGGACGGCCTGCGCATCAACCGTCCCACCCGCAACGTTACGGCACGTCGCTGTCGGATCCTCGCCAGCCACGGCGGTATCGCCATTGGTTCGGAAACGGCGGGGGGAATTGAAAACGTATCGGTGAGCGATTGCGTTTTCGTGGGCACCCAGCGGGCGATTCGCCTGAAATCCCGGCGCGGCCGGGGCGGCACCATTAAAAACATAACATTGCGCGATCTGACAATGGATGGCTGCTGGTGCCCGATTGTGATCGGGCAATATTTTGCCCCGGGCGTACTGGCGCATGAACGCGACGTGACGCTTTCCGAACAGCCGCAGCCGCTGACCGCCATGACGCCGCATATCCGTAATGTCGATATTGAGAATGTGCTGGCGACCAACGTGCTCTCCAGCGCCGCCTTCATTGTCGGGCTACCGGGAGCGCCGATCGACAATGTGAACATCAGAAACTTCAGCTATGCCCTGGCGCCGGAAGAACGGCTGCTGGAGACCTGGAATACGGAACCCACGGCAGGGCATTTTCACGACGACGATCGCGGCATTAAGGTGATTAACGCCCGCAACGTGAAAATTGAGTAACCTCGCGCTGCAGCCGACGCATTAGCCTCGGGCCTGGCCGCGGTCAGGTCCCGATCTGCTGCAGGTTGGTGTTGTTACCACTTCATCTCGCCGGTGTTGACCTTCGCGCTCAGCTCCAGCGAGCTCTCTTCCGCCAGCTTCGGCCAGCGCTGCTTCATCTCTTTGATCACGCCGGCGGAATCCTTATGCTTCTGCAGCGCCTGCTCAAACTGCTGCAGGTAGTCGCGGGTGAAGACGATTGCGCGGTCGCCTGCCGGCGGCGTGCCAAGATAGTGTCCCGGAATCACCTGCTGCGGATGCAGCGCGGTCATATGGTCGAGGGTTTTAAGCCACTGCAGGCGGCTTTCAGCGGTCTGGGTATCGGCGGTCCAGACGTGCATGTCCCAGGCGATGCCGGTACCGCCGAGAATGGCCTTATTACCCGGGATCCACACATAGGCGGCGTAGCTATCCGGCTCGCGGATTTCGACCTTCTCGCCGTCGATGGTAAAGGTGTGGGCTTCAATCACCTGCGGAGCATAGACCTGCTGCGGGGCGCCGTCTTTCATCTGCGGTCCCCACCAGGCCAGCTTCGCGGCTTTGGTGGCGTTAATGTGATTGACCACTTCCTGCGTCGCGACAATTTTCGCCTGCGGGAAGGCTTTAACCAGCGGCTCAAGGCCGAAGTAGAAATCCGGATCGCCGGAGGTGATCACAATCCGGCTCAGCTTCTTGCCGCTTTTACGGATCATTTCAACCAGCTTCTCGCCGTCCTTGACGCTGAACTGGGCGTCAAACAGCACCGCTTCGTGAGGGCCGGAGGCCAGCGTTGAGTTGACGGCGAAAATCCCTTTATCCTGCGGGTTGTAGGTTTGCAGCTGCAGCGGTGCGGCGAAGGCGGCGCTGCTGAACAGGGCGGTGGCGATGGCAAGGGTCGAAAGTTTCATGATTGTTTTCTCAATGTCGGGTGAATAACGCTATTTTACGTATTTCCTGATTTGCGAAAATTCCTGAAAAAAGAGATGCTGAGTTTCATAAAACGTGCAGATGGAAATGACGTATGGATAGAATTATCGCCGCCAGGGTGTATATCCGCATTTGCGAGCTGGGCAGCCTCAGCGCCGCCGCGCGGGCGCTGGGCATGTCGCGGCCGATGGTCAGCCGCTATCTTGAGCAGATGGAGCACTGGGCCGGCAGCCGCCTGATCCACCGCTCCACGCGCCGGCTAACGCTCACCGCCGCCGGTGAGAAAGTGCTGCAAAAAACCCGCAGCCTGACCCAGCTTTCGGATGAAATTGCCGGTCAAACCGAACGGGCGGTGCCCAGCGGTACGCTGCGGGTGGCCTGCGCCCACTTTACGGCGATGCAGCTTATTTCTCCGCTGCTGCCGGATTTTCTCGCCCGCTATCCGCAGCTGCGTCTTGAGCTGGATATCAACAACCATCCGGTCAGCCTGATCGGCGAACGCATCGACGTGGCAATCCGCATCACCGATAACCCGGAGCCTGGCGCCATCGCCCGCCGGCTGGGGGTCTGCCGGTCGGTGCTCTGCGCCTCGCCGCGCTGGCTGCAGCTGCACGGCCAGCCGCAGACCCCCGACGACCTGAGCCAGCATAACTGCTTGCATTACAGCCATTTTGCCGCCCCGCAGTGGCAATTTACCGATCCCGAGGGGGAAGCGGTGTCGGTGGCGGTCTTCGGCAACCTTAGCGCCGGGATCTCCTCATTGCTGCTCGATGCGGCGGTAGCTGGCTGCGGCATTGCGATGCTGCCGGTGCTGGAGGCGCAGCGCGCTCTGAACAGCGGGGCGCTCAAGCCGGTACTGCCCGCCTGGACCCCGAAAGCGCTGAGTGTCTACGGCATTTATCTCTCCCGGGATTACCAGCCCAGCGCGCTGCCGCTGTTCCTCGACGAAATCCAGCAGCAGCTGGCGCAAATCAGTTAACGATACTGTCTCCCGCCGCCCGATCCTGAAGATACCCTGCAGACCCCGCATCGCGCGGTCTGCAGGTCTGTTCATGTCCGCAATCTGGCGCCACGGATATTTTGTGTACGGTTCTCTTTCGTGAGCCATCTCCGACTTTCATTCTAATCCTCTGAGCAAATCTAGACATATCGCAATTTGAGATATATCAATATATGTACATTATTTTACCAATGATTAACATTCAGGAGCGGAGAATGGATCTGGGGATTGCCGGCAAGCAGGCGTTCGTCTGTGCATCATCGCAGGGGCTGGGCCTGGCCTGCGCGACGGCGCTGGCGGCTGAAGGGGTAAATGTCGTCCTCAACGGGCGTCATGAAGAGAAGCTGGCACCGGCCGCGGCGGCGCTGAGCGCGCGTTTTCCGCACATTGCGGTGGCGACTATGGTGGCCGACCTGACACAGCAGGAAGGCAGGGCGGCGATCCTCGCGGCGTACCCGCAGATCGACATTCTGGTCACCAACAACGCCGGTCCGCAGCCCGGGGCGCTCGCCGACTGGCATGAAGAGGCGCTGCTGTCGGCGATGGCGGCCAATTTCATTCCGGCGGTGCAGCTGATTCGGGCCTGGCTGCCGGGCATGCAGCAGCGGCGCTTCGGGCGGATCGTCAATATCACTTCGGCGATGGTCAAGGCGCCGCACTACATGATGGGGCTTTCCACCTCGGCCCGCACCGCGCTGACGGCGATCTGTAAAGCCATTAGCCGCGAGGTGGTCGCCGATAACGTGACCATCAATAACCTGCTGCCGGAGCGCATCGATACGCCGCGCCAGGCATTTATGCTGGAGCGATTGATGGCGAAAGAGGGCATAAGCCTGGAAGAGGCGCGCCGCCGCAATGAAGTCACCATCGCCGCCGGTCGTTTCGGCCGCCCGGACGAGTTTGCCGCCGCCTGCGCTTTTCTCTGTAGCCATCAGGCTTCCTACATTTCCGGGCAAAACCTGCAGCTCGACGGCGGGTCCTACGAGGGGCTGCTATGAACGCCGATATCCAGGCACTACTGGCGCTGGAGAACGAACGCCAGCAGGCGTTGGTTGCCGGAGACCGCCGGCGCCTCGCGCCGCTGCTGGCTGACGATCTGCTGCATATTCACAGCACCGGCATGGCGCACAGTAAAAACGCGTTCCTCGAACATGTAGTCAAAATGGGTGGTTTTGTCGCTATTGAGCGGCCAACGCCGGAGATCAGGCTGCTGGGCGATATTGCCATTATCAGCGGCGAAACCTGCAATATTGTGCGTTTGCTGAGCAATGGCACCGAACAGGTTCGCCACGGTTATTCCACGCTGGTGCTGCGTCGTACCCCGCAGGGCTGGCAGATTGTGCTGTCACAAATGACGCCCTTCGCGGCATAAAAAGGAGTGATATGAAGCTCGTGCGCTATACCCACCAGGGACGAACGCGTCTCGGAAAAGTTGTCGGTTCCACGGTTATCGATCTGTCCGAAATTGCCGGCATCGAACATTCGATGCGCCTGTTGCTCAACGACCTGCCGGCGCTCCGTGCACGGCTCGAACAGGCGACCGGCCCGGCGGTGGCGCTGGAGGATGTCCACCTTGAGGCGCCGATTATCGATCCGCAAAAATTTCTCGGCATCGGCATGAACTACCGCAAGCATGCCGAGGAGGCGCGGCTGGCGGGCATCACGATCCCGTCGTCGCAGCTGTGGTTTAACAAACAGGTGTCCTGCATCAACGGCCCGTTCGACCCGGTGGTGAAGCCGCGTCTGAGCGAGCAGATGGATTATGAAATCGAGCTCGGGGTGGTTATCGGTCGCCGTTGTCGCCACGTCCGCGCCAGTGAAGCGCCGGGGGTGATTGCCGGCTACCTGATCGTCAACGATCTCTCCGCCCGCGACTGGCTGAAAAAATCGCCGACCTTCACGCTGGGGAAATCCTTCGATACCCACGGGCCGCTGGGCCCGTGGCTGACCACCGCCGATGAAATCGCCGACCCGATGGCGCTAAATATGACGCTGACGGTAAACGGTGAATACCGCCAGCAGGCGGCCACCGGCGATATGATTTACGACATCTATCAACAAATTGAATATCTTTCCTCGGTGATGACGCTGGAGCCGGGCGACGTGTTTGCCACCGGAACGCCTTCAGGTATTGGCGCGCCGCGCGACTGCTTCCTGCAGCCGGGAGATGTGATGCAGCTGACTATCGATGGCCTGGGGTCGATGACCCATCGCGTAATCGCCGACGAAGACGCTGACGCCGCGACAGGAGAGGCAAGATGAGCCGACACCTATTTCGCGACTATCTGCTGCCCGCCGACGCGCCACGAATTCTGGCTGCCCGCAATGTTGACGTCGCCACCTACGGTGCGAGGATGCTGGCGACGGAGAAAGCCCGCGATCTGCAGGCCCAGTGGCAGGCGAAACTGGATGAGACGTTTCGCGGGATCACCACTGACGGGGCGGTTCGCCGCGGACTGTTCCCGTTAGCGGATGAAGGTTTTGTCGTTGATGAGGCGGTTGCCGCTGCCACGGTGCTGCTGGAGACGCTGGACGCCAACGCCCGACAACGCGTCTGTCAGCCCATTGACGCCCCGCAGTGGCGGGCCTGGTATAACCCGGAAATCCCGTTCAATGACTATGGCGTGCGCCTCGAAGCTACCGGCCCGGCGACGCGCGAGGCGTTTCTCGGCCTGCTGCGGACCTGTACCAGCGACAGCGGGTTTAATAAAGTCACCCGGCTGATGGACGCCAACCATTTTCTCGGCGAGCTGTATGACCTTAACAACATCATGAATCGCTGGAGCTTTCACTTCATGCTGTTTGGCGAGCCTTCCGTCGACAGGCCCTGGGGCTGGAATATTTACGGCCACCACGTCGCCTTTTGCTGCTTTATCGTCGGTCGCCAGCTGACCATCGCCCCGACCTTTATGGGCGTGGAGCCGAACGTTATCGACCGCGGCGATGACAGCGACGGGGCGTTGTTTACCGAAGAGGAGCGCTGCGGCCTGGAATTAATGCAGGCGCTGACGCCAGACCAGCAGACACGGGCGACGATTTTCCAGCACATGGAAGACCCGGCGATGCCGGTCGAACGCTTCAATTTTGCCGACCAGCGTCATCTCGGCGGCGCATTCCAGGATAACCGCATTATTCCCTATGAAGGCATTTGTGTGGCGGAATTTACGCCGTCACAGCGGGCGCAGCTAATGGCGACGGTGGCCTGTTTTCTGGATTTTCTACCCGATGCCCCGCGACAGCACCGGCTGGCGTTAATCGAGCAGCACCTGGCAGACACCTGGTGGTGCTGGATCGGCGGCTGCGGCGATGACGATGTCTTTTATTACCGCATTCAAAGCCCGGTGGTGATGCTGGAGTTCGACCACCATAGCGGGATGTGGCTGACTAACGAACAGCCGGCGCGTTTTCATATTCATACGATTACGCGTATTCCTAATGGCAACGATTATGGTAAAGCGTTATTGAAACAGATTCAGCCGTAAGCTGTGCAGTTCATTTCTGTCAATATCACCTGTCGCCGTGACTATTATTCACGGCGCGGGTGGGCGCACTGACGCGCCACTCACTAAGCGGTAATAAGCGGTAAATAAAAAACATCTCTGTCCCCTGCAATGAGGTTATCTGGCAATGGAATTAAACGGTTCATTCAGAGTCCCGACGCGGGCATTATTTCCGTTGGCGTTATTATGCAGTAGCGCTTACGCCAATACAGCCCCCATTGGCAATGATTCTGATTCATTTAACGACTGGCTGGCGCAAGGTAATATCTATGGAGAAGTCAAGACAATGCAATTTTTTAAGGAGTACAGTGGCACCGTCGCCGATAAACAAACCCACGCCTTCGGCGGCGATATTCAATATGTCAGCCCCGAATTTTATGGTTTTAGCTTTGGCGTCGCGGAATATGGTTCATGGAACCTGGGGCTGAATCCCGATAATAGTGAAAAAACCGAAGGCTATCTGCCGGCGGATAATATCAATGTGCTGGGTAAAGCCTATCTGCGCTACCGCGGATATGGTTTTAACCTGCAGGGCGGGCGCATCACGCTGGATACGCCTTTTGCCAACGGCGGTGAAGGCCGGACGATGATCCCTGCGTTGTATGAAGGTTTTGGCGGCGACTACAGCCTGCTGGATAAGCAGCAGCTGAAGCTGTACGGCTACCGGATATATCGCTTCAAGCCCTTTAGTTCCGATACCTTTGGCAAAGGCGATACCGGCGCACCTGAAGTAGACGATACCTCTATTCCGTCGGTGGACAGCGATGGTTTCACCACCTTCGGGCTGCGCTATGGTCATCTGTACGATGCTCAGGCCGAAGCCTGGTATTACCATTTCGATAAGCGGGCGCAGATGGCTTTTGCCGGGACTGAACTGCCGGTTCGGGGGTTAAGTATCGGTGACTGGACGCCATTTTTTGGCGCGCAATATCTGCATGAATGGGATACTTCCGATCAATCCTGGCCGTATAAAAATATCGATACCGATCTCTATTCCGCGCGCATCGGTATTCGTTCGCGGCAACACAGTTTCTCGGTAATTGCCACCCATGTGCCGAGCAAAGATGACGCCTTTTTAAATGGCGCCTATTTTGCGCCATATAACTTCGGTATTTATGACACGACCCCCATTGAGGCCGGACAGCCGCTGGCGTCGATGATTACCAGTAATCAGCCAGGCGACGCGCTGGCAGTGCGCTATGTTTATCATAATCAAAACGCGCTGGCGGTTATCGGCTATACGCGGCTGGATTTAAAAGACTCCAGCGGTATTTATTATCCGATTGCCGCCAAAGATATTAATGCCGGGTTTATGATCTTAGGCTATAACCTGACGCCACGGTTACATGCCGAATTTGAATTTGATTATATTGACTCACCGTCGCCGGTTACCGGTGATTATCATGCCGAACGTCTGCGCCTGGTGTATAAATTTGGCGCGATGATGCCGGATAACGATTATTAATTGTCAACAGGATCTGCCGTAACGGCAGATCCTGACAGGAGCATAAGCATGAGTGACCGAACCAGTATTTATAGCCAGGGCTTTGTCCACAGTAACCCCGTGCCGGCGGCCTGTAGAATTGGCAATATGGTGTTTTCCGGCGTGATATATGGCCGCGATCCGCTAAGCGGGGTCGTCCCGGATGATATCGATGCCCAGTGCGCGTTAATGTTCGCTAATCTCAAAACCGTGATTGAGGATGCCGGAGGCTCGCTGGATAATATCGCCCGTCTGACGCTATGGATGGCGGATAAAAGTGAGCGGGAGCGGGTCAACCCCCACTGGCTGCGTTATTTCCCCGACCCGGCATCGCGCCCGGCCCGCTACGCCATTGATGCGGTACTCAGCGGCAATATTCGCGTGCAGTGTGATTTTATCGCCGTACTTTAACCGCCATTTCACCAACGTTTTCTCCGCAGAAATCACTCTTATTCCTCACGCGAATAAAATTCAGACCGGCTTCATCGCTTTACGATATATTTAAAGTCTAGTTATGTTGCAATGGATGAAAAACAGGAGTCGACGATGGAACAAACACAACGCTCCGGAAAAAAGTCCGCCGACACCAAAACCTCGGCTGTCCCGCAGAATGCGGGGCAGACCGGGCGTCGTGGGCGGGTATTCGATTACGGTGAGCTACGCGTGCTGCTCCTGGCGATGCTGTCTGAACAGCCGAGCCATGGGTATGAACTCATTCATGACATTAAAGAACGCTTCGGCGGGTTGTACAAACCAAGTCCCGGGGTTATCTATCCGACCCTGACCTGGCTGTACGACCGTAACTATGCGGTGATCGATCTGGAAAAGGGCGGTCGCAAACGCTACAGCATCACCGACGAAGGACGGGCCTGGCTGACGGCGAATCAGTCGGTGATGGATATGCTTAAGTCGCGGGTGGCGCCGCAGGCCAACCGGGAGTCACCGCCGGTGATGGTCGAGGCGATGGATCATCTGAAGCGGGCGCTGAGCCTGCGGATTAAGTATGAGCCGCTGCCCGCTGGGATGATTGACAACCTGGCGCAGGCGATTCATCTGGCCGCCGAGCGGATTGAGCATCTGCTGACTACCCCGGTACCCGCTGAAGGGCTGCATTCGAGTATTGCCCATATCACGACGCCAAATGCGCCGCGCTTTATGCGCCGGCTGTGCAGCCATTTTCAACATCGTACGCCGGTGGTCAACGATGAGAACAGCGGGCAGTTTCGTCTGAGCATCGGCGATGTGCGGCTGGATGTGCTGGATAATGCGCTGCAGATTACGCTGACCGCGTCGCAGACCGACGATCTTACGGAGATGGAAACCATTCTGGAACGCCATCTGGCAGAGGCGGCGGTGCGCGAGACCTTAGATATTCGCTGGCAGCGGAGCTGATGTTGGTGGTGTAAGCTCTGTGGGTGGCGCACGAAAAAGGGTTCATGTTGTTTATGAACCCTTTTTTTATGGTGTGGTGTAGGGACTGGTGGTTTGGTTGAAAATGGCGGATTCAGGATTGTCTGTGGGATATTCCGTTCACGATAAGTTCTGCGTCATTTCTCAATGTCGTTGTGGGTGAACGGCCTGGGGGGCGTTTCGCTCGCCCCCCAGGACCCCCGGCATTGCGCTGAAAATTGCCGCTTCGCGGTGTGCTCCACTCCGGCTTCATCTGGCGGACCGGGCCGGACTCGACATCCCTGTCTCGACCAGCCCTCTGACGGCCGTCGTGGCCGTCAGTCCTGGATGCGCACCTGCGTTCCCGCCAATTTTCTTGATGCGCCTAACCCCCTTGCTGCCAGCCCGTTGTCGACAGAACCTTCTGCTGTAGCGAAGCAGATCTATGGTGAACGATTAGTCGAGATGGAACATCCGCGCCGCATTTCCGCCGAGGATATTGGCTTTATCTTCCGCTGAGATATCCAGGCTCTGAATCGTATCTACCCCCTGGAAGAACCAGTCTTTACGGATCGGGTAGGAGCTACCGTAGATGATATTTTTGCCACCGATCACCTTCACTGCGGCTTCCAGCTGGGCTTTACCCCATTGTGGTGCGCCGGAAGTATCAAAGAAGATATTGTTGCTTAACTGCGCGCGCAGATTGCCGGTTCCGGTCTGGAAACGATCCACCGCATCGTTGAACTGATGCTGCGGCGGCACCAGCATATCGGCGAAGGCATAGAACGCGCCACCCAGCATGGAATGGATAAAGCGCAGGTTCGGCAGCTCATCAAACATACCGCTGAACAGCTCGCGTCCGACGGCGGTGGCCTGGTCGATACAGCGACCAAACTGGCGACGCTGGTTGGTGTACGGCAGCACCGAGTGGTAGTCCACCGGCAGCGGCGTATGGTGAACCACCACCGGCACCTCCAGCGAGTTCAGGTAGCGCAGGTAAGGGCGGAACGCCGGATCGTCAAGGTAGATTTGCCCGTAGTGCGCGACAATCTGTGCCCCACGGAAACCCAGTTCATTCAGGCAACGATCCACTTCACGCAGACAATCTTCGGTACCCCACGGCGGTACTACCGCCAGCGCCGACATCTTGCCGCCGCTGCGTTTCACATACTCGGCCATCCGGTCGTTGACCTTTTTACAGGTCTCAAGATCCAACCACTCCTGCCACACCGGCAGACGGAAGATCGCATGGTCAATGCCCGCTTTTTCCATGTCCGCCAGCTGGCTTTCAAGGGTGTACTGGCCTTCGGCGTAGTTAAGGTTCACGTAGCCTTTAGGCTGTTCGATGATCAGCTGACGCAACGGTTTACCTTCAATCTGCTCAACCCGGGTGTGCACGCCGTACTGTTTCGGCACGCAGTCGAGAAACGCGTTCAGCAGTTTCTGGTCAGAAAACAGGTCGCCTGGCAGCCAGTGCATGTTGGCATCGATAATTTTAGTCATCTGTACTTTCCTTTTGTTTTTGATATGACGTTGGGGTGTTGTTATTTCTGTTCTGTAGCAAAAACGGACTGATATTTTCCGGGCGCCGCGTTCTCTTTCTGTCCAGGGATCCGCATCCCGGCTTTGGCGTGATATTCGCTAAAAATCGCCAGCGCCTCTTCATGAGGGAAAATGGTTTCGATATCGTCAAACGGCTTACCGCCGCTGCGCTCCTCGACAATCCGGCGCACCACCTCCGGGCCTTCGCCACGGGACGCCAGCACCAGCCAGTTCACCTTGTCGCGGCGCTCTTCTTCGTAGGCCTGCAGTGCGGCGACCGGGTCGCTGATGGCGCTCAGTTTTTCCGCCAGCACCCGGGCGTCAACGAACGCCTGGCACACGCTGTTGCCGCCGCGTGGGTACATGGCATGGGCGGCGTCGCCGAGCAGGGTGATTCGGCCAAACGACCACTGGGGGAGCGGGTCATGATCGATCAGCGGGAACAGGTAGCATTCACGGGCCTGGCGGATCATCTCGCTGACGTTGAGAAAACCGAGCTGGCAGTCGTCGAACACATGTTCGATCTCTTTCACGCCGGTCTGCTGGTTCCAGTCCTCTTCGCTTTGCGGTTTTTCCGCCTGTTCAATCACCCAGTTGACTAGTTGATTGCCCTGACCATCGACATTGTCCTGAATGGGGTAGACGATCAGGGTGCCCTGACGAATCGGGTCGCCGATGTGCAAAATCGAGCCGCCGGTTTTGATCGGTGGCATCACGGTGACGCCGCGATACAGCGTCAGGCCGGAAAAGTGGCTGCGCTCAGACGCCGGCAGCAGCTGGCTGCGTACCGCGGAACGAATGCCGTCGACGCCAATCACCACGTCGGCGCGTACCTGCTGCGGTGCGGCGGGATTCTGGCTGTTATCGAAGGTCACGGTCACGCCGTGCTCATCCTGAGTGAAATCCACGCAGCGGCAGCCGAGAGTAATGGCGTCGGGGCCCAGACGTTCCTGCACGGCACGGTAGAGCATCATCTGCAGATGACCGCGGTGCACAAACCGCTGGTCATGCTCATACCCCATATGGCGACCGCACTGTTCGCCGAAAATCTGCTGGCCATAGCCGGTGTAGAAGATGGACTCCTGAGCCTCGACGGAGATTGCGCAAAACTCCTCGTAAAGCCCCAGTTCTGTTAACTCTTTCACCGCGTAAGGTTTGATATCCACGCCGACGCCCAGCGGTTTAATTTCCGGTACGGCTTCAAATAAACGTGGGGTAAATCCCTGCTGGTGTAAGCGCAGGGCTGCAGCCAGCCCTGCCGGACCGGCACCAATAATGACGATATCCAACATAATGACTTCCTCAGTGTGTTTTATCGGCAGGCCTGATGGCCTGCCATCGTTAGTTCACGGATGATTTGTTAATGCCTGCGCTCTCGGTGGCGCGATGTTCAACGGTCGATTTATGGTTCGGATCGCGTAACCACACGGGGATACCGACCAGGCATACCGCCAGTCCTCCCATCACCAGTAGCGAAAGCGAGTGGCCGGTATGGTTGTGCAGCGCATTGAAGAACAGCGGCGGGCCGAGAAAGACGCCGATCAACGTCAACTGCGTGATAAGCCCGCTGGTTGCGCCAATGCTGTCCCGCGAAGGAGCCACCACCGGTGCCAGCGCCCACATGCCCACCAGCAGACCGCTGCCGAAGGTAAAGACCCACGACGCCACCAGCGAAGGCCACAGCCCCAACTGCAGGCTGAAGATCATCAGCGCCGGAAGACCCGTAAGCACGATCCCGATCGCCCCAATCAGCGTCGCCCGGACCCCGCGGTTGAGCAGGGCGCCGACCATCAGACAGCCGATGCCGTTACAGACCATCGCCACCACGTTCCAGCGCGAGACCGCCAGCACATCCACGCCATAGTTTTTGGCCAGCCACGGTGCGAGGGTGGTGATCACGCCGGTCTGCAAAAATGCATCAGCACCGAAGGAGATCCCCAGCAGCCACGGCAGCGGGCTTTTCAGGACATCGCGCAGACCCCGGGTTCGCGAGAACATGACCTTTTCTTCCGCACTGCGTCGCGGCAGGCACAGTTGCGCCAGCATCACCAGCAGTAGCGTCAGGATCGAGTGGGCCAGGAACGCCGCCCGCCAGTCGGCAAAATGCTCCGCCAGGCCGGCGGTCAGGAACGGCAGCAGAAAGCTGGCGGGGACAAAGGTCGACCACAACGCCATCGCCATCGTTCGCTGTTTGCCGGTGGTGATACGGATCAGCAGCGTCACCGCGGCCACCGCCGCCAGAACGTAGCCGACGCCGGTAATCGCGCGACAGATAAGCAGTAGCTTGAAGGTCGGAGAAGCAATCACCAGCAGATCGCCGGTGACGATCGCCAGCGCGCCAATCAACAGCACCACCCGGTCGCCGAAGCGGTCGACGGTGTAGCCCGCCAGCAGCGCGCCGAGGGCGACCATCAGGGAAGGGAGCGACATGATCAGCCCCACCTGACCGTGCCCGTTAATCTGAAACTCTCTGGCAATGGCGCCCAGCTCGGTCACCGCCTCGCTGACGGTCATTGCCGCCATCACGCCGAGCGCGTAGGTCACCAGAATTCTGAGGTAAGCATTTTGAAAAAATGTAGCCACAATCGTACTCCTGGATGCTGTTAAGTTTGCTCTCAGGCCGCGTGCGACGCTGGGAGCGATGAGGTACAGCGTGTGACGATGTGCAAAATCAGGCGTCGTTGGCCATGGCCAGGAAGCGTTCCAGATCCGGCGGCTCCACCCGCAGACGCGGCGGCTGCGGTGTGACCCCGACGAAGGTGGTGGCTTCGGTAAACCACTTGTTCTGTGCCGGCAGACCCCACTGGTCGGCCCGTTTCGGATCGGCGAGATCCCAGCCGATCGCCGGTTCCGGATCGATGTGCTGGTAATGGGTGTTGAACAGCTCGATGCGGTGCCCGTCGGGATCGCGGAAATAGATGAACAGCGCGCCGCTGATCCCATGGCGTCCTGGGCCGCGCTCCAGCTGCGGGGCATAGCCGAGCGCGCCAGCCACATCACAGGCGCGGATCATGTCGTTGGTGTCCGGGATGGTGTAGGCAAAGTGGTGCAGACGCGGGCCGACGCCGTTGGTAAAGACGATGTCGTGCGGGTTGCCTTTGCGCTGCATCCACACGCCCCACAGCTGCGTTTCGCCTTCCAGTTCGGACCAGGTGTATTCGCTGGTGCGAAAGCCCAGGCGCTGATAGAAGTCGAAGGCGGTACGCACGTTGCTGGCCTGCAGCTGGTAGTGGTCAAGCCGCTGGGCGCAGGCGCCGCGATAGCGATCGTACTGCTTGAACATCCGCTCACACGGCTCCATGCTGGCGCAGAATTCCAGCGGTACGCCGATGCTGTCATTGACGTGCAGGGTTAATCCCTGCCAGGGAACATCCACCAGTCGGGCATCAATGCCCTGGTCGTTGAAGTACGCCATCGCCCGCAGAATGTCCTCATCGCTGTGGACCCGCATGCCGATACGCGCACAGCCCGGTTGCGTACTTTTACGCAACACCAGACTGTGGTGACCGCGCTCTTCCAGGCCACGTAACCAGACGGTGGATGCATCTTCATCGCTGACGATCAGGCCAACCAGCTCGCAATAGAAATGTTTACTTGCCTCCAGGTCCCGTACGTTCAGAACCACATGGCTGGCCCGCGTCACGTTGAAGGGGGGCTGGCCGACGATCTCATTTATGTGCTGCATTGTAGGGTTCTCTCTTTCAGTCATCACTTCAGGTATCGGATACGTGGCGACTCTGCGGTCGCCTGTGCTGATCAAGACAATGCTCAATTGAGATATATCTTTTATTGCGATATATCGTGTAATGAACTGATAGTAGATGAGCCGAAAAAATTCGCTATCTCGCAATGATGAAAATGTGATCTGTTGCGCGAATGTTAATCATTGTCATTATGCTGTTAAAAAACAGCCCGCGGCGTGCGCTGCATTAACGTTTTGTTTTCGATAGAATTGTCCGAATCGGGACCCAGGATCGCCTACGCCATCTATACTCAGGATTCGACATCTCAACAGGAGCGAATCGATGGCAATCCATAAGAAAGGTCAGGCGCACTGGGAAGGGGATTTGAAAAGTGGGAAGGGGACGGTATCGACCGAAAGCGGCGCGTTGCACCAGCAGCCCTACGGTTTCAATACCCGTTTTGAAGGGGTGAAGGGGACCAACCCCGAAGAGTTGATTGGCGCGGCGCATGCCGCCTGTTTCTCGATGGCGCTGTCGCTGATGCTGAGCGAAGAGGGGTACACGGCCACGTCGATTGACACGGTTGCCGTGGTGACCCTGGATAAATCCGGCGGCGGTTTTGCCATTACTCAGGTGGCGTTGCAGAGCCAGATAGTCCTGCCGGGCATTGATGCGGCGGCCTTTGATGGCATTATTCAGAAAGCGAAAGCTGGCTGCCCGGTATCGCAGGTACTCAACGCCGAAATTAGTCTCGACTACCAGCTAAATCCTTGAGCCTCCGGTGCCCGTTTGCCGCGGGCACTTTCTCCACTGCGTTATGCGGAATATCTTCATTCGGGTTAAATTTCGGGCCAGTTTCGCGCCAGATAGTGGTATCTTTTGCCGTCACGGACAGCATCAGGCACAGCAATGACCCGCATACGAGAAGCGATCGAGGCCCAGGTTCTGGGTCTTACCGGTATGGCATTAAAAGAGATTGATTTTGAGCAGCCGAAAGGGGAACCGGGGCTATTCGGTCCGTCCTCCGCCATCTGGCAGGTACACGGCGATTTCACTTCGATGCTGTGCGGCGGCATCAGCGCCTTGCTGTTACAGATGCTGCACCCGCTGGCGCTGGCCGGCGTCTGGGATCACTCCAACTTTCGTGACGATATCTTTGGTCGCCTGCGGCGCACCAGCCAGTTTATTTCTGCCACCACCTTTGGCACCACTCCCGACGCCGAGCGCCTGATTGCCAAAGTGCGCGGGATTCACCTGCGGGTCAGCGGCTGGGACAAAGACGGAACCGCATATGAAGCCAGTGACCCGTCGCTGTTGACTTGGGTGCATGTGGCGGAATGCAGCAGCTTTATGGCGTCGCACCTGCGCTACAAGCGCACCGTGGTCAGCGAAGCGCAGCAGACGCAATATTTTCATGAAGCGGCGGAAATTGCCCGTCGTCTGGGCGCGCAGGATATTCCGCTGACTCCGCGCCAGGTGGCGGAGTATCTGCAGGATATGCGCCCGTCGCTGCGCTGCGATGAACGCACGCGGGAGGTGGCCGATGTGTTGCTCAACACCCGATTACCCAGCCGCCTGAGCCAGCCGGTGGGGCAGCTGCTGATGCGTGCCGGGGTAGATCTGCTGCCGCCCTGGGCGCAGGAAATGCTGTCGCTGCGACAACATCCTGTGCAGCGACATACCGCGAGGCTGGCGGTGCATGGGGTGGCCAGAGTGCTGCGGGCTTCGGTGCGTAATGGGGCTTATCATTGTGCGATGCGCCGCATGAACGAGCATTAATTAACATATATATACTCGTCATACTTCAAGTTGCATGTGTGTTGGCTACGTTCGCTCACCCGAATCACTTACTGGTGTAAGCTCATCGGGATTCACTCCCTTGCCGCCGTCCTGCAACTTGAATTATTTAGAGTATAAATGAGAGTGTATTAATTATTTTCTGGCGCGATATGCGCCATGATGATGCTATTTTTCCGGTGCCTAACTTTATTTCGTTAGCATATATTTCGCCCGCACAGGGCGTATTATCTCGGGAGCCGCAACGCGCGACGATGTTATTTTCCACGCCGAGTAAAAAACGACCGCTATTTCCTGCTTGTCGCCACCACGCCGCTCGATGCCGCATGATAGCTGGATCCACGCGCTGCTGGCAGAAGATTGCCTGAAAGCGAAAAAGGGACCATACTTGATCCGCCATTATTCCATCGCTGGTTTATGGTTATTCACTAACGCGCGTACACTTGCAGTATGCCGGGGATCTGTTCAATACAATAAGCCAATCGGTTAATAGCGTTACGCTATTGCCAGAATCGGCATTCAGGAAGTTAGCTCATGATCATTCGACCAGAACAACACTGGTTTCTTCGCCTGTTTGACTGGCACGGTTCGGTGCTGTCAAAAATCGTCTTTCGCCTGCTGCTCAACGTGCTGATGTCGATTATCGCGATTATTAGCTATCAGTGGTATGAACAGCTGGGGATCCATTTAACCGTTGCGCCGTTTAGCCTGCTGGGTATCGCCATCGCGATCTTTCTCGGCTTTCGCAACAGCGCCAGCTATAACCGCTTCGTCGAGGCGCGCAACCTGTGGGGAACGGTATTAATTGCCGAGCGCACGCTGATGCGCCAGCTGAAAAATATTCTACCGGCCGCCGCAGAAACGCATAAAAAAATAGCCAGCTACCTGATTGGCTTTAGCTGGAGCCTGAAGCACCAGCTGCGAAAAACCGATCCCAGCGCCGATCTTTACCGCCTGCTGCCGCGCGACGCGGCGGCGGAAATTATCGCCAGCTCGATGCCGACTAACCGGATCCTGCTGCTGGTGGGGCATGAGCTAGGCCAGCTGCGCGAAGCGGGGAAGGTCAGCGATATCACCTACGGCCTGATGGACAATAAGCTGGACGAGCTGGCGCACGTGCTGGGCGGCTGCGAACGTTTAGCGACCACGCCGGTGCCTTTTGCCTACACCCTGATTTTGCAACGCACCGTCTACCTGTTCTGCACGCTGCTGCCGTTTGCGCTGGTCGGCGATTTGCACTACATGACGCCGTTTGTCTCGGTGTTTATCTCGTACACCTTTTTGTCCTGGGATTCACTGGCGGAAGAGCTGGAAGATCCGTTTGGCACCGCGGCGAACGATTTACCCCTCAACGCCATGTGCAACACCATTGAGCGCAACCTGCTGGATATGACCGGCCAGCACCCGCTGCCGGAGCCGCTGCGCCCCGACCGCTACTACAACCTGACCTGATCGACTGCCGGGCATGACTGTTAAATAAGTTAAATCTAACGTGTGATAGATAACATTGATTATACAGTTCTGCGCCTGATTGTTATGCTTTCGTTAACAAAACGTCCGCCTGCGGTTATCGCGGCGGACGTATCGTTTTTACGTCGACCCACCGTTCGACGGGCATTCAGGAGCAGATATGAACATGAAAAGACGCGCAGTGCCTGGCGTGCATCCCTATGACGGTCCGGCCGGCGGCTGGGGCGCGCTGAAAGCGACCGCCATTGCTGTGCGTACCCAAATGGATGCCCTCGTTGCGCCGCAAACTCTGCTTCGCACCAACCAACCGGATGGTTTTGACTGCCCCGGCTGCGCGTGGCCGGACAAAGAGCACAAGTCGACCTTCCAGTTTTGTGAAAACGGTGCCAAAGCGGTGACCTGGGAAGCGACCAGCAAGCGCGTGACCCCGGCGTTTCTGGCGGCAAATACCGTCAGCTCGCTGCTGGCAAAAAGCGATTTTGAACTGGAAGGATACGGGCGTATTACCACGCCGCTGGTCTACGACCGGGACAGCGACACGCTGCGTCCGACCTCGTGGGAGCAGGCTTTCGCGCGTATCGGCGAGGTGGTCAGCACCATGGCGCCGGACGAAGTGGAATTCTATACCTCCGGTCGTGCCTCCAACGAAGCGGCTTATCTGTTCCAGCTGTTTGCTCGCGAGCTGGGCACCAACAACTTCCCGGATTGCTCCAATATGTGCCATGAATCGACCAGCGTCGGGCTACCACAGTCGATCGGGATTGGCAAAGGCACGGTTTCGCTGGATGACTTTGACACCACCGAACTGGTGATTTCTATCGGCCATAACCCCGGCACCAACCATCCGCGAATGATGGGCACACTGCATGAGCTGTCGCGCCGTGGGGTGCCGATTATCGTCTTTAACCCGTTGAAAGAACGTGCGCTGGAGCGTTTTGCCGATCCGCAAAACGTTATCGAGATGGCGACCTACGGCTCCACGGATATCGCCTCAACCTATTTCCAGGTCAAGGCGGGCGGCGACGCGGCGGCGCTGAAGGGTATTGCCAGGGCGCTGCTGGAGATGGAAGAGGCGCAGGGTAACGTTCTCGACCGACAGTTTATCGCCGAGCATACCCAGAATTTTCAGGCCTTCGCCGACGATTTACTCGCCACCCAGTGGCAGGATATCGAGCGTGAATCCGGCCTGACCCGCGCGGACCTGCAGCGGGTGGCGCAAGCCTATGCGGCATCGAAAGCGACGATCGTCACCTACGGCATGGGGATCACCCAGCATAACAAAGGGACCTCGAACGTCCGGCTGATCGCTGACCTGCTGCTGATGCGCGGCAATATCGGTAAACCCGGCGCCGGGATCTGCCCGTTGCGCGGTCACTCAAACGTTCAGGGCAACCGCACCGTCGGCATCACCGAGAAACCGAGCGCCAGCTTCCTTGCGAAGTTGCAGGCGGAATTTGGTTTCGTGCCGCCGCAGGAACATGGTCATGATGCGGTGAAAGCGCTGCAGGCGATGATCGAGGGTAAATCGAAGGTGCTGTTGTGCCTCGGCGGTAACTTTGCGGTGGCGATGCCCGATCATGCGCGGGCCTTCCCGGCGATGCGCGGGCTGGATCTCAGCGTGCATGTCGGCACCAAACTTAACCGCTCGCATCTGCTGGTGGCGAAAGAGACCTTTATTCTGCCGTGCCTGGGGCGTACCGAGCTGGATGAGCAGGAGACCGGGCGCCAGTCGATCACCGTGGAAGATTCGATGTCGATGGTCCACGCTTCGTCGGGCAAGCTGAAACCGGCCTCGCCGCAGCTGCGTTCGGAGCCGGCGATTGTGGCCGGCATGGCGATGGCGGCGCTGCCCGCCACTAAAATCGACTGGCTTTCGCTGGTGGCGGACTACGACCGTATCCGCGATCTGATCGAGCGCACCATCCCCGGTTTTGACAACTACAACCAGCGCATTCGCCACCCGGGCGGTTTCCGGATGCCGCTGCCGCCGACGGAGCGTATCTGGCCGACCCCGAGCGGTAAAGCGATGTTCTCGGTGTTCCACGGGGTCCATGAAAATGTGCAGGTCGAAGGCGACGAGGTGATGCGGCTGGTGACCTTGCGCAGCCACGATCAGTACAACACCACTATTTACGCTATGGATGACCGCTACCGCGGCATTTTCGGCCGCCGTGACGTGCTGTTTATGAACGAGCAGGATATGGCGAAGCAGGGGCTGGAGCATGGCGACCGGGTGGATATCACCACCGCCTTGCCGGACAGCGACCTGCGGCTGGAGGATATAACCCTGGTGGCCTACAGCATTGCTCCCGGCACCGTCGGCGCCTACTATCCGGAAGCTAACGTGCTGGTTCCGCTGGACTATATTGATCAGGAAAGCGGCACGCCGTCGTATAAATCGGTGCCGATTCGTCTGACCCTGCGTTCAAAAGAGATCCTGCCGCTCGCAGGAGTACGTTAATCCCTCCCGTCCGGCTGCCGGTACCCACCGGCGGTCGGACGGTCACTGTTTTACGCTCGCACTCGTTTCCTCAATCGCCGAACCGCTGCCACTTCCGAATGGCACTGCATCGCATTGCCTGTGCGGCTTGTATTTGGCCGATGCGGAACGTAACATTTACCTGACATGCTTTTTTTTCCGCGACGGACGAGGTCTGCATCGTCGTGAGGTTCGTCATTAGCGGACCGTTCTACACCGGGTCAACCATGGATATCAAACAGCTCAAATACCTGATCGCCCTCGATCAAACCCGTCATTTTGGTCAGGCCGCGGCGCTTTGCCATATCACGCAACCCACCTTATCCATGCGTATTCGCAGTCTGGAAGAGGAGCTGAATCTGGTACTGATTCAGCGAGGACAGCGCTTCGAGGGCTTTACGGCCGAGGGCGAGCGTATTCTGGCATGGGCGCGGGCGCTGCTGGCGGCCCATGACGGGCTGGAAGCGGAAGCGGCGATTTGCCGCGGTCAGATGGTGGGGCAGCTGCGGGTCGGGATGGTGCCGCTGGCCAGTCTTAACCCGATGCAGTTGATTAAACCGCTCAGCGAGAAATATCCTGAGCTGCAGTTCAGCCTGCTGTCGCTGACGTCTGAGCAGATTATCGACGGCGTGAGCCGCAACCAGCTCGATCTTGGGATCTGCTATCTGCACCATGTCGACAGCCAGCTTTTCCACGTGCGGTGGCTCCCGACCACGCGAATGGGGTTGCTGCACGATAAACGCCACTTTCAGTTTGCCCAGGGCACCCCGGACTGGGAGACCCTGGCCGCCTTGCCGCTCGGTTTTCTCACCAAAGGCATGTACTACCGTGAATCTATCGAGATGAGCTTTAAGGGCAAAGGACTGACGCCGAAAACGGTGTTTGAAAGCGACTCGACCTTTCAGATAATCCAGGCGGTACAGGCCGGGATCTGCTGTGCGATTATGCCGCTCAACAATGGTCTGGAAGCGTTAAGCGATAATCTCGACATTATTCCCATCGCCGAAACCGAAGTGGATTCCATGCTGGCGCTGATTATGCGTAATAAAGAGCCGGTGTCGTCGCTGGCGGAAAAATGTTTTGCCGATGCCCAGCGGATATTTAACGAGTAGCCGTTAGCGAGCGGACGGCTTATTTGCAGTCATCCTGATTGAGGCGGGTAAATAACGTGTTCGTACACAATATTACCTTGTCGCACCATGCCTGTTGATATGACACGAGCCGCGCCGCCAGACATTTTCCGGCGGCGCGGCGCGTGGTTATCAGATATCTTCCAGCTGAATACCGCGGGTTTTAGGCCCAAAAATACCGACCGAGAGCATCACCATCAGCATGCTGGCCACGATAAAGCTAATCACCCCCGGCGCACCGGCGTACTGCAGAATGATGCCGATCAGAATACTGGTGATGGCCGTCGAGAGGCGGCTGAACGAATAGCAGAAGCCGACCGCCCGGGCGCGAATGTGGGTCGGGAACACCTCGGCCTGATAGGCGTGGTAGCTGATGGTCAACCAGGCGTTGGACCAGGTGATCATAAAGCCGCAAATAACCAGCATCACCGGACTATTCTGCAGGGCGAAAAGGGTGCCGAACACCACCGTCATCAGTGCGGAGAGCACGATCTGCCATTTGTTCTCGAAGCGGTGAACAAAGCGGGTGCAGACCAGGCAGCCAATCGGATAGGCGAGGGTAATGAAAAAGGCGTACAGCAGGCTGTGGGTGATGCTTGCGCCCTGGCCTGACAGCAGCGCCGGCAGCCAGTTGCCGAAGCCAAAAAAGCCGATCGCCTGGAAGAAGTTCATGACCATCAGCATGATGGTGCGTTTGCGATACTCCGGCGCCCAAATCTCCTTAAAGGTGCCGGTCTGCGTTTTCGCGGTCCCGGTCTCCGTGCGGTGCTGCGGCGAGGGGGCAATACCGCAGCGCTGCTCCATCTCACACATCACCGCATGAGCGTCGTCGTTGCGGCCTTTGACTTCCAGCCAGCGGGCCGATTCCGGCAGCTTCTTGCGAATGACCCAGATAACCAGCGAGCAGAGCGCGCCGAAGATAATGACCCAGCGCCAGCCGCTCAGGCCGAACAGGGTGATCGGCACCAGCATCCATGACATCAGCGCCACGGCGGGCACCGAGAGAAACTGAATGAAAAAGGCAAAGGCGAAGGCTTTGTTGCGCAGGTGGGTGGGCACCCATTCGCTTAAGTAGGTGTCGATGGTGACCAGCTCAATCCCGAGGCCAATGCCGACGAGGAAGCGGAAGAAAATAACCCCCTCCGCGCTGCTCTGAAAGGCCATCAGCAGCGAGAACACGCCGTACCAGGCGAGCGCAAACATAAAGGTCAGGCGGCGGCCGAGCTTATCCGCCAGCGGCGCGAGGAGGCTGGCGCCGATAAACAGGCCGAAAAAGGTCGCCGAGGCGAAGGCAGCCTGATCCGATATGCCGAAAATACCCTGCTCGCCGACGTGAAAAATATTCTCCGCCAGCAGGCCGGTGCTGATGTACCCGGTCTGAAAAAGATCGTACAGCTCGAAGAAACCACCGAGCGCCAGCAGGGTGATAAATGACCACAGGCCGAAGGAGGCAGGCAGCGCATCGATGCGGCTGGTCAGGCTGGAGTGGGGCTGTCCTGCGGGGGCAAAGGGCGCATCCCCCAGAACGTGGGTGGTAGACATATTATTATTTTCCTCAGATAAAATGTTTGCCTGCTAATGTTAATTGATTGTTAATAGTTTTAAATTTTTAATCGCCCGCTCTATATCCATTCTTCAGATGAATATCTGGTGAATTTTATCAGGGGTTGTGGAAAACGCTGGTTTTTCGCGATCGGGCGCCGCGGATTTGAATGAAATGACTAACGGGCCGCAGGATCAGGTTCGGGTGGAGAAGATGGGGGAGGGGAGCTGCGTATCAACGTCGTTATCGATGTCGTTATCAATGACGCCCCTGCTTAACTGCCAGCCGCGGCGGACGGCGCTCGCTTTAGATTAAGATCTACGACGGCGTTGGCCTGGCCGGTGGCGTACGAAGATGACTCATCCGTACTCATTGCGCCCAGGCGCTTACTTTAAGCGGATATCATTCTCTTTCGCCCACTTTCTTAAGCGTCCGCAGGCATTCGCATAAGGTGACGACGTGTTAAACGAGATCATTCGCCCCATCGTCCATTTTGTGTACCAGGGTTTGGCATACAAAATGTCATCGCTGCGCTCGTCAATCAGCCGCACTATCTCATTTTTTACCGTCTGCAGCTCAGCGATTAGCGAGCCGTAGCTTAAGCCCCTGTAGTCTGAGTAAAATTTTTGCGCCAGAAGGCCAAGCTGATTCCATTTATAGCCGGTCTCCGGAAAATCGACGGACAGCCCTTTAGCATCAGAAACGATCCACTTTACGACCAGCGCATTCCAGCCCAGCAGGTACGAAGCAAGGTCATGAATGCTCATCTGGCTACCTTTGGCGTGCCCATCCATTGCGCTCTCTGCGGTAAGTTCTGCCGGTATGGCATGCAGGTAGCCCATTAATTTATCGAAGTTTTTATCGATAGCGCTCAGTAATTCAGATTTTGTTTGCGGCACGCTCATAAAGAATTCCCTCTCACGTAAGGTTCAGTGTACGCGCAGATAGTAGCGCTGAAAATAAGCCCGGGGGCACGATGAGATCACGTATTTGTCAATGCCGTACCTTTCTTTCCCCCGGCGCTGTGACCTATTTTGCGTCCTCTCGCTGCGGGGGGAGCGCCTGCAGTATTCTGCTGGCCTCAGCTTCACTCAGCGAATAGTCAAAAAAGCGCTGATAAAAGTCGCGGGTGACCGCCAGCATATCAATATCGGCGAAGCGCTGAGGCTGGAGCTGCTTTGCCGCCCACTGAATTTGCAGCGCACTTTCGGTCCCGTAGCGATCCCACGGGAAAACCCCCGCCGGGTTTTGCAGCACCCGGTGATTTTTGACCGCCCGCAGGGTGGAGAAGAGGTCACGATAGGCAGAATGGGCTAAATCACCGCATCCCGCGCCAAGGATAATCATATCCGGCTGCCAGGCCAGCACCTTTTCCGGCGAAATCTCCTGCATATTACCTTCGATCCCGACGGCCGCGTTCTGCCCGCCGGCCAGGCGGATCCAGGTGTCGATCAGCGTATGGCCGCCGTCGATCTTCAGCGGCTTCAGCGACTGGATATGCAGCACGCGCGGGCGTTCGGCGTCGGTCAGCGCGGCGGTGCGCTGGCCGATACGCGCGATAGCCTGCTGTAAATAGCGGTTGTAGGCCTGGGCTCTGGCCAGCGCCTGCGGCGTCCCGAGCACCTCGGCGGTGGTGGTGACGGAGCGCGCCAGCGACGGGTAATCGGTAAAGCTCATCTCCATGACCGGCAGACCGGCCTGGCGGTACGCTTCGGCATCGCCGTTGCCCCGGGCGACAAACACCACCTCGGCCCCGCGCGCCAGCAGCGCCTCGCTGGTGAAGTGCGGGCCGCGGCTGATAAGCGCCTGGTTGAGGCGGGGAGTGAGGTGAAACATCCACGGGCGGCTGTCCGGTCGATTTACCGTCGCGACGATGGTATCGCCCGCGCCGAGGGTCATCAGCAGCGAGTGGTGGGCAAACCACCCCTCGGCGATACGATCGACGCGATCCGGCAGCGTGACGCTACGTCCGGCATCGTCCGTCAGTTGGCGGCTGGCGAGAGCCGGAAACGCGAGCCAGGCGCAGAGTACAGCGGCAGCGATTTTTCTCATTATGATCCTTAGAAATCAAACTGTACCGAGGCCGTCGCTTCGCGCGGCGCGCCGAGCTGGGCGCTGGCGTAGCCGGCGCCGGTGTAGCCGGTAAGGGCCCCCGGAACGATATTGGTCCAGTAGCGGCGGTTGGTCACGTTAGTGACTGCTAACCGGAAGGTGGTGTCGGTCCCGAACAGCCGGGTGCGGTAATTGCTGCCGACATCCACGGTGGTATAGCTGCCGACCCAGCCGTCGTTGGCGCTATCGGTGGCCCGGCGGCCGACGTAGCGAACGTTGCTGTTCATGTCCAGCCCTGCAAGCGCATCGATGCTGTAAATCACCAGCATATTGGCGGTGAAGCGAGGCAGGCCGACCACCTGTTTGCCGTCAGCGCTGGCGCTGGCGGTATTGTGCAGACGTGGGTCGAGCCAGGTGCCGCCGCCGAACACGCGCAGAGCGGGCGCGATGCGGCCATCGGCCATCAGCTCCAGTCCGCGGTTTTTCTGCGTTCCGTCTTCGGCGAAATCACCGCTGTCGTTGGTGTAGGCAAACGGGCGCTCGGCCTGGAACAGCGCCGCGGTGAGCAGCAGATCGTTATGCATCGCGTACTTGGCCCCGGCTTCAAGCTGGCGGCTGCGGTAGGGATTGAGAACCTCGCCGGCGTTATTGGCGCCGGCCGGGGCGGTGTCGCCCTGCTGCATGCTATTGGCCCAGGTGGTATAGAGCGTCAGATTATCGACCGGCTTATACATCAGGCTGGCGGACCCGCTGGTACCGCGGTCATCGTGGCTGCTGCTGCGCTGGCTGCTCTTGCCGTAGTTGTCGACGGTAAACAGGCTTTCGCTGCCGGAGAGCAGCAGGCTCCACTGCGGGCTGAAAGTCAGGGTATCGTTGAGCAGAAAGACGTGCTGGGTGGTGGTCGCTGAATGATAGCGATCGGTGAAGTCCGGGTAATCCGGGTGCTCGTAGTCAGGGCTGTCGTCGAGGGTCGAGCTGCCGAGCTTTTGCGTCCCGCCATCGCGGGGGTTGTAGTTCTTCCACACGAAGCCGCGTACCCCCATCGCCAGGTCATGCTGCAGCCAGCCGGTTTCAACGCTGCCGGTGAGGTTGGCGAGATAGCTATTAATGGTAAAGCGGCTGGCGGCGGAGTTTGCGGTGGTGGTGGTATAGCTGCCGTTATTATCGGTTAAGGTGTTGGTGACGGTGGTGGATTCGCGATCCGCAATCTGGCGCAGGACGCCAACGTCCAGCAGCCAGTTGCCGTCAAAGTCGTGTTTGATATGCAGGCTGCCGGTGGTCGTGGCGTCGTCATTGCCGGCGTAATACTGGCCGTACTTGCTTTTGGTTGGATCAAGCGGCGACGGGAAACGGGTGCCTTTGGCTAAAGCAAAGGAGCCGGGCAGCCCCTTTTGATAGAAGTGATAGTAGCCGAAATTGCTCTCCAGAACCGTCTGGTCGGTGAGCTGAAAATCGAGCGCCAGACCCGCGTACTGGTTGCGTTGACGGCTGTCGCGGGTGTAGCCGTTGCCGTCCTGGCTCATCAGGTTCAGGCGATATTTTACCCGGTCACCGGCGTCCAGCGGGCCGCTGAGATCCAGCGCGACGTTGGCGCCGGAGCCGGTTCCGCCGCCCACCGTGACCCGCCGCAGCGGCACGTCGGTGGCGCGCTTAGAGACGAGGTTAAACATGCCCGCCGGGTTTGCCGGGCCATACAGCGCGCCGGCCATCCCGCTCAGAACCTCAACGCGCTGAAACTGCTCGGCCGGGTACTCGGTAGTGGAGACCACGTTCAGCCCGTCGATGGTGCTGTTCTGCACCACGCTGCCCTGCATACCGCGGGTCTGCGGACGAACGCCGTCGCCCTGAACCGAGGGCAGGTAGCGATAGATATCCTTCACGCTGCTGGCCTGTACCTGGCGGGTGAGCGAATCCGACAGGGTCTGTACCGACCACGGGACGTCAATCAGCCTGCGTTTGCCGAGGCTGCCAAGCGTCGCCTGCTGTTCGGCGGCGGGCGTGGCGTTATCCAGCGTTTCGGTCGGTGTTTCAGCGGTGACGACCATGGTTTCCGCGGCCTGAAGCGGCAGGGTCATCAGCAGAGAGGAACAGGGGATCATCCCGGTTAATAGAGCGAGTTTATATGAGCGCATTGAGTTAATTTCAGACGAATGAAAACGGAATGAGGCGAGAAATATCTTGCCTCTGTCTGAAGGGTACGATTTTTATTTGTATGACAAAAAAATAGAACCATTCGCTATATATGTCAATATATAGCGAATGGTTTCTTTACTTAATAAAAGCGAGGCCGGGCAGAATGTCGCCCGATCTTCAGGTCTGCTGATAGACAATTCGGTAACCGCCGTCGACGGCCTTAAGCCGGGCAAAGCCGGCGCTGGCGAGGTGCATACCGGCAATCAGCCACTGCTCGCCTGTCGCCTGCGCCAGTATACGTCTCCGGGTGTCTGCCGCCTCGGCGGGGTCGGCGTCAAAGGCGATTGCGACGGCCGGCAGGGCCGACTGAATATGTGGGAAATGCACAATGTCGCCCCAGATCAGCAGAGGCTTATCCCCGGCGTCGATACGAAACCCGCTGTGGCCTGGCGTGTGCCCAGGCAGCCAGACCGGACGAATGCCGGGGAGTACCTCATCGTCCGTTAGCAGGTTTACCCGCTCCTCATAGGCCGCAAGGGTGCGGCGAAACAGCATGAAATTGCCCTGAACCCGCTCGCTGACCCGCATGAACAGGGCATCATCATGCCAGTATGCAACCTCGCGGGGATGCAGATAGAGCCGCGCATTTTTATAGACGGCCTCGCCGTCGGCATCGAGCAGTCCGCCGATATGGTCGGGGTGGCCGTGGGTCAGCAGGATCGTATCAACGTCGGCCGGCACGATGCCCAGCTGGCGAAGGCGCTCGGGTAGCTCACCTCCGGCGTTATTCCGCCCGCCGGTGCCGGAATCCACGAGGATCGTGCGCCCTCGGCCGCGGATCAGATAGGCGTTGATATGCAGCGCCTGCGGGTCAGCTATCCCAGCCGCGCGCTGTCTTTCGTCGGCTTCAGCCGGATCAATGCCGGAGAGGATGGCGAGGCTAACGGACATATTCCCGTCGCTCAATGCGGTCACCCGATAATCGCCAACCCGACGGCTGATGGGGTTAATTATGCTCATGAACGCCTCCTTGTTGGGGATACAGCCGATCGGTTAGCGGCTGGTACAGCCAGATGTCCGCGGTAGCGGCGAGCAGGCGGGCCTTGTCTGGCGGAATGATGTACGCCAGCCGGCCTTCAGGGGCGCTATCCAGACCTGCGGCCCGCAGCCGCCACGGCCGGTAGCCCAGCTCGCGGTCAAGAAAATCGAGGGGCCGCGCCGTGAGCAGCAGGATCTGCTCTGCGGACACCGCCGGGGCCGGCTCCGCGCACTGATAAAGACCGCGCCGCCAGTCGCCGATGTTGGCCTGCCACTGCGCAAAGCTGCCACCGCCCTTCAGGCGGTACTCCGCGCTGGCGAGGACCGCGGCATCGCGAACGGTGTGAATGGCCAACCAGGCCGGGCAGCCCGGCGTGAGGGCCCTGAAGCGCTGGGAGGTGCTGAAGCCGTCAACGCTCAGCAGCGCCGGGAGCTTCACCCGGGTGTAAAAATCATTCCATTCGGCTTCGCTTGTCGGGTCGGTATAGCTGCATTCAACGGTATAAAGCATAAACGGGCCTCTGCATGAAGGTGAACAGCACATTGCTGATATTTCATCATGTTACTGGCTGTATTTAGCCGCCTGAATCGATATTATCTCATCGTTCAGTGACATTTTGTCACTGCACGTACTCATATCCAGGGGGCGCCATCATGCGAAGAAAACTGCCCAGCAGCGCGTCATTACAGGCGTTTGATGCGGCGGCAAGGCACGGTAATTTTGCCCGAGCGGCGGAGGAGCTCTCCCTGACCGAAGGCGCCATTAGCCGGCAGATTGGGCGACTGGAAGCCTTGCTGAACTGCCGATTGTTCGACCGCAGCGGAACCCGCGTGCGGCTGAACCCGAACGGCGCGCGCTATGCCCACCGGGTGCGCGAGACGCTTGAGCGCCTCGACCGGGACACCCAGTATTTAACGGGAATGACCGACGGCAGCCGCAGCCTCGAAATCGCCGCGCTGCCGACCTTCGCCAGCCGCTGGCTGATCCCGCGCCTCAGCGGTTTTAACCGCCGGCACCCGGATATCACGCTGAATATTGCGGTCCACACGGACCCTTTTATTCTGACCGGCAGCGGGTTTGACGCGGCGGTTCATTTTGAGCACCCGGCGTGGACCGGAATGCGTATCCGCTTTCTGCTCCAGGAAAGGCTGGTCCCGGTATGCCATCCCTCGCTGCTGACCACGCGGGATAGCGGCGAGCAGCTGAACGCGCTGCCGCGTATTCACCGACGGCAAAATCCGGATGCGTGGCAGCGCTACTCCGAGGAGAGCGGCATCGCGCTGGACAATCCGTCCCGGGGCGTGCGCTACGATCTGCATGAAATGGCCATCTCCGCCGTGCAGGCCGGGCTTGGCGTTGCGCTGCTGCCGCAGGTGTACGTCGAAAACGAGCTCAGCAGCGGGGCGCTGGTTGCCCCCTGGCCGGTTTCCGCACGGCTGAACAAAAATTTCTGCCTGGTCAAGCCGGTTGAGACGGGGATTAACGAAAGCGCATTAGAGGATTTTGAGCGCTGGCTGGTGACGGAAGTCAGCGGCGAACCGGCATAGCGGGCGCCGTTTTTTTTGCCGCCGGTGCGGTTAACGCGCTTTCGCAGACCGCAGAGTGGTCAACGGCGGCAATAGTACCTAAACTGCCGTCGTTGAACCGCCGCCGCTGACCCTGGAAAGAGACAATAATGACGCAAGGAACGAGCGATTTTAGTTTTACCGCGCTGATGGCGCAGCGGGCTCGGGAGCTGGCTCTGAGCCTTGATAGCGACCAGCAGGCGCTGGTTGCGCAGCTTGATGTGCTTGGGCGGAGGCTGCTGGCGCAAAGCGCCGCTCCCGGCAAAGGGCTTTACGTCTGGGGGCGCACCGGGCGCGGCAAAAGCCTGCTCGTCGATAGCTTCTTTGCCGGCCTGCCGCTGGCAGCCAGGCGCCGGGTGCATTTCCACTCTTTTTTTCGCGAACTGCATCAGCGCCTGAACGCGCCCACCTCGCCGTCGCTGCCGAAGGTTATCACGCAGATGACCGATGGCTGCCGGCTGATCTGTTTTGACGAGTTCCATCTCCACGATCCGGCGGACGCGATGCTGGTTAAGCCGCTGTTGGCGCAGCTGTTTCAGCGCGGCGTCGTCCTGATGGCAACCTCCAACTCCCCCCCGGAACGGCTGCTGGAAGATCCGCTATACCATGCGCGCTTTTTGCCCTCGATTGCGTTAATTAAACAGCATATGACGGTGGTCGCGCTCGACGGCGAAGAGGACTACCGGGCGCGTCACGCGCCAGCGGAGAGCCCGTTTTGCCAGGGCCTGCTGCTGATCCAGCCGTCGGACCACACCCGCAGGCGGCATGCTTTACCCGAGCCCGCCGCCAGGGCGCTGAAGCTGCCGGTCGGGTATCGCACCCTTGAGGTGGCCTCCGCACCGGCGGCTTTTTTACATTTTACCTTTAGCCAGCTGTGCCAGGGCTCGACGTCGGTGATGGACTACCTGACGCTGTGCGAAAGCCATTCATGCTGGCTGCTGGACGCGGTGCCGCCTTTAGGTCACGCGGGGCCGGCGGCGCAGCAGCGGTTTATCAACCTGGTGGATGTGCTCTATGAGAAGCAGTGTCGCCTGGTGTTGGTGAGCGAATGCGGATTACCCGAGCTGGTCGCGGGAGTTGAGCGGGAAGATATTCAGCGAACCTACAGTCGGCTGCAGCAGCTGCGGCAAGGATAAGGCGGGAAGAGATAAGCCCCGGCGGGCGAGAAGCCTGCCGGGGTGGGAGATTACAGATCGAAACGGTCGAGGTTCATCACTTTGGTCCAGGCCGCCACGAAGTCGGTGACCAGCTTCTGCTGCGCATCCTGGCTGGCGTAAACTTCTGCCAGTGCGCGCAGCACCGAGTTGGAACCAAACACCAGGTCGGCGCGGGTGGCGGTGAACCGGCTCTCGCCGCTCTTACGATCGCGGCCCTCAAACAGTTCGCCCCGTTCGTCGGTGGCTTTCCAGACGGTCGCCATGCTCAGGAGATTGACGAAGAAGTCGTTGCTCAGAACGCCACGGCGATCGGTGAAGACGCCGTGCTGGCTGCCGTCGAAGTTGGCGCCCAGCACGCGCAGGCCGCCTACCAGTACGGTAAGCTCCGGCGCGCTCAGCGTCAGCTGCTGGGCCTTATCCAACAGCAGCGTCTCGGTAGATACGCCCCCTTCAATACGGCGATAGTTGCGGAAACCATCCGCCAGCGGCTCCAGTAAACCGACGGATTCGATATCGGTCTGATCCTGGCGGGCGTCCACGCGGCCTGGCGCAAACGGTACGGTGACCGATACGCCTGCGGCAGCGGCGGCCTGCTCAACGCCGACCGCGCCCGCCAGCACGATAATATCGGCCAGCGATGCTTTCCCGGAGGCTTTTTGAATCGCCTGCAGCGTAGGCAGAACCTTCGCCGCGATGGCGTTGACCGGCCAGTCTTTCTGCGGAGCCAGCGCCAGACGCGCGCCGTTGGCTCCGCCGCGCTTATCTCCGCCGCGGAAGGTGGAAGCCGAAGCCCAGGCAACGGAAACCAGTTCGCTCACCGACAGGCCCGCATCGGCAATAGCGGTTTTCAGGGTGGCGATATCCGCCTCGCTCGGGCTGTGGACAGCCGCCGGGAGCGGGTCCTGCCAGATCAGATCTTCTTTCGGGACTTCCGGTCCGAGGTAGCGGGATTTTGGCCCCATATCGCGGTGAATCAGCTTGAACCAGGCGCGGGCAAAGGCTTCGTTAAACGCCTGCGGATCGTTGAGGAAGCGGCGGGAAATCTTATCGAATTCCGGGTCGAAGCGCAGCGTCAGGTCGGTAACCAGCATCGTTGGCTTACGTTTTTTCTCCGGGTCAAACGGATCGGGGATCAGGTCCGGCGCGTCTTTGGCTTCAAACTGAATGGCGCCGGCCGGGCTGCGGGTCTGTACCCACTCATATTTGTAGAGGTTTTCGAAGAAGTAGTTGCTCCACTGGGTCGGCGTCTGGGTCCAGACAACCTCAAGGCCCGAGGTGATAGCGTCCGCCCCGGCACCGCTGCCGTAGGTGCTGGACCAGCCGAGACCCTGAGCCTCAATGCCGGCGGCTTCCGGCTCGGGGCCTACGTGGCTGGTGACCGCCGCGCCGTGGGTTTTACCCAGCGTATGGCCGCCGGCAATCAGAGCTACGATCTCTTCATCGTCCATCCCCATGTTGCCAAAGGTGGCGCGAATGGCCGCCGCCGCGGAGAGCGGCTCGCCGCTGGCGTTCGGGCCTTCCGGGTTGACGTAAATCAGGCCCATTTCGGTTGCGCCCAGCGGCTGCTGCGCCAGGCTTTCCGGATGACGGTGCTCAAGCCAGGCTTTTTCATGACCCCAGTCAACGTCGAGGTCCGGTTCCCACACGTCTTCGCGTCCGGCGCCGAAGCCAAAGGTACGGAAACCGGCATTTTCCAACGCCACGTTACCCGCCAGCATGTAGAGGTCGGCCCAGGAGATTTTCTGGCCATATTTTTGTTTGACTGGCCACAGCAGGCGGCGGGCCTTATCCAGGCTGACGTTGTCCGGCCAGGAGTTCAGCGGGGCGAAACGCTGCTGACCGCGGCCGCTGCCGCCGCGCCCGTCAACGGTACGATAGGTACCGGCACCGTGCCAGGCCATACGAATAAACAGCCCAATGTAGCTGCCCCAGTCTGCCGGCCACCACTCCTGGGAGTCGGTTAGCAGGGCTCTCAGGTCGGCTTTTAGCGCGGAGTAATCGAGCTTTTTAAACTCTTCCCGGTAGTTAAATTCTTCACCCAGCGGATTCGAGCGGCTGGAGTGCTGGTTCAGCAGATCCACACGCAACTGGTTTGGCCACCAGTCTCGGTTAGCTGTGCCGCCGCCGGCGCTTTGCGTGGGCGCCGCGGTATGAAAAGGACACTTCCCTGCGGACGCGTTGTTAGATGAATCGTTAGACGTGCTCATATCAGGCTCCGTTTACTTTGGTGAATGCCATTACGATATACACTGCTTCCAATAAGTGATACTCGAATAAATCTACGGAATTAATAGTTATATCCTTTTAACAGCGGGTGATAAAGAAATCCATATTATATTTGTGGTTAAGCCCCGAAATACGTAAAAGCGACTTACTAACCATAGTATTAACGTATTAGTTTAGGAAATCGTCGCGGCACGTTTGGCGATAAAAGCGCCGGCCCACCAGGAAAAATCTTATGCACCAGCGGCGGCGGGCAACATCGGCATGACCCATGAGGCGAAGCCGGGCATAAGCGGTGAAATTTGAGGGGTTGCTGAGCGGTGAGCGACAGGCTATTACTATTCACGGCCATGTAACTGGTGCCTTGAGACAGAATACTGTCGGGGAGCATGGTCGCGACCGCCGCGCGCCTGGGCATAACTTTGTCTGGTGGAGATAAACTATGCCTGAATTGAGTTCGTTAATAACATTCGCGTTCGTTGCCCTGGGGCTGGTGCTGACCCCCGGGCCGAATATGATCTACCTTACCTCGCGCTCGATCTGCCAGGGCAAACGCGCCGGCCTGATTTCATTAGGCGGTGTGGCGCTGGGGTTCGTCTTTTATATGCTGTGCGCGGCGCTGGGGATCACCGCGCTGATTTTTGCGGTGCCCTATGCCTACGATATTTTGCGCATCAGCGGGGTCGTCTACTTACTCTACCTGGCCTGGCAGGCGATAAAACCGGGCGGTCGTTCGCTCTTTGCCGTGCGCGACCTGTCGGCAGACAGCGGGCGTAAGCTCTTTCTGATGGGCTTTATTACCAACCTGGCGAATCCTAAAATCGCCATTATGTATCTGTCGCTCTTACCGCAGTTTATCTCCCCCGGCCACGGCAGCATTCTCAGCCAGTCTTTGGTGCTCGGCTTCACCCAGGCATCGATCAGCGTGGCGGTCAACGCGCTGATTGTGCTGATGGCCGGCGAGGTGTCGCGGTTTCTTACCGGTCGCCCGCTCTGGCAGCGCTTTCAGCGCTGGCTGATGGCGACGGTGCTGGCAGGAATGGCGGTTAAAATCGCCTTTGAAGCGCGCAAATAACGCCCCGGCAGGCGTGAGCCTGCCTCCCTCTGCACCAAATCTACGCGTTGCCCCAAAACGACTCCCCATCCTGGTGTGTTTGCGGCGGTAAATATTACATCTTGTTGATTTTATGCTAATTATTATTTTGGCATATGCTTTGCAAGATAAAAACAGAAGGCAGCGCACCATACAATTTAGATGATCAAATAGCTGGCTAGGGTTCCGGTTCACGCAGGTGAATGACTGGTCCGAGAGCTGGCGACCTCTGCGAGGTTACACGGCGGGACAAAAGCCCGGGAGACAGCAGCACCAGTAGGTGTCGCGCTGCTCCTGTTTTTTGTGCCAACCAGAGGTTCATCATGAAGCGATCGCCACTACTCCGTTCTTTTATCCTGTCCCTGGCGCTGCTGGCCAGTTTCCCTTCCTTAGCCGCGGTGAAAAAAGAGTTCAACATCTGCTGGACGATTTATGCCGGCTGGATGCCCTGGGGTGCCATCAGCAACGAAAAAATCATCGATAAATGGGCCAGCAAGTACGGTATCAAGATCAATATCGTGCAGCTCAACGACTACATCGAATCGATTAACCAGTATACCGCCGGCCAGTTCGACGGCTGCACCATGACCAATATGGATGCCCTGACCATTCCTGCCGCTGGCGGGGTGGATACCACCGCGCTGATTACCGGCAGCTACTCTGACGGCAACGACGGCGTGGTGCTGAAGGGCGCGGGCAAAAAGCTGAGCGACCTCAAGGGGATGCAGGTTTACCTCCCGGAACTCTCGGTTTCGCATTATCTGCTGGTTCGCGGACTGGAAAAGGCCGGACTGCAGGAGCGAGACGTCAAAGTGGTCAATACCTCTGACGCCGATATTGTCTCGGCCTTCGGCACCAGCAGCGTGCGCGCCGCCGTGGCGTGGAACCCGCAGCTGTCGGTTATCAAAAAGACCCCACAAACCAGCGAAGTCTTTAGCTCCTCCCAGGTGCCCGGAGAGCTTATTGACATGATGGTGGTCAACAGCCAAACCCTCAAGGACAACCCGGCGCTCGGCAAGGCGCTGACCGGCGCGTGGTTTGAGATGATGAGCAAAATGCAGGCCGGGGATAAGCCGGCGCTGAGCGCCATGGCGGCCGATTCCGGCACCGACCTCGCGGGCTATGAAGCGCAGCTGAAAACCACTCATCTGTTCTGGACCCCCTCCGAGACCCTCAAATTTATCTCCACCCCGGAGCTGGCCAAAACCATGCAGCGCGTGGCGCAGTTCTCCTTTGACAAAGGGCTGCTGGGCGAGGGCGCCCAGAGCGCTGACTTTATCGGCATGGGCTTCCCAGGCAACGTCACCGTCGGCGACGCGGACAACGTCAAACTGCGCTTCGACGATAGCTACCTGAAGATGGCCGCCGCGGGCCAGCTGTAATGATTACCGACGGGAGTCAACGCCATGCGACAAATTAACCGCCATCCACAGCAGGGTATGCGGCTGATGCTGATGCTGATGCCCTTTGTGCTGCTGATCGCCGTCTGGGTTATCGGCTCTGCGCTGCGGCTGGAGGCCAATCCGCAGGACAAGCTGCTGCCCGGGCTGACGCAAATGGTCGCGGCCGTCGAGCGGATGGCGTTCACGCCGGACAAACGCAGCGGCGAATACCTGCTGTGGGCCGACACCCTGATCAGCCTGAGTCGCCTGCTGACCGGGCTGGCGCTCTCCTCGCTGATTGGCCTGTGCATCGGTATCGCCGCCGGGGTTTTCCCGCTCTACCGTGCGGCGCTGTCGCCGCTGATGACCGTGATTTCGATGATCCCACCGCTGGCGATCCTGCCGGTGCTGTTTATCGTCTTTGGTCTCGATGAGCTCTCCAAGGTGATGCTGATTGTTATCGGGGTCACGCCAATGCTGGCGCGCGATCTCGAGCAGCGGGCGCGGGAAATTCCGGCGGAGCTGTTTATTAAAGCGCAGACTCTCGGCGCCAACAGCTGGACGCTGGTGCTGCGGGTGGTGCTGCCGCAGCTGCTGTCGCGCCTGATTGTCTCCCTGCGCCTGCTGCTGGGTTCGGCGTGGCTGTTTCTGATCTCGGCGGAGGCCATTTCCGCCACCGCCGGTCTCGGATACCGCATTTTCCTTGTTCGCCGCTATATGGCGATGGACGTCATTATTCCCTACGTCATCTGGATAACCCTGCTGGCCTGGCTGATGGATCTGGCCCTGCGGCAGCTGCACAAAGCCTGCTTCCCGTGGGCGGAAGGAGGACGGGCATGAGCTTTATTGCCATTAAAAATATCTGGCAGGAGTACGGCGACCACGTAGTGCTGGAACGCATCAATCTCGAGGTCAGGGAGGGGGAGTTCTGTTCGATGGTCGGGGCCTCCGGCTGCGGGAAATCGACCTTTTTGCGCCTGTTGCTGGGCCAGGAGAAGCCGACCCGGGGCGCCATCACCCTTGACGGTCAGCCGCTGGCCGCCGAGCCAGACCGCAGCCGCGGCGTGGTGTTCCAGCGCTATTCGGTATTCCCGCATCTCAACGTGCTGGATAACGTGACCGTTGGCCTTGAGCTGCCGGCTTCGCCGCTGCTTGGCCGTCTTTTTGGCGCCCGCAGGCGGCTCGCCCGCGAACGGGCGGTGCAGATGCTCGAGAAAGTCGGCCTCTCCCACGCGCTCGATAAGTATCCGGCGCAGCTCTCTGGCGGCATGCAGCAGCGACTGGCCATCGCCCAGGCCTTCGTGATGCAGCCGCGCATCCTGCTGCTTGATGAGCCGTTTGGTGCCCTCGACCCGGGTATCCGCAAGGATATGCACGCGCTGCTTTTGCAGCTGTGGCGCGAAACGCGGATGACGGTCTTTATGGTCACCCACGATTTGGCCGAAGGCTTCAATCTCGGGACCCGGCTGCTGGTCTTTGACAAGGAGCGCCACGACCCGCAGGCACCCAACGCCTACGGCGCGCGCGTGACCTACGACATACCGCTTAACGAAGCCCGCATGTCGCAGATGCTCGGCACCGGCACCGATAACAACGTTTATGCATTAAGGAGATAGTCAGATGAAGCCACTTTTTCACTCCGCACCGAGCCTGCGCGAAGAGTTTGTCCCGGGCGGCGGCCATACCTCGTTTATTCTGCGCCGTGGGCAAATCCTGCGCCTGACCGACATCGACGGCGAGGCCAACGTCAGCATGATGATGCTCAATCCGCATGAAAAGAGCGAACGCCTGAATCTGCCGGATACCCTGAAAGGGCAGCACACCGCGCGTCTGACCGCCGGGCACTGCTTCTACTCCGATATGGGCCGCGTGCTGGCCGGGATCGTCGCCGATAGCAGCGGCTGGCACGATCCCTTTGGCGGGGTGCTCAACGCCGAAGAGACCTTAGACAAGTTCGGCGCCGGTCGCTACCAGGAGCTGCGCAACGGCTACTACCGCAACGGCGTCGATAACCTGCTGGTTGAAATGGGTAAATGGGATCTGGGCCTGGAGGATCTGCTGATGGTGGTCAACTTCTTCAGCAAGGTCACCGTCGCCGCCGACGGCAGCTTCCATTTCTGCGCCGCGCCCTCCAGCGCCGGGCGCTACGTCGAACTGTTTGCGCCGATGGACGTGCTGATTGTCCTTACCGCGCTGCCGCATCCGCAGGACCCCGCTATGGAATATGCCCCGCGTCCGGTCCAGCTGAGCTGGTTCGATGCTGACGATGCCCAGGCGGCGGTCGCCTCGCTGCTCACCCGCGATGAAAACCAGCGCGCGTTTGCCAATACCCAACTTTTTGCCCTCTGAGGAGCCGACCATGAGCCTTGTTACCAGTCCCCGCAACCCGGCTGATGCCGTTTATCGTCACGTGATCCCGGCGGGCGAACCCTGGCTGTTCGAAGTGAAGAAAGGGCAAACCCTGCGCCTGCTCGATCTTGAAGGCAACCAGGCTATCGACACCCTGTTTTATAACGCCGATAACCCGCGCGAACGCTACGATCCGCAGCGCACGCTGCGTCGCCAGGGGAACGTCTATCTGACCGCCGGCAGCGTGCTGTTCTCGAACCTTGGCCGGCCGCTGCTGACCATCGTTGCCGATACCTGCGGCCGCCACGACACCCTCGGCGGCGCCTGCGCCCAGGAGAGCAACACCGTGCGCTATGCTGCCGATAAGCGCTATATGCACAGCTGCCGGGACAATTTCCTCTGCGCCTGCCTGCACGACGGCCGCCTGCACAAGCGCGATATCGGCGCCAACATTAACTTCTTTATGAACGTGCCGGTGACGGAAGAAGGCGGGCTGACCTTCGAAGACGGTATCTCCGCCGCCGGGAAGTACGTCGAGCTGCGCGCGGAGTGCAACGCCATGGTGCTGATCTCCAACTGCCCGCAGCTCAATAACCCGTGCAACGGCTGGAATCCAACCCCGGCGGAGGTACTGGTATGGAACTGACCCGCTGGCAGCGCTGGCGACTGATGGCCTATCGCCTGTTTGCCGTACGCGCCGATCGCCTGAACAGTACGCCGTCGCGCAAATCCTGACGCCGACGCGCCCCGAGGACGACCCCGGGAAGAACGCTATTTTGCTGCGGGACGACCCGCCATGATGTGAGTCCCGCTTATGTTTAACACGCTACTTATTGCCAACCGCGGCGCCATCGCCTGCCGAATTCTGCGCACGCTGCGCGATATGCAGGTCAAAGGCGTTGCCGTCTATTCCGATGCCGATCTCAGCAGCCTGCATATTCGCGAAGCCGATGAAGCGATAAGCCTCGGCGACGGCCCGGCGGCGCAAACCTATCTGGTGGTGGATAAAATCATCGCCGCCGCGCGGCAAAGCGGCGCCGAGGCGATCCACCCCGGCTACGGTTTCCTCTCGGAAAATGCCGCCTTCGCCGAAGCCTGCGAAGCCGCCGGGCTGGTATTCGTTGGCCCAACGCCGCAGCAGCTGCGGACGTTTGGCCTTAAGCATACCGCCAGGGCGCTGGCTAAAGCGCAGGGCCTGCCGCTGCTGGAAGGAACCGAGCTGCTGGCCGATAGCGCCGAGGCGTGTCGTGCCGCGCAGGAGATTGGCTATCCGGTGATGCTGAAAAGCACCGCCGGCGGCGGCGGGATCGGCATGCGGGTGTGTCACGATGCCGGCGAGCTGGCGGAGGCTTTTGAGACCGTCCGCCGCCTCGGGCAGAACAACTTTAGCGATGCCGGCGTGTTCGTTGAAAAATATATCTCCCGCGCGCGCCACCTTGAGGTACAGATCTTTGGTGACGGGCAGGGGGAAGTTATCGCCCTGGGCGTGCGCGACTGCTCGATTCAGCGACGTAACCAGAAGGTTATCGAGGAGACGCCGGCCCCCAACCTGCCAGAGGGCATGGCGCAGGCGCTGTGCGAGGCGGCCATCGCCCTGGGCAAGGCGGTCAGCTACCGCAGCGCCGGGACGGTGGAATTTGTTTACGACAGCCAGGCGCAGCGCTTCTATTTTCTCGAGGTCAACACCCGCCTGCAGGTGGAGCACGGCGTGACCGAGCAGGTCTGGGGCGTCGACCTGGTGCGCTGGATGGTCGCCCTGGCGGCGGGGGATTTGCCGCCGCTGTCCCGGCTGATGGCGGATCTGCAGCCGCGCGGCCATGCGATTCAGGCGCGGATCTACGCCGAAGATCCCGGCCGTCAGTTCCAGCCGTCGCCGGGGCTGCTCAGCGAAGCGACCTTCCCGCCGGCGGATGGGCAAACCCTGCGAATTGACCGCTGGGTGGAGGCCGGCTGCGACGTGCCGCCGTTCTTCGACCCGATGCTGGCAAAAACGATCGCCTGGCAGCCCGATCGCGAGCGGGCTATCGCCCGTCTCAGCGAAGCGCTGGCGGCAACCAGGCTGTACGGCGTGGAAACCAATCGTCTCTACCTGCAGCAGATTCTGGCTTTCGCCCCCTTTACCGAGGGCGAACCCTGGACCCGCTGCCTTGAGCAACTGGATTATCAGGCGGCGACCGTCGAGGTGCTGAGCGCCGGGACCCAGACCAGCGTTCAGGACTATCCGGGGCGCCTCGGATACTGGGCGGTGGGGGTTCCGCCGTCGGGGCCGATGGACGAACGGGCGCTGCGCCTCGGCAACCGGCTGCTCGGCAACCCGCAGGGCGAGGCGGCGCTGGAAATCACCCTCAGCGGACCAACGCTTAAGTTTAACTGTCTCGCCGAGGCGGCAATATGCGGCGCGGCGGTGGCGATAACCCTCGACGGCGTGGCCCAGCCGATGAACCGCGTCTTTACTATTCCCGCCGGCGCGACGCTGAAAATCGGCCCGGTCAGCGGCGCGGGGGTGCGCAGCTACCTCTGCCTGCGCGGCGGCATTCAGGTGCCGGACTATTTAGGCAGTAAAAGCACCTTTACCCTCGGCCAGTTTGGCGGTCACGCCGGACGCGCGCTGCGCAGCGGCGACGTTCTGCACCTCGCGCCGACGCCCGGCGCAGAAGCCGGCGCCATGCTCCCGGTTGCGCTGCAGACCCATCTGGACGCGGTGCGGACGCTGCGGGTGATCTACGGCCCCCACGGCGCGCCGGAATTCTTTGCCGCAGAGTATATCGCTACCTTTTTTGCCACCGATTGGGAGGTCCATTTTAACTCCAGCCGTACCGGCGTGCGGCTGATTGGCCCGCAGCCGCTGTGGGCGCGCGACAGCGGCGGTGAGGCGGGGCTGCATCCGTCGAATATTCACGATAATCCCTATGCTGTCGGAGCGGTCGATTTTACCGGTGATATGCCGGTGATCCTCGGCCCGGACGGCCCGAGCCTCGGCGGTTTTGTCTGCCCGGTCACGGTAATTGAGGCCGACCTGTGGCAGCTCGGGCAGCTGAAAGCCGGCGATAAGGTGCGCTTTGCGGCGGTCGATTTAGCCACCGCCCGTCGTCTGGCGCAGGGCCGCCGCGAGGAGCTGGCGACCCTTGAACCTGCGGCTATCGGCTGGCAGCCGGCGCCGCTGGCGTCGCCGGTGGTGATGAGCTGCGGGGAAGGCAGTAAACGCCTGGTGGCGCGGCTCTCCGGCGATACCCATCTGCTGCTGGAGGCCGGAGAGGCCGAGCTGGATCTGGTTCTGCGCTTTCGCATCCACGCGCTGATGCAGACGCTGGAGGCGCAGGCCCGGATGGGGGTCATCGATCTGACGCCAGGGATCCGCTCTTTACAGGTTCACTTCCAGCCGGAAACCCTGACTCTGGAGGCGCTGCTGGCATGGGTGCGCGCGGAATGGGCGACGGTGTGCGTCAGCGACGATCTCGAGGTTCCCACGCGCGTGGTGCACCTGCCGCTGTCGTGGGACGACCCGGCCTGCCGCAAGGCTATTGATAAATATATGACCACCGTTCGCCGCGACGCGCCCTGGTGCCCCAGCAATCTTGAATTTATCCGGCGGATTAACGATCTGCCCGACGACCGTGCGGTCTGGGATACGGTGTTTGACGCCAGCTACCTGGTGATGGGGCTGGGGGATGTCTATCTCGGCGCGCCGGTGGCCACGCCCCTTGACCCGCGCCACCGGCTGGTGACGACCAAATACAACCCGGCGCGCACCTGGACGGCGGAAAACTCGGTCGGGATTGGCGGCGCCTACTTGTGCGTGTATGGCATGGAAGGCCCCGGCGGCTACCAGTTCGTCGGCCGCACCCTGCAAATGTGGAATCGCTATCACGAGGTGGCCGATTTTGCCGGCAAGCCGTGGCTGCTGCGCTTCTTCGACCAGCTGCGCTTCTATCCGGTCTCCGCCGAAGAGCTGCTGCAGATCCGCCGTGATTTTCCGCTCGGCCGCTATCCGCTGCGCATTGAGCACAGCACCCTGCGGCTGGCGGAGTATCAGCAGTTCCTTAAGCGCGAGGCCACGAGCATTGACGCCTTCCGCCAGCACCAGCAGCGGGCGTTTAACGAGGAGCGCGAGCGCTGGATAGCCAGCGGTCAGGCGCATTTCGAGAGCCAGGAGGCGGCGGTTGAAGAGGGCGCAGACGCGCCGCTGCAGAGCGGGCAGCAGGGGGTAGAAAGCCCAATTTCCGGCAACCTGTGGCAGGTGCAAACCGCGCCGGGCAGCCGGGTTCGCGCCGGGGACGTTCTGCTGGTGCTGGAGTCGATGAAAATGGAGATCCCGCTGCTGGCCCCTTGCGATGGGGTGATTGCCGAGGTGAACGTCCAGCCGGGGGCCTCGGTTCGCGCCGGGCAACGGGTGGCGGTAATAATGGAGGAAAACGTATGAATCAGCACAGTTTTGACTTACGCCTGGGCACCCTGGCGACGGGCTATCGCGACGGTCGGCTGACGCCCCGGGCGCTGATGGCGGAGCTGCGCCAGCGCGCCAGCGAACTGAATCCAGAGTATCAGCTGTTTATTCATATTCTGACGGCAGAGGAGCAGGAGCCCTGGCTGGCGGCGCTGGACGGGGTCTCGCCGGAGACCCTGCCGCTGTACGGCGTGCCGTTTGCGATTAAGGATAATATCGATCTCGCCGGGATCGTCACCACCGCCGGGTGTCCGGCGTTCGCCTACACCGCCGAGCGGGACGCGACGATTGTGGCTCAGCTGATTTCGCTGGGCGCGGTTCCGGTCGGTAAAACCAACCTCGACCAGTTTGCCACCGGCCTCAACGGCACGCGCTCGCCGTACGGGCGCTGCCGCAACGCCGTGCACCCAGCGTATCCGTCGGGCGGTTCAAGCGCCGGCTCGGCGCTGGCGGTAGCGCTCGGCGTCGCCAGCTTTGCGCTCGGTACGGATACCGCCGGCAGCGGGCGGGTTCCGGCATCGCTAAACAACCTGGTCGGGCTGAAGGCCAGCAAAGGGCTGATCTCTACCGCCGGCGTGGTGCCGGCCTGCCGGACGCTCGACTGTACGACCTTTTTCAGCGCCACCGCCGCCGAATCGAGCCGGCTGCTGGCGCTGACCGCCGCCGTCGATCCGCGGGATGCCTACAGCCGACGCAATCCGCAGTGGAACGCGGCGCAGGCCTTCGGGGCGCCCGCGCCGGGCTTTCGCTTCGGCGTTCCGCAGACGCTTAACTTCCTCGGCTGCGCGCAGAGTGAAGCGCTGTTTTTACAGGCCAAAGCGCGGCTGCTGGCCCTCGGCGGCGTGGCGGTGAGCATCGATATGGCGCCGTTTCTCGCCGCCGCCAGCCTGCTGTACGACGGGCCGTGGGTAGCGGAGCGCTACGCGGTGGCGGGGCCGCTGATTGAACGGCAGCCGGAGGCGGTCCTGCCGGTGATCCGCGACGTGCTGGCGAAGGCGCCGCAGGCCGACGCGGTCGCCGCCTTTCAGGCGATGTATCAGCTGCAGGCCTATAAGGCGCAGTGTGATGCGCTGCTCGACGGCGTGGAGTGCGTCCTGACGCCGACCTATCCGCGCCCGGTTACTCTGGCGGAGCTGGAAGCCGAGCCGGTAAAGCGCAACGCCGATCTGGGCTATTACACTAACTTTATGAATTTGCTGGACTATGCGGCCGTCAGCGTGCCGACGGGTTTTTTGGCGAACGGCCTGCCTTCCGGCGTGACGCTATTTGGTCGGGCCTTCACCGACCAGTTCCTACTCGGGCTGGCCGATGCCTTCCAGCGGGTGCAGCCGCTGCCGTTGGTCGGCGGGGCGCAGATCGCCCCTGAGCCGCCTGCGGTTAACGCCTGCCACGATCGCCAGGCGCTGGTGGTCTGCGGCGCGCATCTCGATGGGCTGGCGCTAAACGGACAGCTACGGGAGCGGGGCGGACGCCTGCTGGCGGCGACGGAAAGCGCGGCCTGCTATCGCCTCTACGCGCTGGCCGACGGCAGGCGTCCGGGGATGGTGCGGGACGAAAACGGCGGGGCGGCCATTGCGGTGGAGGTGTGGGAGCTGCCCTCCGCGGAGCTGGGATCGCTCCTGGCGGCGATCCCAGCTCCGCTAGGATTAGGTAAAGTGGAGCTGGCGGACGGGCGCTGGCTCAGCGGCTTTATCTGCGAGGGGTACGGCCTGCAGGGGGCGACCGATATTACAGCCTACGGCGGATGGCGGGCCTGGCTGGCGCGCTAGACAACCTGTTGCCCCTGCCAGAGCGGCGCAGGGGCAACGTTAAGTGACGGCGTCACACAATATGAGGGAGCGCGTCCCCCGCGCGCGTTGCTCACATGCTGAAACATTTCTGCCAATTCATTAGCAACCTTTCCTTAGGGCTCCTGCGCCGATAAGGCTATCCTTCCCCGCTTTTAATTTTTTGCTTCTTATTGAAACTCAGGTGAATTACCGCCAATGACTCTATTGAGAGATGAAATTCGCGATCACTCAGCGGAAGAGATGCTGTTTATTCGCCGGGCCGTGGTGGCTTTTATCCTGGTGGTGGTCTGCTTTAGCATACTGATCGTCAACCTCTATCGCCTCCAGGTCAGGCAGCACGATTTCTATCAGACCCGCTCGAACCAAAACGATATCAAAATGCTGCCTATCGCGCCGAGCCGCGGGTTGATATTCGACCGCAACGGCGTTCCGCTGGTCCAGAACATCACCCTCTATCGCCTGCAGGTGATCCCCAGCAAGATCGCCGACATGAAGGCGCTGCTGCAGCAGCTGACACCGGTCGTTGATTTAACCCCCGATGATATCGCCGGCTTCCGCGACGATATGCTGCACAACAGCCGCTACAAAGAGGTGACGCTAAAATCCGCGCTCAGCGACGTCGAAGTGGCGCGCTTTGCGGTCAACGAATTCCGTTTCCCCGGCGTAACCGTGGAGAACTACCAGCAGCGCGATTACCCTTACGGCGCCGAGCTGGCGCACGTTGTCGGCTACGTCTCGAAAATTAACGATAGCGATCTGCAGCGGCTGGCCAAAAACGGCGAGGCCGAGAACTATGCCGCCGATCGCAATATCGGCAAGCAGGGCATTGAGGGCTATTACGAACAGGAGCTGCACGGTACCACCGGCTACCAGGAGGTCGAGGTGGATAACCACGGGCGGGTGGTGCGCCTGCTGAAAGAGGTGCCACCGGTCGCCGGCAAAAATATCTATCTGACGCTCGATCTGCACCTGCAGCAGTACATTGAATCGGTGCTCAAGGGGCAGCGTGCGGCGGTGGTGGCGGTCGACCCGCGCGACGGCGGGGTGCTGGCGATGGTTTCCAGCCCGAGCTACGATCCCAACCCCTTTGTGAAAGGCATTGGCTATAAGGCTTACCGTTCGCTGCTCGATAACGCCGACCGGCCGCTGATCAACCGCGTCACCCAGGGGCTCTACCCGCCGGCGTCGACGGTTAAACCCTATATGGCGCTCTCGGCGCTCTCGGCCGGGGTGATTACGCCCACCACCACCTTCTTCGGCGCGCCGACCTGGACGCTGCCCGGCACCCAGCGTCGCTACCGCGACTGGCTGAAAACCGGCCACGGCATGCTCAACGTTACCAAGGCCATTGAAGAGTCGGCGGATACCTTCTTCTATCAGGTGGCCTTTGAGATGGGGATCGACCGGATTCACACCTGGCTGAGCAAGTTTGGCTACGGCCAGCCGACCGGGATCGATCTCAATGAAGAGTATTCGGGGGTGCTACCGAGCCGCGAATGGAAGCAGCGGATTCATAAGAAACCGTGGTATCAAGGGGATACTATCTCGGTCGGTATCGGCCAGGGCTACTGGATTGCCACCCCGATTCAGATGGTGAAAGCGCTGACGACGCTGATCAACAACGGCAAGGTGAAGAACCCGCATCTGCTCCACTCCATGAAGCGCGGCAATAAGGTTGAGCGCTATCAGCCGCCGCAAAACGCGCCGCAGGTGGGCGATCCGAAATCGCCGTACTGGGGGATTGTGCGCAACGGGATGTACGGCATGGCCAATCTGCCAAACGGCACCGGCTACAAACTGTTCCACACCGCGCCGTATCAGATCGCCGCGAAGTCCGGCACCTCTCAGGTCTTCAGCCTGAAGGAGAACCAGACCTACAATGCGAAAATGATCCCGGTCAGGCTGCGTGACCACATTTTCTATACCCTGTTTGCCCCGTATCAGCATCCGCGGGTGGCGATGGCGCTGATCCTTGAGAACGGCGGCGGCGACGGCGTGGTGGCAGGACCTACGGCGCGCGCCATTCTTGATCATATCTTCGACCCGGCTAACGCGCCGGCGGCGGCAGAGGGCGGCGCGCAGGCTAACGTCCCTCAGGTCGATAGCGTCGACGCGCAGTAGGACAGGGCCCGGCCGCTGCGGCGGTCGGGCACGCCTTCAGGCGGTAAAGCCACCGTCAACTTTGAGTCCGGCGCCGTTAACGTAGGAGGAGCCGGGCCCGGCAAGCCAGCTCACCAGGTTTGCCACTTCCTCCGGGTTGCCGAGCCGTTTTTGTGGGTTCGCGTCGCGCAGCCACTGGCCGATAGCGCCGGTGCCCGGCGTCATATCGCTGATAACCGGCCCGGGCTGGACGTCATTCACCGTAATGCCGCGTTCGGCTAAATCCCACGCCAGCCCCCTGACCATGCGCGCCACCGCCGCTTTGGTCAAACCGTAGACCGTTGAGCCCGGCGCTCCGGCTTTTTCGGCGGCAATGCTGCCGGTGGTGATAATGCGCCCGCCGCGGCGCAGATGGGCCAGGGCGGCCTTCACCGCCACGAACGGGCCGCGAACGTTGACAGCATACATGCGGTCAAAATCGCTCAGCGAAAAGTCGTCAACGGTGCCGGTTTTCAACATGCCGGCGTTGTACACCAGGATATCCAGCCCGCCGAGGAGCGCTGCCGCGCGATTGACGGCTTCGGCGAGCGCGGCCGGGTCGGCGCTGTCGGCCTGCAGAGCCTGCACGTTGTTCCCCACCCGCTGAAAATCCGCCAGCCGCTGCTCAACCTGCGCGGAAGGGGTAATCCACGTAAAGACGACCGCGGCGCCGTCGGTGGCCAGCTTCTCTACGATGGCGGCGCCAATACCGCGTGAACCGCCAATGACCAGCGCCGTTTTGCCGCTGAGTGTTGCTTTTTTCATCGCTTACTCCTTTCTGGATTGATTAGTCCAGAATTAGGCCAAAAAAAGCTCCCCGCAGGGGAGCGGTTACAGATTCCTCAGGGCGATATCGATGGTTTGTCGCAGGCTTTCCGCCGGCGCGCCGGCGCGGGCGCTGACTTTCAGACCGTTCAACAGGGTGCCCAGATAGCGGGCCGTGGCGTCCGGCGCAAGATGAGTGTCTATCTCGCCGCTTTGTTGCCCCTGATGGATCCGCGCCTCCAGCGCTGCCAGCAAGCGCCGCGAGGCCAACTCGCCAGTGGCCACGATTTCCGGGTCGCTGACGCCAAATTCGCAGATCGCGCTGACGCCAAGGCAGCCCTCTTCACCCGGACGCCGGGCGAACGTCACCAGCGCATGGGCCAGCGCCGCCTTTGCCGACGTCACCTGCGCCATGCTGCGGATAATGTCGCTCACGCTATCGTCGGTATAGCGCGAGAGCGCCCGCAGATAGAGCTGACGTTTGTCGCCAAAGGTGTCATAGAGGCTCTGACGGCTAATGCCCATCGCTTTGAGCAGGGTATCGGTAGAGGCTCCGCTGAATCCGCGATCGGCAAATACCTTAATCGCCTGCTCCAGCACCTCGTGTTCATCGAATGCTTTATTTCTCGCCATAGCCGCCACTGTAGTTCTTTCCGGACTGAACGGTCAAGAATGATTCTTTGCCGTTTTGTGCGACTCCGGTTGAGGTAGGCCATCCGCCACCTTTATTCCCGCACGGCGTGACTCATAGATATTGGTTATTTGCCGAAACCGCCGCTTTTCTCCATAGTGAAGCGTGGGGTAAGCATTGAGGGAAAAGGTAATGGCATTGAGAAACAAGCTGCTTATTGTGCAGACCGGCACGCCGCCGCAGGAGATTATCGCCGATCACGGCGACCTGCCGCGATGGTTCACCGACCTGCTGGCGCCGTGGCGGGAGCAAATCAGCGCGGTGCGCGTATTTGCCGGCGAGCCGCTTCCGGCACCGAATAATGATACGGTGGCGGTGATCACCGGCTCCTGGGATATGGTGACGGATCGCCTGGCGTGGAGCGAGATGACCGCGGAGTGGATCCGCGCCGCGATGACCATCGAGATGCCGTTGTTTGGCGTCTGCTACGGTCATCAGCTGATGGCCCACGCGCTGGGCGGCGAGGTAGATTACCATCCGGCCGGGCGCGAAACCGGGAGCAAAACTATTTCGCTCTCGGCCGCTGGCCTTGACGATAGCCTGATTGCCGACCATCCCGAGCCCTTCAGCGCCCACCTGACGCACCTGCAAACGGTGACCAAACTGCCGCAGGGAGCGACGGTGCTGGCTTCGTCCGAGCACGATCCGCATCAGATCGTTCGCTACGGCGCCCACGCGCTGTCGACCCAGTTCCACCCCGAAATCACCCCGGAGATTGCCCGCTCGCTGATTTACTACCGCCAGGCGGTGCTGCGCAGTGAGGGGATTGACCCGGACAGGCTGAGCGGTGCGGTGGAGGAGAGTCCGGTGGCCTCGGCGATTTTGACCCGCTTTGTCGCTCGCTATCTGACCTCGGATCGCCCAACGGCTTAAGCCTGCGGCGCTTTCTCCTGCAGCCAGGCCGCCGTTTCGCGAAGAATTTCGTCCGAGAGCGCCGGATCGCTGGTCATTCGCGCCAGAATCACCGCCCCGACCATCGCCGACCAGCTGCCGACGGCCGCGCGGCGCTTCGCCGCGTCATCTTCCCCGTTAACGGTCTTGCTCAGATTGGCTATCTGCTGCTTCAGCCCGGCGGTCATTTCGCTCCGGGCCGGCTCTGACTGGCGGATGGTGTCGGCAGCCAGCGCCGCCAGCGGGCAGCCGCTGGCAAAGTTGTCCCGATGCTCAGGGGAGAGGTAGCGTTCGATTTGCGGCGCGCTGCCGTTTTCAACGGCGCCGGTCGCCGCCTGCAGCTCCGCCAGGGTCAGGGCGATCAGCTCATCCTTCGATTTGAAGTAGCCGTAAAATCCGCCGTGGGTAAGACCCGCTGATTTCATGATATCGGTGACCGTGACCGCATCAAAACCCCGCTCGCGAAACAGACGACCGGCGGCGGCAAGGATTGTCTGCTTATTCTCTTCGACCTGTTTTCTGCTCACTCTCATGGCGTTATTCCGCGCTGAAAATTATTTATGATAACCATCATATAACATTATTTACAGCATACCCAGCCTGTGACATTATTCATGATAATCATCATGTATAAATCCAGGAGAGTACAGAATGAGCAGCAAATCAGCCGTACTGGTAACCGGCGCATCGACCGGGATTGGCGCAGTCTACGCCGAACGCTTTGCCCAACGCGGCCACGATCTGGTTCTCGTCGCGCGCAATACCGAACGCCTTACCGCGCTGGCCCAGCGTCTGCGCAGCGAGACCGGGGTGCAGGTGGACATTTTAGCCGCCGATCTGACGAACAATGACGACATTGCCGCCGTCGAGCAGCGTCTGCAGGAAGATACGCGCATCGGCGTGCTGATCAACAATGCCGGCACCTCTATTCCCGGCGACTTCCTCAGCCAAAGCAGCGAGGAGATCGCCCGGCTGATTGCCCTCAACGTGACGGCGGTGACCCGGCTGGCTCATGCTATCGCGCCCCGACTGGCGGCCGCGGGCGAAGGGACGATAGTCAACATTGCCTCGGTGGTCGGACTGGCACCGGAAATGGGCCTGACCGTGTATGGCGCAACCAAAGCCTTTGTGCTGTTTCTCTCTCAGGGCCTCAACGTCGAGCTGGCCGCCAGGGGCGTCTACGTCCAGGCGGTGCTGCCGGCGGCGACCCGCACCGAGATTTGGCAGCATAGCGGCAAAGATGTTGATGCCATTCCCGGCGTGATGGCGGTGGATAAGCTGGTGGATGCGGCGTTGGCGGGTTTCGATCGCCGTGAATTTGTCACCATTCCGCCGCTGCACGATGAAGCGCAGTGGAACGCTCTCAATGCGGCGCGCCTGACGATGCTGCCCGGTTTTGCGCAGTCGGAACCGGCGCCGCGCTATCTCTCCCTCGGCTAAAACGCCGTTACGGCCTTTTTTCCTTCGCCTCTTGTCGCGACTTTTGTATCACCGTGTATCAGAGCCGTCCGGCGATACAGGGTGCGACAAAATGGTCTTGTCTGACGTATAGAGCAGATACATCGCCGTGTTTTGCTGTGTACGTCATTCAACCCACAAGAGGCATTCTGATGAACATCACACCTTTCACCCGTCATTGTGCGGCGCTGGCGCTGGCCGCCTCAGCGCTGGTCTCCGCAAGCGTTTGTGCTGCAGAAGATAGCGGCGGCTTTAACACCATACGGCAAATCAACGCCGGCGATCTGAATATCGGTTATGTCGATATCGGGCCGCGCGATGGTCAGGCGGTTATCCTCCTACACGGCTGGCCGTACGATATTCAAAGCTATGCTCGCGTCGCACCGGCGCTGGCGCAAAAAGGGTTTCGGGTGATTGTGCCGTATCTGCGCGGCTATGGCACCACGCGCTTTCTCTCGCCGGAGACGCCGCGTAACGGCCAGCCTTCCGCCATGGCGGCCGACATCGTGCATCTAATGGACGCCTTAAAAATCAAACATGCCGACATCGCCGGGTTTGACTGGGGCGCGCGCACGGCGGATATCGTTGCCGCGCTGTGGCCGGAGCGGGTGAAGTCGCTGGTTTCGGTGAGCGGGTATCTGATTAGCAGCCAGCAGATTGGCGCAAAACCGCTGCTGCCGCAGGCGGAGCTGTCGTGGTGGTATCAGTTCTACTTCGCCACCGAGCGCGGCCAGCAGGGCTACCGTCAGAACACTCATGACTTCGCAAAGCTGATCTGGCGCCAGGCCTCTCCTGGCTGGAAGTTTAGCGATGGCGCGTTTGAGAAAAGCGCCCGGGCGCTGGATAACCCGGATCACGTTGCCGTGACTATCAGCAACTATCGCTGGCGGCTGGGTATTGAGAAGGGCGAACAGAAGTACGCCGCCTATGAGCAAAAGCTGGCGCAGCTGCCCGCCATCAGCGTCCCGACCATCACTATCGAAGGTGACAATAACGGCGCGCCGCATCCGGCGGCGGCAAGCTACCGAGCGAAATTTAGCGGCAGATATCAACACCGCGATTTTACGGGCAATATCGGACACAATCCGCCGCAGGAGGATCCGACTCATTTCGTGCAGGCGGTAGTTGATGCCGACCGCCTGTAGGCCGGGCGCCGGGAAGTGTGGTTTGCGCTTCCGGCGCCAGCGCATATTCTTTTTGAGTTGAATCCATTCTTAGCGGAGCCTGCAGTGGAACATATTGACCATATTTTGGTTGTCGATGACGATCGCGACATTCGCGAGCTGGTCACCACCTATCTGAATAAATCGGGATATCGGGCGACCGGGGCGGCCAACGGCAAGGCGATGTGGGCGGTCCTGCAGGCCCACCAGGTGGATCTGATCGTGCTGGATATTATGCTGCCCGGCGACGACGGACTGGTTCTCTGCCGCCAGCTCCGCGGCGGGCGGCAGGACATTCCGGTGCTGATGCTGACCGCCCGCACCGACGACAGCGACCGGATACTCGGCCTCGAGATGGGGGCTGACGACTATCTGGTGAAGCCTTTTGTCGCCCGCGAGCTGCTGGCGCGGATTAAGGCCATTTTACGCCGCACGCGGGCGCTGCCGCCCAATCTGCAAATTACCGAGGCCGGTCGGCTTATCGCTTTCGGCAGCTGGCTGCTGGACACCTCCGCGCGCCATCTGCTGGACGACAGCGGTACCCTCGTTGCGTTGAGCGGTGCGGAATACCGCCTGCTGCGGGTGTTTCTCGACCATCCGCAGCGGGTGATGAACCGCGACCAGCTGCTGAATTTGACTCAGGGCCGTGATGCGGAGCTGTTTGAGCGCTCCATCGACCTGCTGGTCAGCCGCCTGCGCCAGCGGCTGCGTGAAGACGCGCGCGAGCCGGCCTATATCAAAACCGTGCGCAGCGAAGGCTACGTGCTCTCCGTGCCGGTCTCTATTCGCGAGGCGCGCGAGTGAAGCTCTGGCCCGGCTCGCTGCAGTCCCGGCTGATGCTGATGATTTTCTTTGCCTTACTGCTGGCTAACGCGCTCACCTTTTCGCTGCTGTTCTATGAACGGATGAGCAGCGCCCGCAGCGTGATGCTGGGCAACCTGCAGTACGATGTTGCCACCAGCGTGGCGATTCTTGACCGACTGCCGGCCGCCGAGCGCCCGCAGTGGCTGGCCCGGCTGGCGCGCGGCAACTACCGCTACCGGCTGGCGGCAGGCGAAAGCGGGGTCTATCCTACTAGCTGGCGCTCCCGCGACGCGGTGCGCTCGCTGCAGGAGACCCTGAGCGGCCGCTATCCGCTGAGCATCATCGCCGTACCCGGCCCGCGGGAGCATATTCAGGCCCACATCACTCTCCACGACGGCGCGCCGCTGAGCATCGACCTATGGCCGCGCCTGCCGGTGATTGCCCGTTGGCTGCCGGCAGTGCTGCTTATCCAGTTTTTGCTGCTGCTGTTTTGCGCCTGGTACGCGGTTCGCCAGGTGGTGCGCCCGATGACCCGTTTTACCCGCGCCATTGACGCCCTCGAGCCGACGACAAACGCCCCCGGTACCCTGGCGGAGAAGGGGCCCGTGGAGGTGCAGCATGCCGCCCGCGCCTTTAACGCCATGCAGACGCGGATCCACGATCATCTCGAGGAGCGGGCGCGGATCCTCGCGGCGATTTCTCACGACCTGCAAACGCCTATTACGCGGATGAAGCTGCGGGTTGAAATGGCGGATCTGCCGGAGTTGCGCGACAAGCTGCTGCAGGACCTTGATAACATGACCCGCCTGGTCAGGGAGGGGATCGCCTTTGCCCGCTCGGCTCAGCCGCTGGAGGAGAAGCGCCAGCGGATGAGCCTGAATGCATTCCTCGACAGCATTGCCTGCGATTATGCCGACGTCGGCCGTCCGGTCATTTTTCAGCCCACCGCGGGCGCCGATACGCTGCTGATCCAGCCCCAGGCGCTGAAGCGCATCATGACTAACCTTATTGATAACGGACTGAAGTTCGGCGATAGCGTAGAAATCACCCTCGAATTTCGGGCAAACGGCGACGTTTGTATTGAGGTGCGGGACGACGGGCCCGGGATCCCGGAGGAGGCGCTGGAGGCTGTGCTGCAGCCGTTCTATCGCCTGGAGAACTCCCGCAACCGCGATAGCGGTGGAACCGGCTTAGGGCTGGCTATCGCCGCTCAGCTGGCGGCGCAGATGCAGGGGAAGCTGCTGTTACGCAACGGCGAGCGGGGCGGGCTTGCGGCTTCTCTTATTCTCGATGCCGGGGCTTTGTATGCTTGTGTATCTGACGCCGTCGCCGACAACCTGGCAGACAAAACCCCCTAGTTCCCGACACGTTGCCCATACATTCGCCTGTTGTAATGCGTTTGCTGCCGCCGTTGGCCGCTATCGCACGACGAGGAGAATGATTATGTCCGTCCTGATTGCTTTTTTTGCCGGCATGCTGACGCTGCTGAGCCCCTGTACCTTACCGGTTATCCCGCTTATTTTCGCAAACGTTCGCGGCAGACCGGGCCATCTGGCGCTGATGCTCTGTGGGATGGTGCTGATGTTTACCGGCGTGTCGCTGCTGGTCACGGTGGCGAATGAGCAGGTGGTGAGCCTGACCATCGCCGGGCGCTGGCTGGCGCTGATGTTCCTCGCAGCGGTGGGCCTGAGCCTGCTGTCGACGCGCGTCGCGCAGCGCCTGACGTCGCCGCTGGTGGCGCTGGGGAACCGCCTCAACGACCACAGCTACCGCCGCAGCGCAGGCGCCGCGGCGCTGTTCGCCGGTCTCGCCATCGGCCTGCTGTGGGCGCCCTGCGCCGGGCCGGTACTTGGGGCGATCCTGAGCCTCGCCGTTGTGAGCGCCAGCCCGGCAACGACCGGCCTGCTGCTGGCCGCCTACGGCAGCGGCTGCGCGCTGATGCTGGCGCTGCTGCGGCTGTTTGGCTCACGTTTGGCTGCCCGCCTGCGTAGCGGGCTGGCCTTAACCCAGCGCCTGCGCCAGCTTGCCGGTGCTGGTATTCTGGCTTCGGTGGCGCTGATCGCCAGCGGCGCGGATAGCTATCTGCAGGGCGCCAGCAGCCTGACCAATCGCCTTGAACAGCGGCTGAGCGCCGCGCTGCCGCAGCCGCCGCAAAAAACCGTTCTGCGGCCGATCGTCGCCGCACAGCCAACCAGCGCAATGCCCTCCCTGGCCGGGGGAACGGCGTGGATTAACTCCGGGCCGCTGAACGGGGAAGCGCTGAAGGGGAAGGTGGTACTCATCGATTTCTGGACCCGGGATTGCATTAACTGCCAGCATACCCTGCCGTACGTGCGCGACTGGGCGAATAAGTATCGCGGGCAGGGGCTGGTGACGATCGGCGTGCATACCCCGGAGTATCCGTGGGAGCGCTCGCTCCCGGCGCTGCGGGAGGCGGTGGCGAAATGGCGGCTGCCGTATCCGGTGGTGGCGGATAATACCTACGCCATCTGGAACGCCTTCGGCAACCGCTACTGGCCTGCGCACTACATCTTTGATGCCCGCGGCCAGCTGCGCTACACCGCCTTTGGCGAAGGGGATTACGCTCGCCAGGAGCTGGTTATCCAGCAGCTATTGCGCGAGGCGAGAACCTGAATTAAACCGCAGACGACACGCCGCCGGTAATGGATAAGTGACATTGTCACCTAGAGGTTAGTCCGCTCAGCGCCGCCCAGACCCCGCTGAGGCTGTGGCTTACAAACATCACCTGCCACGCAATGGCCGCCGCATCGAGCGCAGCGATGGCCCTGGATCGCATCAGGCACGGGCTTTCAAACATCACCAGCGGAAGCGGTTCGCCCGCGGCCAGCAGGGCGGCGACGTCGAGGTCCGGATGATAAATCCACTCCAGCGGGCACTGACCTAAGGTTTGCCCGGCGTTGCCGGCTTGCCACAGCAGCGCCATATCCAGCGCGCACTCCGCCAGCGCCTGACGCAGGGGAAGATTGCGGCCCCCCCTGGCGACGATCCGCAACTGCGGGTGGTGGCGCTTAAACTGGCCGCGGATCCCCGGCATCAGGGATTCGCCAAAATCCTCCTGCATCCCGATGCGGATTTCGCCGCTCAGCCGTTCACCTTTGAGGGCGCCCAGGGTCTCATCGTTGAGCTCCAGCAGGCGCCGGGCATAGCCCATCAGCTTTTCACCCTCGGCGGTGAGCGCCAGGTGGCGGCCCTGTTTCATCACCAGCCCGGCGTCGCACTGCATCTCCAGCTTCTTAAGCTGAGCGCTGACCGCCGAGGTGGAGCGCGACAGGCGCATCGCCGCCTGGGCAAAGCTGCCGCGTTCGATCCCGGTCACAAAGGTGCGTAGCGCATCGAGATCCAGCGCTGGCGGCATGAGCTTTCCATAATCATCCTCTTATTCAGGATGATGACTCCTGAATTATTCGATTTTCGGGAAGGTACTGTGGCACCACACTGGCCCCAACGTCAACATTCCCCTCGGAGTGACCATGATCGTTATGCAATATCGTTTTACGCTGCCCGCCGACTACGATATATCGATTATTGAGCGCCGCATTGGCGACGGCGGCGCGAGGAGAGGCGTAAAAATAAATATCCTCCGGCATAGCCGGAGGTTTTTCATATGCGCCTATAAGGCTCTGTTACCAGCCGCGCCCTAACAGGCGCATAGCAATCTGACATTTGCATCTATGGATTACTTACGGCCCGTAAA
>NZ_CACSIS010000033.1:0-61570 GCF_902705905.1 Klebsiella sp. 18074 | reverse complement strand
TTTGCCTGGCGGCAACAGCGCGGTGGTCCCACCTGACCCCATGCCGAACTCAGAAGTGAAACGCCGTAGCGCCGATGGTAGTGTGGGGTCTCCCCATGTGAGAGTAGGGAACTGCCAGGCATCAAATTAGTAGTATGGCACTGACTTTCGAGGCAGTTCACTACTCGACAGAGAGTAGGACAAAAGCGGATGCTTTTGAACGTTGCGCAGCAACGGCCCGAAGGGTGAATCACAAAGTGATTCATAAACTGCCAGGCATCAAATTAGCAGTAAACCGGGGCAATAAACCGGTTGTTGTAAAGAAATTCGGTGGAGCGGTAGTTCAGTCGGTTAGAATACCTGCCTGTCACGCAGGGGGTCGCGGGTTCGAGTCCCGTCCGTTCCGCCACTTATTAAAAGCCCTGAGCATTTGCTCAGGGCTTTTTCTTTTTCCGTCGTACTATTGTTGCTGTTTCAGCAAAAATCCTCTGCATTTATCGATCTTTTTCCCCTCTGATGCATCAGCCATAATGTTCTCAATGAGTTAACACTAAGTAAAAAAGAGGAATTTATGGCAACCCCTGCATTTGGTCTTGGAACCTTCCGTCTGAAAGATGATGTGGTTATCGCATCGGTAAAAACGGCGCTGGAACTGGGTTACCGTACGATTGATACCGCTCAGATCTATGATAACGAAGCGGCAGTTGGCCAGGCCATCGCCGAAAGCGGCGTGGCGCGTGATGAGCTGTTTATCACCACCAAGATCTGGATCGAAAACCTGAGCAAGGACGCGCTCATTGCCAGCCTGAGAGAGAGCCTGAAAAAACTGCGTACTGATTATGTCGATCTGACGCTGATCCACTGGCCTTCGCCGGGTGATGCCGTCGCCGTTGAAGAGTTTATGCCGGCGCTGCTGGAGGCTAAAGAGCTGGGGCTGACTCGCCAGATCGGGATTTCAAACTTTACGATTCCGCTGATGGAGCGCGCAATTGCCGCCGTCGGCGCTGAAAACATTGCGACCAATCAGATTGAGCTATCCCCATATCTGCAGAATCGCAAGACTGTGGATTGGGCGACAGCGCACGGTATCCATATCACATCGTACATGACGTTGGCATATGGTAAGGCACTGAAAGACGAAGTCATTTCAGGTATTGCCGCGAAGCACCGCGCAACGCCTGCACAGGTGATACTGGCCTGGGCTTTGGGAGAAGGCTACGCAGTGATCCCGTCTTCAACTAAACGTGAAAATCTGGCGAGCAACCTGAAAGCTCAGGATCTGCAGCTGGATGAGGAAGATCGTACCGCGATCGCCGCGCTGGATTGCAACGATCGTCTGGTTAGCCCGGAAGGTCTTGCCCCCGAGTGGGATTAAAATAACCCACCCTCTGTAGCCCTTGTTTAACCCTCTACAGCTCCTTCGGGAGCTGTTTTACGTGCTCGCTGAGAAAATCAATAAACGCCCTAATCCGGGTACTGACCGCTCTGTCGCTGTAGTAAACGGCGCTAAAGGGCATCTCTACCGGCAGCCGCTTGTCGGCAAGGAGCTCGACAAACTCCCCGCTCGCAATCTCTTGATTTACCATATAATCCGATAAACAGGCGATGCCGTTACCGGCCAGGCACAGCTGCTTGATGGTTTCCCCGCTATTGGAGGATATCTCGCAGCTGACTTCCAGCAGCTGACCATCGCAGCAGGAGATTGGCCAGGTATTTAGTGAAAGGGGCTCAGTAAAACCCAGGCACTGATGATCTTTAAGGCTGGCTACATCCTGCGGCGTGCCGTGGCGGGAGAGGTAGTCAGGCGAGGCGATGATTTTGCGGTAGCTGTTAAACAGCGGCCGGGCGCGCAGGCTGGAATCCGTCAACGTACCCGCGCGGATCGCAACATCAACCTTACGCTCAATCAGGTTGATGAAGGTTTCCGACGACACCAGTGCGAGGGTCATTTCTGGATAGCGCTCGCGAAAAGGCTTCACCAGCGGCATCAGAAAGTGGAGCATCACCGGGGTAGCGGCATCTACCCGCAGCAATCCTCTTGGCGTCGTCCGCGTTTCCAGAAGCTCATTTTCCGCTGCCGCCATCTCCTGAAGCACCACCTGCATACGGAGAAAGTAGCGCTCCCCTTCCTCGGTCAGGCTTAGCTGGCGAGTTGTTCGGTTAAGCAGGCTGACGCTAAGCTTTGATTCCAGCTTTTTTACCGCCCGGCTGACGGCGGAGTTTGCCTGTCCCAGCTGTTCCGCCGCCCGGCTAAAGCTTCCGCTTTCCACCACGGCGACAAAGATGGCAATCTCTTCTGATGTTGCTCTCATTATTGCACCTGTAGCAAAATTCTATTGAGACTTTGATAGTTTTTGTTATTTAAGCATCCCTGCATACTACGTGTCATCTTAATCCTGATGCTACGGAGTAAATTATGCCACTGGCACGACTTGCCTTAACTATCGGTGCCTTTGCGATTGGTACCACCGAGTTTGTAATTGTCGGCCTGGTGCCGACGATCGCCAGAACAGCTGGCTATCTCACTGCCTTCAGCGGGTCTGTTGGTTTCTATCTACGCGCTGGGCGTGGCGATCGGCGCCCCGGTGCTGACGGCGCTGACCGGCCGCATGCCGCGCAAACAGCTGCTGCTGGCACTAATGGTGCTGTTCACTGCCGGCAACCTGCTCGCCTGGCAAGCGCCGGGTTATGAAACGCTGATTTTCGCCCGCCTGCTTACCGGCCTGGCGCACGGCGTGTTCTTCTCGATTGGTTCTACCATTGCAACCAGCCTGGTGCCTAAAGAGAAGGCCGCGTCGGCGATTGCCATCATGTTTGGCGGTCTGACCGTTGCGCTGGTCACCGGGGTGCCAATTGGTACCTTTATCGGCCAGCATTTCGGCTGGCGTGAAACCTTCCTTGCGGTTTCCATTCTTGGCGTGATTGCGCTGGTGAGCAGCCTGATTTTGGTGCCGAACAATATTCCGGGTCGGGCCAGCGCCAGCCTGCGCGATCAGATGCAGGTGTTAACCCATCCGCGCTTGCTGATCATCTATGCCATTACCGCCCTGGGATATGGCGGCGTCTTCACGGCATTTACCTTCCTCGCGCCAATGATGCAGGATCTTGCCGGTTTCAGTCCGCCTGCGGTGAGCTGGATTTTACTGGGCTACGGTATTTCTGTGGCGTTGGGTAACGTCTGGGGCGGCAGGCTGGCCGACAGGCACGGAGCGGTGGCCGCACTGAAGATTATCTTTGCTGCGCTGGTTGTACTGCTGCTGGTATTCCAGCTGACGGCCAGTATCCAGTATGCCGCGCTGGCAACGGTGCTGGTGATGGGAATCGTTGCCTTCGGCAACGTGCCGGGCCTGCAGGTCTATGTCGTACAGAACGCGGAACAGTATACGCCCGGCGCCGTAGACGTTGCTTCCGGCCTTAACATCGCCGCTTTTAACGTCGGTATCGCTTTAGGTTCAGCGCTATGGCCTGGCCGAGACGCCGTGGATTGGCGCGGTGATTGTGTTGGCTGCGCTACTGCTGGTCATACTGAGTGGTCGCCTGGATAAATCTCGCCCGGCAAAGGCGGTTTCCGTCGAAGGATAAAGGTTTCTCGCGAATTGCATTGAAAGTGCATACGAAAATCCCTATAACAGAATAACCGGCCGCAGTTAGGCCGGTTTCATGTTATCGAGGTTTGATGCCTAAATTGCGAAAGAATACTTATGCTATGCGCTATGTCGCCGGACAGCCTGCGGAGAGAATTTTGCCTCCGGGGTCGTTTGCAAGCCTTAGCCATGGTTTCCCACCAGGCGTCCCCTTAAGCAGCGATGAGAAGATCCGCGTGCTGGTGTGGAATATCTTTAAACAGCAGCGGGCCGAGTGGAAGTCAGTGCTGAATAATTTCGGTAAAGATGCCCATCTGGTGCTGTTACAAGAGGCGCAAACGACGCCCGAGCTGGTCAGATTCGCCACGACCAACTATCTGGCCGCCGATCAGGTTCCCGCACTCGTTCTGCCTCAGCACCCCTCTGGCGTCATGACGCTGGCTTCGACTCATCCGGTCTACTGCTGCCCTCTGCGCGAACGCGAACCCATTTTGCGTCTGGCTAAATCGGCGCTTGTGACCGTCTACCCGCTGCCGGATATGCGTTTGCTGATGGTGGTGAACATCCATGCGGTTAACTTCAGCCTTGGGGTTGATGTCTACAGCAAACAACTGTTACCTATCGGCGACCAGATAGCGCACCACAGCGGCCCGGTTATTATGGCCGGTGATTTTAATGCCTGGAGCCGACCGCGCATGAATGCGCTCTATCGCTTTGCCCGCGAAATGTCGCTGCGCGAGGTTCGTTTTTCCGACGATCAGCGCCGCCGCACTTTTGGTCGCCCGCTCGATTTTGTGTTCTACCGGGGATTAAGCGTGCACGATGCCTCCGTGCTGGTCACCCGCGCCTCCGATCACAACCCGCTACTCGTCGAATTCAGTCCCGGCAAGCCTGATTAATTAAGGTACCTCAGGCCTGCCATGGGGCGGGCCTGCGCAAGCAAGGTGCTGCCTTTATTATTCAAACAACCGAAGGACAACACAATGACAACACGCTCCCACCATGACAACGTCGAAAAGCAGTTTGGCTCACAGGCTGGTGCTTACCTGACCAGCGCCGTACACGCATCGGGACGCGATCTACAGCGGCTGGCCGAGCGGTTGGCTGATTTCCCTGCTGCGCAGGTTCTCGATATGGGCTGCGGCGCCGGGCATGCCAGCTTTGCTGCGGCCGGGCAGGTGGCAGGGGTAACGGCATATGATTTATCCAGCCAGATGCTGGACGTTGTGGCGCAGGCCGCTCAGGAAAAGGGTTTTTCAAATATAAGGACCCAGCAGGGCTATGCGGAAACTCTGCCCTTTGCGGCGGACAGCTTTGACGTAGTGATTAGCCGCTATTCTGCCCATCACTGGCATGATGTCGGCCAGGCGCTGCGCGAGGTCAAACGCGTTCTCAAGCCGGGTGGGGTGCTGATTATTATGGACGTAATGTCACCGGGACATCCGGTTCGTGACGTGTGGCTGCAAACGGTTGAAGCGCTGCGCGATACCTCTCACGTTCGCAACTATTCCAGCGGAGAGTGGCTGGCGCTGGCGAACGATGCCGGGCTGGTCACGAATCGTTTATCGACCGATCGCCTGCCGCTGGAGTTCAGCTCATGGGTGGCGCGTATGCGTACGCCAGAGGCGCTGGTAGCAGCGATTCGCCTCTATCAGGATAGCGCATCGGCAGAGGTAAAAGCCTACTTTGCCTTACAGGACGACGGATCCTTTACCAGCGATACCATCATGTTTGAAGCGCATAAAGCGGTATAAAAAGAAAAGGCACCGGGAGACGGTGCCTTTTTTTATCAGGTATATCAGGAATCCGGCCGGTCGCTATTTTTCACAAACAGCGTGAGCTGATCGCCCGGCTTCAGGTCACCAGTGCCGCTATTCCAGCGCATCACATCACGAATATTCACGCCATGTCGTTTTGCGATGCTCGACAGCGAGTCGCCTTTGCGTACGCGATAGGTGATGCTATCGCTGTTGTTCGCAAGACGCGTCGCGCTGCTGCCGGCGCCAACTACCAGCTCCTGGCCCGCTTTCAGCCCGGATCCGCGCAGATTATTCCACTGCTGCAAATCTTTCGTCGATACGCCGAGACGTGAGGCGATCCCGGAAATCGTATCGCCTGAACGAACCTTATAGCTGCGGCTGGTCAACGGCGCGTTGGCCGCGAGCTGCGTTGGCTGTACGGCGGCAATATCGCCAGAGGCCAGAGACTCACGCAGCTGAGCGGCATGTTTCTGTGGCACCATCACGTACTTCGGCCCGTTCGCACCCAAGGTCGATCCCTTTACTCCGGCGTTGAATGTTTTCAGCTTGCCGACGGGCATTCCTGCCATATCGGCCAGCTGGCTAATATCAACCGGACTATCGAGGCGAACTCGCGCCAGCGCACGGCTTTCGTCTGCCGTCGGCAGCTTCACGCCATAGCGCTTGCTGTTTTTGAGAATATCGCTCAAAGCCAGCATCTTAGGTACGTAAATCCTGGTTTCCCGTGGTAATGAAAGAGACCAAAAATCAGTGGGCTTGCCGCGTGATTTATTCGCTTTCATTGCCTTCATTACCCGGCCTTCACCGCTATTATAAGCTGCGACGGTCAACAGCCAGTCGCCGTCAAACATCTTATTCAGACGCTGCATCATGTTCAGTGCCGCCGTAGTAGAGGCGACAACGTCACGACGCGCATCGTAGCTGCGGGTCTGTTTCAAACCATAATTGCGCCCGGTGCTCGGAATGATCTGCCAGATGCCTGCGGCATTGGCGCCAGACGTTGCATGCGGGTTAAAAGCGCTCTCCACTATGGGTAGTAATACCAGTTCCATTGGCATGTTACGTTTCTTAACTTGCCCGGCTATCCAGTACATATACGGCTCTGCCCGTAAAGTTACATCGTGGAGATAGCTCTTATTACGTAAGTACTTCTGTTTCTGTTCGCGAATCCGGGTATTTTCCGGAATTCCCATCTTTAGCTCGTCGCCTATGGAAGTCCACAGATCCTGGTCTTGCGCGTAGAAGGTTCCATCATCTAACCAGCGCGCTTGACTTGTGAACTTACCTGCTTCCCCTTGACCAGCTGCAGAAAGGCTCTGTGCGTGCTGTTGAACGTTGCCATCGTGCTTAGACGATTGGCACCCCGCCAGCAGGACAGAGACGAGTAAAATCGCTCGTGCCTTCATGTGTGTGTCAATAGTTGCTTAAAAGACGAGCAAGAATAACGGTGAAGTTCGCGAATGACAAGAGTTAAATGTCAGAAGTCATCTTTCTTTGACCTTAACCACGCGAATCGCTGCGCAGAGTGTTGCAAATTTGTTTCTTTGGATATTTCTTTAATTAAATCATCATCGTCCGTGCGTAAGAATAAATTTATACGGCGCTCATTTTTGAGAGTTACCGGTAGTGTCATTTGATTTTTCGCACGTAACTCATTAACTTTATGGTAGTAATCATTTATAGCCATATCTTGTGGCAGGATACTCAGAGCAAACTTCATGTTTGCTAAAGTATACTCATGTGCGGAACATACCAGCGTATCGTCTGGGAGCGCCGCTATTTTCTTAAGTGATTGATACATCTGCTCCGACGTCCCTTCGAAGAGTCTGCCGCAGCCGCCGGAAAACATTGTATCGCCACAAAATAGATAAGGTTCACTGTAGAAACAGATGTGTCCTAAAGTGTGACCTGGCGTGGAGAAAATAGAAAATTCGTGGCCTAAAACAACGACCCGATCGCCGTCGGCAACGAGACGCGTCGTTCCCTTATCCTGGGTTTCTGCCGGTCCGTAAACCACGATGTCGGGGAATTTTTCGCGCAGTTGTTTCACGCCGCCAACGTGATCGTGGTGGTGGTGGGTGAGAAAAATGGCCTCCGGCTGCCAGCCGCGCTCCGCGATAGCGGCCAGCACGGGCGCCGCTTCGCCAGGATCGACGATCAGACAGCGGCCGTTATCCGCGCTAAGAACCCAGATGTAGTTGTCCTGAAATGCAGGAATGCTGATAAGATTCATTTATTACCCCTAAAAGCGTAGCGGAAGGTTGCGATGAAGCCGGCAAGGATATCTCAGATAGTCACAGCGCCAGAGCATTGGTCCAGTATGCCCTGGGGCGAATACTATCGCGAATCGCTGGAGCGGCAGATGAAACCGTGGCTGGCCAAGCTATATGGCTTTCATTTACTTAAGATTGGCAATCTGAGCGCGGAAATCAACACCGAATCCTGCGCTATCTCGCATCAGGTGAACGTTTCGCTTCAGGGCACGCCGATTCAGGTTCAGGCCGATCCCCTCCATCTGCCTTTTGCCGAAAAGTCGGTTGACGCCTGCCTGCTGGCGCATACCTTGCCCTGGTGTAGCGATCCCCACCGCCTGCTGCGCGAAGCCGACAGGGTGCTGATTGATGACGGCTGGATAATTATGACCGGGTTTAACCCCGTGAGCCTGATGGGCCTGCGCAAGGTGATGCCGGTATTGCGTAAAACGGTACCGTACAGCAGCCGGATGTTTACGCTAACGCGCCAGCTGGACTGGCTGGCGCTGCTCAATTTTGAGGTGCTGCACTACGGCCGTTATCAGGTGCTGCCCTGGTCCCGACACGGCGGCAAGATGCTCAGCACTCACCTGCCGGCGCTGGGCTGCCTGCAGCTGATTGTTGCCCGCAAGCGCACGATCCCGCTCACGCTCAATCCGCTGAAGTCGGGAAAAGCGAAGACCCGGCTGCGTCAGACGGTAGGGGCCACCCGACAGTCGCGAAACGGGCAGAACTAACGTTCCGGCTGGTAACCGACATCGTCCTGGGTAGGGCTGGAGGCGGCAGCGCGCGCCAGCTCGTCGCAGCGTTCGTTTTCCGGATGACCGGCGTGCCCTTTGACCCACTCCCACTTAATCTGGTGCTGGCCAAGCGCGATGTCCAGGCGCTGCCACAGATCAACATTTTTGACCGGCTTTTTATCCGCCGTTTTCCAGCCGCGCTTTTTCCAGTTGTGGATCCACTGGGTGATCCCCTGACGCACGTACTGGCTGTCGGTGCTAAGAACGACTTCGCACTGCTCTTTCAGCGCTTCCAGCGCAACGATGGCCGCCATCATCTCCATGCGGTTGTTGGTCGTGAGGTTATAGCCTTCGCTAAAGATTTTTTCCTTCCCGCGATAGCGTAAAATAGCGCCGTAGCCGCCGGGTCCTGGATTTCCCAGGCATGAACCGTCGGTGAAAATTTCTACCTGTTTAAGCATCTCTGGTAGACTTCCTGTAATTGACATCGATATGTAAACGGCAAGTCTGACATAAATGACTGATATGAGCACTGCAATTACGCGACAGATTGTTCTCGATACTGAAACCACTGGTATGAACCAGCTTGGTGCGCATTACGAAGGACATAAAATCATCGAGATTGGTGCGGTGGAGGTGATCAACCGCCGCCTCACAGGGAATAACTTCCACGTTTATCTCAAGCCGGACCGGCTGGTGGACCCTGAAGCCTTTGGCGTTCACGGGATTGCCGATGAGTTTCTGATGGATAAGCCGGTGTTTGCTGAGGTCGCCGATGAGTTTATGGACTATATCCGCGGGGCGGAGCTGGTCATCCATAACGCCTCGTTCGATATCGGCTTTATGGACTATGAGTTCGCCAAGCTCAGGCGCGATATTCCCAAAACCAATACCTTCTGCAAGGTCACCGATAGCCTGGCGCTGGCGCGGAAAATGTTCCCCGGCAAGCGTAACAGCCTCGATGCGCTGTGCTCACGTTATGAAATAGATAACAGCAAGCGAACGCTGCACGGGGCGTTGCTCGATGCCCAAATTCTGGCCGATGTCTATCTGATGATGACCGGCGGCCAGACGACGCTGGCATTTTCGACGGAAGGCGAAGGACAGATGCAGGCAGGAGAGATCGGAATACAGCGCGTTGTTCGGGCGGCCAGCAGGCTGCGCGTCGTTTACGCCTCTGATGACGAGCTGTTAAACCATGAATCGCGGCTCGATTTGGTTCAAAAGAAAGGCGGAAGCTGCCTGTGGCGGAGCTGATACGCCGCAATACGCTGTAAAAATAGGCGGATGGGTGATTTTTACAGCAAATGGTTCAAAAGTGAAGAAAAAGCGTTGACGGAGTTAGCGGTAATCCGTAATATTCGCCTCGTTCCCAAGGGAACAGTGAAAGTGGAGCGGTAGTTCAGTCGGTTAGAATACCTGCCTGTCACGCAGGGGGTCGCGGGTTCGAGTCCCGTCCGTTCCGCCACTATTCAGAAAGCCTGAATCAGCAATGATTCAGGCTTTCGTCGTTTTAGCGACGCCATCTTATTTATTTCATATATTTCAATTGCTTGCGGACATGATGCTGCAAAACAGCCAGCATGCATGCCCCGGACAGGCCAATCATCAGCGCGCCGTTGACCGCCTCCAGCGGGCCCAGCAGTTTCCATCTGACACTCATGACCACATCGCCGTACCCCAGCGTCGCAAAATTAACGCCGGAGTGATACACCGCCTCCAGCAGCGTCGGAAACTCGCCCAGCCAGACAAACAAGACTCCCCACAGCAAAATTTGCAGCAGATTGCCCATCAAAATAATGATGATTGTCCCAAAGAGCGCCAGTACCCCGGCAAATAACCCCTCTTTGCGCTGAAACCGCTTGAGATAAAAGCGGATACACCACACGGAAACCAGCGATTGCAGCAGCATATTACACAGAATGACGGGCATGCCCGTCAGCAGCGGAAGCAACATATTACTCTCCAGGATGCGGTGCTGTTGAAGGGGAGGGCAGAGGACGCCTGCGTTCCAGGAGGGCGATACAGGCCCAACCATACAGCGCGATGATGATATACAGTGCACAACGCATGGCGGCGGCGGTCCAGACATCCTTGCCGGAGGCGCTATCCTGGATCGCCGGGCCGAAGAGGATCAGCGCGGTTATCCAGACGTTACTCCAGAAAGAGGAGGGAAAGCGGCTCACGGCCAGGCGTACCAGACGGCGGGCGACCCACAGACTTGCCAGCCCCAGCCAGAGGACCAGCATCAGCAGCGATGGCCAGAGGCTAAGGCCGAACCATAACCCCAGCGCCAGTAGCGCCCCCAGTAGCGTTGACAGCACCAGTTCTTTTCCCGATGCCTTTGTCTCAAGCGTCGTCGCCTGCTGTGCCAGCATGACGGTTTTCATCACCGCCGGGATATAAAACGTCGGGTGACTCAATGCCAGCAGCCACACCGGCAGCACAATTATCACCGCGCGTAATGCTCTGGTGTGTACTGCACTGACCGCCGGGGATGCCGGGGCGGGTGGAGCCGAATCAGGCTGTGGCAGCGGAGGGAATAGTGCCACCGCCAGGCCATTAACCAGCGTCCCGGTGATAAAGCCGATCCCCAGCATCTGCGCCAGACCGATCGCCAGTGCCTGATCGACCAGCCCGGCGACAGGAATGATTGCGACCGCCACCACCAGCAGCATCGACAGCGTAGTCTTGCCGCTCAACCCCATGATCATAAGCTGATACAGCAACAGCGCCGTGAGCAGGACGGCGGGCAAGGCATAATAGGTGAGCAGTGGCACCATCAGAACGCCGCCCACCATGGTGACGATCAGCGCACAGCCGATGACGATGCCCTTTTTCAGCGGCAATGGTTTCCCCTGGCACAGCACAATCCAGGCCATGATACAGCCGAGGTGCGGCATGGGCAGCGCGCTGGCGAAGCAGACCAGCACCGCCACTGCGGTACCTCCGCCAATCCTCAGTACTGCGCGGTCTGCGTTATGCATGATTCACCTTAATAGAGCCAGGAGAACAGGCTCATTAGGCGGATATAGAGCGAGCCCAGAGCGTTGAGCAACCAGCTGGTGCTGGTGTACACCACGATATCGGCCTGCCCACCAACCCGCAGGCTGGTGGACGGGGGCATATCATTGCTGACAAAAGCAATCTTGACCGGAAAGCGTTGCGCCTGGCGGAGCCAGTCGCGGTTGTTCTCCACCGTGGGGAGCACGCCAGGCGGTTGGGTTTGTGAGGCATTGACGCCATAGCCGATGCTGACGATCTCCCCTTTGAAAAGCTGCCCTGGCATGCTGTCGAGCAGAATAGCCACCTCGTTGCCGGGCCGGATATGTCCGAGATTATTTTCGGTCATGTCGGCATTGATCCAGACATCATTGATGGCGATCAGCGTCATGACCGGGGCGCCAGCTCCCACAAACTGGCCGACTTCGCTGCGTAAATCGGTAATCAGCCCGCCGCTGCCGGCGAGCACGGTGCTTTTTTTGCGGTCCAGCTCGGCTTTACGCACCGTTGCGATGGCGCTTAACAGCTGCGAGTTGTCATCTCCGGCAGCGCCAGCGGCTTCGATGGCCCGGCGCACGTCGGCGCTCGCGGCGGCCATCTGGCTGCGTGCGGTCTCCCGGGTGGCCTGGGCAATTTCGAGGCGACGTACGGAAATGGTGCCGGGGTCTTCACGGTAGAGTCGCTCCTGGCGCTCGGCATCTTTGGCGGCATTCTGGTAAGCGGTGGTGGCGGCCTGCAGACCGGCCTCTGCCGCCACGACGCTTTGGTTACCGGCTTTCACCGAACTGAGCACCGTGGTGTAGTCCGAGCGCGCCCGCGCCAGGGCGATATCATAGGGCTCTGGGTCAATTTCAAATAACGGCTCACCTTCGTTAACCCGCTGATTGTCCCGAACATAGACCTTCTTGATCTGCCCAGTGACTTCTGCCGCCACCGGGATCACGAAGGCCTGGACCCTGGCCTGAGAGGTATAGGGCGTCAGCCTGTCGGTGACTAAATATCCGCACAAGAGCAACACGATCAGGATAACCAGGCCGATAGCCGTGCGGCGGCTGGCCCGGCCCGCTGAAGAGGATGAGGCATTCATGGCGAAAAACCTTCTGTAGGGGCGGTGGCGGAAGGAAGCGGGGTATTCAGCAGCGGCAGCCAGTTATCACGTTGGCGCAGGTGCGATTCAGTTTCGGCATCGACGAGCGGGCGCTCTCGCCCTTTTTCCCATCCGCCGCCCAGCGCTTTATACAGGGCTATCAGGTCGCGCATCGCCGCGCCGCGGCTGCTGACCAGGCGTTCTTGTTGGTTGAACAGCGCGCGCTGCGAATCGAGCACGCGCTGAAAATCGGCCATTCCCTCACGGTATTGCGTGTTGGCAATCGCCAGAGAGCGGCTGGCGGCGCTCCCCGTCTGGATCAGCAAGGCGATCTCATCTTTATCATTGGCGTAGGCAATGGCCGCATCATCGACCTCGCGGGCGGCCTGAAAGACGGTATCGCGATAGCGTTCGTGAAGCTGAAGAAAGCGGGCATCCTGCACCAGCACCTGATTGCCGAGCCTGCCGCGATCCAGCAGGTTCCAGCTGAAGGTCGGCCCGACCGCCCAGCTCAGCGTGCTATTGGTCTGCGTTTGCCCGCCGATCCCGACGCTGCCGATTAGCGAAATCGACGGGTAAAGCTCGCTTTCCGCGACGCCGATCAGCGCCGACTGGGCAGCCAGCTGACGTTCCGCGGCCCTGACATCGGGGCGACGACGCAGCAGATCGGCCGGAATTTCGGAGACTAAAGCGAGTTCTCCCAGCGGGATCTCGCCGGTCCGGGTTGCCATCTCAGGCAGCGGGCCCGGTTTACGTGCCAGTAGCGCGCCCAGGGCATTCTGACTTTGCGCCAGGGCGGTTTCCAACTGGGGAAGGGTGGAGAGCGTCGAGAGGTATTGCGTTTTTGCCTGCTGGACGTCCAGCTCAGCGCTGTTGCCGCTGAGGAATAACCGTTCGGTGATCTGCAGACTGCGCTGCTGGATCTTCGCGTTGCTGCGGGTAATTTGCAGCCGGGCTTCCAGCATGCGGATATTGACGTACCACTGTGCCACCTGGGCGGCCATCAGCACCTGAATATCGTCGTATTGTGCGAGGGTGGCAAAATAGCTGGCGTCAGCGGACTCGACGCCGCGCTGAAACTTGCCCCAGAAGTCAATTTCCCACCCGAGGTTAACGCCGGCGCTGTAGCGACTTCCCGAGCGGTAATCGCCTGAGCGTTGCTGCCCGGTGCGAAGCAGATCGCCGCTGGCGATCGTCGCCTGCGGCCCCAGTAAACTCTCCGCGATACCCAGCTGCGCCCGGGATTCAAGCAGGCGCAAACCGGCGATTTTCACATCCGGGTTTTTGCGCAAGGCCTCGTTGATCAGCGCCGTCAGGGTTGGATCGTTGAGCTGAGTCCACCACTGGGCGTAATCGGCGTAGGTTGAGCGGGAGGTGACCCGCTGCGTCGCCGGTTGCCATTGCGTCAGCTCCGGCGTTTTCGGCGGATGATAGTCAGGCCCCAGCGTCGTGCATGCGCTGATGAGAAGGCAGGCGCCTCCGGTGAACAGGAGGCGCCTGGCATGGCCGTCACGGGGCATCTTTGTCGTCCGGTATGACGACGGTCTGGCTATCGGCAATCTGCCCGTCGTCGACCCAGGACATGAAGATACGGTAGCCAAGAGAGAGCAAGGTCGCGCCAATAAACATCCCGAGAATACCGCTGGCGGCCATTCCCCCTAAGGCGCCTAACAGTACCACCGGCATAGGAGCATCAACGCCGCGGCCGAGCATCAGCGGTTTCAGAACGTTATCGGCCATCCCGGCAATAATCAGCAAAACGGTATAGACGATATCCATGACGGTGCCGTGATCGCCGAAGCTCCACATCAGAGCGATGGCCGGTGCCGTCACCAGAATCACCGGAATCTGGGCGATCCCAAGGATCAGCGCCAGCACAAAGAAGATCCCCACCGCCGGAATGCCCGCCACGATCATCAGCACGCCCACCAGCAGCGCCTGGATCAGCGCGACGCCGATGACGCCCTGGGCCACCGCGCGAATGGTGCTGGAGCACAATTTCACTAATGACTGGCCCTTTCTCTCATCCGTCAGGCGGATGGCAATGCGCCTGGCACTGTTCGCACCGGCAGCGCCCCACGCCATGATGATACCGGCCACGATAAACGAGAGAATAAAGCCCAGGATACCTCCGCCCATGCTGGCAAGCACGCTGAGGATGCCTTTGGCGACGTCGCCGATTTGGGTGCGGTAGTTGCTAATCAGCCCCGGTAGATCGCTGGAAGCTTTCAACCACAGCGCACTTATTTTTTCCCCGACGATAGGTATGGTGGCGACTTTTTCAGGCGGTGGCGGAACGGCGAAGGATTGACCGCTAAGTTTATCGATCATCGCGCTGGCGCTCTCGACGAGGGAGCTAATCATCAGCACCGTTGGCGCGACGATCAGCACTATGCCGAGCAGCACAATCAGCGTCGAGGCCCAGCCCTGTTTCCCGCCCAACTTCGCGGCAAAATACTGGTGCAGCGGATAGAGCGTGACCGCCAGAATGACGGCCCAGAGCATCATATTCAGAAACGGAGAAAATACGGTATAGCAGAAGGAGGCTAATGCCAGGATAAGCCCAAACCGAATGAACATATCCAAAAAACGGGCAACCAGTCTTTTTTCAACAATAAGCAGATTATCATTTTCCATGATGGTTTGTTCTCGCTGAGAATGCGCATACAACCGCTCCGGCCAGTTTTACAAACCAGGCCAGTATTTGAGATGGAATCGTTTAAAAGTTGCTGAAAGTTATTTGAAAATCGCTCTTGTTATTGTTGAATTTTATCCATTTTATTAGTGTAGAACAGAAAATAATCCTGCCAGAAAAATATTCTTTATCCTCAGAGAAGGCCTCTGAACGAGAATGTCCGGGGGCCTGGGGCGAAATAAATAATAAAGGAAAACAAGATGCTGGTGGGGGCATACATTTATTGCCCGCGTATTCAGCAGCGTCGTGTTAACGGGGCGGAAGAGTGTCCCCCTCGATAACGAGGGGGAGGGGAATTAATTCAGGCTAAACGGATCGGCATCCTGCCAGGCGGGGAATTTTTCGCGATACTCGTTGAGGGCGGTGAGCGAAAGCTCTGCATCGAGGCGTGTAGCCAGATGAGGCTCTGCCGTTGCCAGAATTTCTCCCTGCGGGCTGATAATGCGGCTATCGCCCCGATAGTGGTGGCCATTACCGTCGGTACCGACCCGATTGCAGCCGGCGACGTAGGCCTGGTTTTCAATGGCCCGGGCGACCAGCAGCGACTGCCAGTGCAGCGAGCGCGGCGCCGGCCAGTTGGCCACGTACAGCGCTAAATCGTAGTCGTTATGGTTGCGTGACCACACCGGGAAGCGCAGGTCGTAGCAAACCAGCGGCAGGATCCGCCAGCCGCGCCACTCGAAGACGACCCGCTCGCTGCCGGCCGTATAATGATGGTGCTCTTCGGCCATCCGGAACAGGTGCCGCTTATCATAAAAATGGGTTTTACCGCCGGGATCCACCAGCAGGAAGCGGTTAACCGGGCCGCGTTCGGTTTGTAGCGCAGCGCTACCCGCGATGAGGGCATTGGTCTGCAGCGCTTTCGCCCGCATCCATTCAATGACCTCTTCCTGCGGCAGCGACTGCTGAGCGGCTTCCATCGCGAAGCCGGTGGTGAACATTTCAGGCAAAACAATCAGATCGCGCCCGCTGACGCCTTCCAGCTGGCGATCGAAATGGCGCAGGTTGGCGGGACCGTCCATCCACACCAGCGGTTGTTGCAGTAGCGTAATTTTCAAGCCAGGCACAGTGGTGAACTCCATTATCATTAGGCTGTTATAGTCACTTTAACACCATATCAGTCTCTGGATAGTCAGCGGAATATTTTGTTAAAAAAATGCTAATGCTGGAAACGATTTGTGCGCTGCCAGAGGGCAGAGGGAGTAAAGCGGGGCAAAAAAGAGGCGGAGGAAATCCCCCGCCCCGATCGTGATGTGATTAATTTATTATTCAGGCCGCTTCAATCTTGCGGACTTTCTCCGGCAGCTTTACCGGCCGGGTGGCCAGCTCATCCGGGGCGAAGTCGTCAACGTTGATGCTGCGCAGGCGGCTGGCCTCCGCTCGGGTAAGAACGGTGGCTTCTTCCTGATTGATTAACCCTTTCGCCAGCGCGTTGCGGGCCAGTTCATCAAGGCGCGTAAACGGCAGGTTTTTGCCCAGCTCCTTACAGATACGCTGATGAATTGGGTCGGCGGCCATGACGTCCAGCAGCGCTTCTTCCAGCAGACCGACCGGGTTGTGCTCGCTCGGGGTCAGGTACTGGCCGCGGCCAATGCGCGAACGCGTTGCGCTCGGGATCTGCAGAATTTTGGCGACCTTATGGTCCAGCTTATCGGACGGCGCGTCGTAGTGGCGGCCGGTCGGGAAGATGGCAACGCGCATGACGCCTGCGACAAAGCGGTTCGGGAAGTTTTTCAGCAGGTCGTCAATGGCCTGCTCCGCCTGATACAGCGCATCCTGAACGCCCCAGTGAACCAGCGGCAGATCGGCTTCGTTACGTCCCTCATCGTCATAGCGTTTCAGCACCGCAGAGGCGAGGTACAGCTGGCTTAAAACGTCGCCCAGTCGTGCGGAAATACGCTCGCGACGCTTCAGGCTGCCGCCCAGTACCGCCATTGAGACGTCGGACAGCAGCGCCAGGTTCGCGCTCAGGCGGTTCATATGCTGGTAGTAACGGCGGGTCGCGTCGCGGGTTGGCGTGCTGCTGGTTAGCCCGCGGGTCAGGCCCAGCCAGAAGCTGCGGACCTTATTGCTGCCGACGTGACCGATGTGTTTGAACAGCAGCTTGTCGAAAGCGTCAACGTCGTTGTTCTGCGCGGCGGCCATTTCGTCCAGCACGTAAGGATGGCAGCGGATTGCGCCCTGACCGAAGATCATCATGCTGCGGGTCAGTATGTTGGCGCCTTCGACGGTGATGGCGATCGGCGCCCCTTGATAGGCGCGGGCGAGGAAGTTGCCTTCACCCAGCATGATGCCTTTTCCGCCGGTGATATCCATTGCGTCGATGATTGAACGCTGGCCGCGGTGCGTGCAGTGATACTTCACGATAGCTGACAGAACCGCCGGCTTCTCACCCAGCATGATGCCATAGGTAATCAGCGACGCGGCGGCGTCCATCACGTAGGCGTTACCCGCAATACGCGCCAGCGGCTCTTCGATACCTTCCATTTTACCGATGGAGATCTTGAACTGGCGGCGAATATGGGCATAGGCGCCGGTGGCCATCGCCACGGACTTCAGGCCGCCGGTAGCGTTTGACGGCAAGGTGATCCCGCGACCTACGGACAGGCACTCCACCAGCATCCGCCAGCCCTGGCCGGCCATCGTTGGGCCGCCGATGATGTAGTCGATTGGGACAAAGATATCTTTACCCTGGGTCGGCCCGTTCTGGAACGGTACGTTAAGCGGGAAGTGGCGGCGGCCAATTTCAACCCCAGGGGTCGAGGTTGGGATCAGCGCGCAGGTGATGCCCAGCTCCTCTTCTCCCCCCAGCAGGCGATCGGGGTCGGAGAGTTTAAACGCCAGCCCCAGTACGGTGGCGATTGGCGCCAGGGTAATGTAGCGCTTGTTCCAGGTCAGGCGCATGCCCAGAACCTGTTCGCCCTGCCATTCGCCCATGCACACCACGCCGGTATCCGGAATGGCGCCGGCGTCGGAGCCCGCTTCCGGGCTGGTCAGCGCAAAGCAGGGGATCTCCTGACCACGCGCGAGGCGCGGCAGATAGTGATTTTTCTGTTCATCGGTGCCGTAATGCTGCAGCAGCTCGCCCGGGCCTAAAGAGTTAGGCACGCCCACGGTAATCGCCAGGATACCGGAAACGCCGGACATTTTTTGCAGCACGCGGGACTGAGCGTAGGCGGAGAACTCCAGACCGCCGTACTCTTTCTTAATGATCATCGCAAAGAAGCGATGCTCTTTCAGAAAGGCCCACAGCTGCGGAGGCAGGTCGGCCATTTCGTGGGTAATTTCAAAATCGTTCGCCATGCGGCAGGCTTCTTCCACCGGGCCGTCGATAAACGCCTGCTCTTCGGCAGTCAGGCGCGGCTGCGGATAGTTATGCAGCTTCTGCCAGTCCGGGTTACCGCGAAACAGATCGCCTTCCCACCAGGTGGTTCCCGCATCGATAGCTTCTTTTTCCGTCCGCGACATCGGCGGCATCACCTTGCGGAATGCGCGGAATGCGGGCGCTGAAAAAATAGATTTACGCATCGGCGCTAAGTTAAACGGCAGCAGGACGATCGCTAACGGCAGCAGCAGCCAGATATTCCACAGCCCGGCCACGCTAAGCGCGGCGGTCCAGGCGAGCAAAATCGCGCTGCTGAGCAGGAGATTGATTCGGTGATAGAAGAGCGCACCGAGTAGAACAACGGTTGCAACAATACTCAAAATCATCATAACGAAATGCTCCCTGTCTTGTAGGAGGTCTGACCACTTGTGATGATATGGTTGTAGTGGATGTAATTTGTTTTAGCAATGTGTTTACAAAATAATTACAACCTTGCTCACATTGTTGTACGTAAATGCGGCACGTAAAAGCAAAACCTCAGGGGATAACAGCGCCTGCTGCTTCTCGCTTTAGCGGCTATCCGGTACACTGCCAGGGTTATTCCACCAATACTGAAGGATTATCCTCATGTACCAGGATCTTATTCGTAACGAACTGAACGAAGCAGCGGAAACGCTGGCTAACTTTCTGCAGGACGAAGCTAATATTCACGCTATCCAGCGTGCCGCGGTGCTGCTGGCAGATAGCTTTAAGACGGGCGGTAAAGTCCTTTCCTGCGGTAACGGCGGTTCCCACTGCGATGCGATGCATTTCGCCGAAGAACTGACCGGGCGCTATCGTGAAAACCGTCCGGGCTACCCGGCCATTGCGATTTCAGACGTCAGCCACCTTTCCTGCGTCAGCAATGATTTTGGCTATGAGTACGTTTTCTCCCGCTACGTTGAGTCGGTTGGCCGCGCCGGTGACGTGCTGCTGGGGATCTCCACCTCCGGTAACTCTGGTAACGTTATCAAAGCGATCGAGGCCGCCCGCGCGCAGGGGATGAAGGTGATCACCCTGACTGGTAAAGACGGCGGTAAAATGGCCGGCTCCGCCGATGTTGAAATTCGCGTGCCGCATTTTGGCTATGCCGACCGTATTCAGGAAATTCACATTAAAGTGATTCATATTCTGATTATGCTGATCGAAAAAGAGATGGTTAAAGCTTAACAGGCCGTATTGCTGGCGGTGTTGAACCCCGGGCAGCGCTCAATCTCCTTGCGTACCTCAGGTACGATCCGGTTTTTGCGCGCTGACCGCGTTCAGGCTGGCTGACGTAGTAACGCCTTTGGTATTTAAGCCGCGTGGTATGAGGTGAGATATGTGCGAACTGCTCGGGATGAGCGCGAATGTGCCAACAGATATTTGCTTTAGCTTTACCGGGCTGGTTCAGCGCGGGGGCGGCACCGGGCCGCATAAAGACGGTTGGGGCATCACCTTCTATGAAGGCAAAGGCTGTCGCACATTTAAAGATCCGCAGCCCAGCTTTCAGTCGCCCATCGCTAAGCTGGTGCAGGACTATCCCATCAAATCCTGCTCGGTCATCGCCCATATTCGCCAGGCTAATCGCGGCATCGTGGCGCTGGAAAATACGCATCCCTTTACCCGAGAACTGTGGGGACGCAACTGGACCTACGCGCATAACGGCCAGCTGGAGGGATATGAGTCTCTCGATACGGGAAATCTTCATCCGGTCGGCGAAACCGACAGCGAAAAGGCTTTCTGCTGGCTGCTGCATCGCCTGACCGAACGCTATCCTGGCACCCCTGACTCGATGCCTGAAGTCTTCAGCTATATTGCTGAGCTGGCGGGCGAGTTGCGGGAGAAAGGGGTCTTTAACATGCTGCTCTCCGACGGGCGTTACGTGATGGCGTACTGCTCGACGAACCTGTACTGGATTACGCGGCGGGCGCCGTTTGGCGTTGCGACGCTGCTGGATCAGGATGTGGAAATCGACTTTCAACGCGAGACCACACCGAACGATGTGGTCTCCGTTATCGCCACTCAGCCGCTAACCGGCAATGAGACCTGGAATAAAATCATGCCGGGCGAGTGGGCGCTATTTTGCCTGGGGGACCGTGTAGTTTGACGCCAGCTGCGGCTGAATAACTTCATGGCTAAGCGGCTTGCTGACCACGTAGCGGCCGTCCATTACCGAGATAACCGGTGGCTTGTGGGTTTGCTGGAAATAGTCGTAGCCTGGCTTCAGCTGTTTCCAGAAGTCCGCGTAGTAGGAGTATTTGTGACGCTCCATGTTGGCGTTGGTCATGCGGAAAGGATAAATGCTGACCTGCACGTTTGACTGACCAAACACCAGCGCGCCGGTCACGAACTGGAAAATCTCATCAATGCCGGTATCGGTCATGGCATAGCAGCCGACAGAGACGCAGGCGCCGTGGATCATCAGGTACTTACCTTCATAGCCATGCGCGCGATCGTAGGCGTTGGGGAAGCCGATATTAATGGCTTTATAGAAGCGGCTGTCCGGTTTTAGCTGGCTACGCGCCACGTTGTAAAATCCTTCCGGACTCTTGAAGTCGCCCTGACGCTGCTTGGGTCCTAGCCCGCCGGAGTAGTTACAGATCCGGTAGCTGTCGAGAAGTTGCCAGGTTTCGCCCATTTTGACGTAAAGATCGAGCGTTCGCTCCTCTTTAAAGATCTCAATATAGACCGGGGAACCCATCAATTGCTGTTTGTATTCTTTGCTAACCGGCGTCGTCGAGCTGTTATTGCTGAGAAGCCCAGCAAATGAAACGCACGGCAACAGAAGCATCGCAATAAATAATGCGATTTTGCGCATACTGCTTGTTCCTTGATAAAACAAAAACCACATTGCCAGGACGGCAAGAGACCCAAAATCAGAGTTTTCTGGATTTAGAGCGCTCACATTAGCATCACGGCAATTTTTCGCAAGCGCGGCGTATCGCGTTTACAATTTAGTTGTCCTTTATAACGAATCTGGCGGCAAAGTGCAGTCAGAACTTTGCGCAATAGCTCGCATTTTAGAGCCGCGTAACGGGGTTTACCTACAGTAACTGCTCACAAAATGTTACACTTGTGGAGCTTAGTAATCAGGGTAAGAAAGGATGCTTCTCTCCCGTCTTGTGAATGAGCAGGACCTTCGCCTTTCCTTTCTTTCTCTGACTTTCCATTAATGTTGCTGGCCGCGGCCTGATGCCGGGGTTTAGATAACGGACACCTACTAACGATATGATTAAAATAAAAAAAGGGCTGGATTTGCCCATAGCTGGCATACCAATGCAGCAGATGACTTCTCAGATTGCAGTCAAACGCGTTGCGCTGTTGGGCGAGGAGTACGTCGGTATGCGCCCCTCAATGGCGGTTCAGGAAGGCGACCGGGTGCAGAAAGGCCAGCCGCTGTTCGAAGATAAAAAGAACCCTGGCGTCCATTTTACCGCGCCTGCGAGCGGCGTGATCGGCGCGATTCACCGCGGCGAACGCCGGGTACTGCAGTCGGTGGTGATTGATGTCGACGGCAACGACGCGGTGCAGTTTCCCCGCTATGCGCCGGACGACCTTGCCGAATTGTCGCGTGAGGTTGTACAGCGTCAGCTGCTGGCCTCCGGCCAGTGGACGGCGCTGCGCACCCGTCCATTCAGCAAAACGCCGGTGCCGGGCAGCGTGCCGGCGGCGATTTTCGTCACCGCAATGGATACCAACCCGCTGGCCGCCGAGCCGCAGCCCATTATTCTCGCCCAGCGCGAGGCCTTTGACGCCGGCCTGACGCTACTGACCATCTTAACTGACGGCAAGGTTCACGTGTGCCAGGCCAGCGGCGGTAAGCTCGGCGGCCATCGTTCAGGGCAGGTCACTTTCAACCAGTTCTCCGGCCCGCATCCGGCGGGGTTGGCGGGAACCCACATCCACTTCCTCGAACCGGTAAGCCTGACAAAACAGGTCTGGCACCTGAATTATCAAGATGTTATCGCCATCGGGCGGCTGTTCCTTGACGGAGAGCTTTACAGCGATCGCGTGATCGCGCTTGGCGGCCCGCAGGTTAAAGAGCCGCGGTTGGTGCAAACCTGCTGCGGTGCCAGCCTTGATGAGCTGCTGGCAGATGGGCTGATGGCCGGCGAAAATCGCGTGATTTCCGGCTCCGTCCTTAGCGGGACCCGAGCCTTTGGACCCTATGCTTTCCTCGGCCGCTTCCATCTGCAGGTCAGCGTGGTAAAAGAAGGGCGCGACAAAGAGCTGTTTGGCTGGGTGATGCCGGGGAAAGATAAATTCTCCATCACGCGTACTACCTTAGGGCATTTCCTGACGCGTAAATTATTCAACTTTTCGACCGATACCCACGGCGGTGAGCGCTCGATGGTGCCGATTGGCAACTATGAAAGGGTGATGCCGCTGGACATTCTGCCTACCGTACTGCTGCGCGATCTGCTGGCGGGTGATACCGAAAGCGCGCAGGCGCTGGGCTGCCTGGAGCTGGATGAAGAAGATCTCGCACTTTGCACCTACGTGTGCCCAGGCAAGTATGAATATGGTCCGGCGCTGCGCAGCGTGTTAACCCAGATTGAGCAGGAAGGATAGGTCATGGGCTTAAAGCAACTGTTTGACAAAATTGAGCCGCACTTTACCCACGGCGGCAAGCTGGAAAAATATTACCCGCTGTTCGAAGCGACGGCGACGATATTCTACACGCCCGGTCAGGTGACGCGCGGGGCCGCGCACGTGCGTGATGCCATTGACCTGAAGCGAATGATGATTCTGGTCTGGCTCGCCGTGTTCCCGGCGATGTTCTGGGGGATGTATAACGTCGGCCTGCAAACCATTCCGGCGCTCCATAAACTGTACGGTGCGGAGCAGCTGCAGCAGGTTATCGCCAGCGACTGGCACTACGGCCTTGCGCAGTCGCTGGGGGTAAGCTTCGCCGCGGACGCGGGCTGGATAAGTATGATGACCCTCGGCGCGGTGTACTTCCTGCCAATCTATATGACCGTATTTATCGTCGGGGGGTTCTGGGAGGTTCTCTTTGCCATCGTGCGCAAGCACGAAATAAACGAGGGCTTTTTCGTCACCTCGATTCTTTTCGCGCTGATCGTCCCGCCTACGCTGCCGCTGTGGCAGGCCGCGCTGGGCATCTCCTTCGGCGTGGTTATCGCCAAAGAGATTTTTGGCGGCACCGGGCGTAACTTTCTTAACCCGGCGCTGGCAGGGCGCGCGTTCCTGTTCTTTGCTTACCCGGCGCAGATTTCTGGCGACCTGGTATGGACTGCCGCCGACGGCTTTTCCGGCGCGACGCCGCTCTCACAGTGGGCGAGCGGCGGCGGTGAAGCGCTGGTAAACGTGGCCAGCGGCCAGCCGGTTAGCTGGATGGACGCCTTCCTCGGCAATATTCCTGGTTCCATTGGTGAAGTCTCAACGCTGATGATCCTGATCGGCGGGGCGATCGTTATCTTTGGCCGCGTGGCTTCCTGGCGTATCGTCGCCGGCGTACTGATCGGCATGATAGCGACGGCGACGCTGTTTAATTTAATCGGTTCGACCACCAACCCGATGTTCTCTATGCCGTGGTACTGGCATCTGGTGCTCGGCGGTTTTGCGTTCGGCATGATGTTTATGGCGACGGACCCGGTCTCGGCGTCGTTTACCGATAAAGGCAAATGGAGCTATGGCCTGCTTATCGGCGTAATGTGCGTGCTGATCCGCGTGGTCAACCCGGCCTATCCGGAAGGGATGATGCTGGCAGTCCTTTTTGCCAACCTCTTTGCACCGCTGTTCGATTACCTGGTGGTGCGGGCCAATATTAAGCGGAGGAAGTCGCGTGGCTGAGAATAAAGGTAACGATAGCATCGGCAAAACGCTGCTGGTGGTACTGGTGCTGTGCCTGGTCTGCTCTATCGTGGTTGCCGGCTCTGCGGTTGGCCTGAAGTCGCGTCAGCAGGAGCAGCGCGCGCTGGATAAACAACGCAACATTCTGGCGGTCTCCGGGTTGATGAAACCGGACATGATTACAGATGAAGTGGCCGCCGTCTTTGCCGCCCGAATCTCCCCGCGGTTGGTGAATTTAACCACCGGCGAGCTGCTGGATCAGGACCCGGGTAAATTCAATCAGTCGCAGGCGCTGAAAGACCCGGAGCAAAGTATCACACTTGATGCCAGCCAGGATCCGGCTGGGATTAAGCGCCGCAGCAATCTGGCGGAAATTTACCTGGTGCGCGATGAAAAGCAGCAGGTTCAGGAAGTGGTGCTTCCGGTCTACGGCAACGGTCTGTGGTCGATGATGTACGCTTTCGTAGCGATGGACACCGATGGCCGCACGGTTAAAGGCATCACTTATTACGATCAGGGCGAAACGCCGGGGCTCGGGGGCGAAGTCGAAAACCCGAACTGGCGCCAGCAGTTCGTCGGCAAGCAGGCGCTGGATGACAATGGTCACCCTGCGCTGAAAGTGGTGAAAGGTGGAGCACGAGCGGGTGATATTCACGCCGTTGACGGGCTGTCCGGTGCGACGCTGACCTCAAATGGCGTGCAGCATAGCTTTGATTTCTGGATGGGCGAAATGGGTTTTGGCCCGTTCCTGAAAAAGGTTCGTGAGGGGGTGCTGAATAATGGCTGAACAGAGCGAAATGAAAGAGATGAAGCGGGTGCTGGTCGGGCCGCTCGTCGCGAATAACCCGATTGCATTGCAGGTGCTGGGCGTCTGTTCCGCACTGGCGGTGACCACTAAGCTTGAGACCGCATTTGTAATGACCATCGCGGTGACGCTGGTAACGGCGTTCTCCAGCATGTTTATCTCCACTATCCGCCATCATATTCCCAACAGCGTGCGCATCATTGTACAGATGGCCATTATTGCCTCGCTGGTGATTGTGGTCGATCAGCTGCTGCGCGCTTTTGCCTATGAGATCTCCAAACAGCTGTCGGTGTTTGTCGGGCTTATCATCACCAACTGTATCGTGATGGGGCGTGCGGAAGCCTATGCCATGAAGTCGCCGCCGATGGCCAGCTTTATGGACGGTATCGGCAACGGCCTCGGTTATGGCGCGATCCTGATGATTGTTGGCTTCCTGCGTGAGCTTATCGGCAGCGGCAAGCTGTTTGGTATCACCGTGCTGGAAACGGTACAGAACGGCGGCTGGTATCAGCCAAACGGGCTGTTTTTGCTGGCGCCGAGCGCGTTTTTCATTATCGGTCTGCTGATCTGGGCGCTACGTAGCTGGAAGCCGGAACAGCAGGAAAAGGAGTAACCGATTATGGCTCATTACATTAGCCTGTTTGTTCGCGCCGTGTTTGTTGAGAATATGGCGTTGGCCTTCTTCCTTGGGATGTGTACCTTCCTTGCGGTCTCGAAAAAGGTCTCTACGGCGTTTGGCCTGGGCGTTGCCGTCACGGTGGTGCTGGGGCTGGCGGTGCCGATCAACAATCTGGTCTACAACCTGGTGCTGCGCGACGGCGCGCTGGCGGACGGTGTCGATCTCAGCTTCCTGAACTTTATCACCTTCATCGGCGTTATCGCCGCGCTGGTGCAGATTCTGGAGATGATCCTCGATAAGTATTTTCCGGCGTTATACAACGCGCTGGGGATCTTCCTGCCGCTGATTGCCGTTAACTGCGCTATTTTTGGCGGCGTCTCCTTCATGGTCCAGCGAGATTACAACTTCCCGGAATCCATTGTTTACGGCTTCGGCTCCGGCATCGGCTGGATGCTGGCGATTGTGGCGATGGCGGGTATTCGTGAAAAGATGAAGTATGCAAATGTGCCCGCGGGTCTGCGTGGGTTAGGGATCACCTTTATTACCACTGGTCTGATGGCGCTGGGCTTTATGTCATTCTCCGGTGTGCAGCTATAAGGGCGGAAAGTATGGAAATTATTCTTGGTGTCGTGATGTTCACCCTGATCGTGTTGGTGCTTTCGGGGTTGATACTGATCGCGCGTTCAAAGTTGGTCAATGCCGGTGACGTCGTCATTGAAATTAACAACGAGGCGGATAAGCAAATCCGCACCCCGGCCGGCGATAAGCTGCTGAACACCCTCTCCAGTAACGGCATTTTCGTCTCTTCCGCCTGCGGCGGCGGCGGCTCGTGCGGCCAGTGTCGGGTTACGATAAAAGAGGGGGGAGGCGATATTCTGCCGACTGAACTCTCTCATATCTCCCGGCGTGAAGCGAAAGAGGGCTGCCGTCTGGCCTGTCAGGTAGCGGTAAAACAGAATATGAAGATCGAGCTACCGGAAGAGATCTTCGGCGTCAAAAAATGGCAATGCGAAGTTATCTCCAATGATAACAAAGCGACCTTTATCAAAGAGCTGAAGCTGCGCGTGCCGGACGGCGACGCTGTGCCGTTCCGCGCCGGCGGGTATATCCAGATCGAGTGCCCGTCGCATAAGGTCGCTTATGCCGATTTTGACGTGCCGGACGAGTATCGCTCTGACTGGGATAAATTTAACCTGTTCCGCTACGTCTCTGAGGTGAAAGAGCCGACTCTGCGCGCATACTCGATGGCTAACTACCCGGACGAGAAGGGCATCATCATGCTCAACGTGCGTATTGCCACACCGCCGCCGAAAGTCCCGGACGCCCCGCCAGGCATTATGTCTTCGTATATCTGGTCGCTGAAAGCCGGCGACAAGGTGACGATCTCCGGGCCGTTTGGCGAATTCTTTGCGAAAGATACCGAGGCTGAAATGGTCTTTATCGGCGGCGGCGCCGGCATGGCGCCGATGCGTTCGCATATTTTCGATCAGCTCAAGCGGCTGCACAGCAAGCGTAAAATCAGCTTCTGGTACGGCGCGCGCTCGCTGCGCGAAATGTTCTACGACGATGAATTTGAACAGCTGGCGCGGGAAAATCCCAACTTTACCTTCCACGTCGCGCTGTCCGATCCGCTGCCGGAAGATAGCTGGGACGGCTACACCGGCTTTATTCACAACGTTCTGTATGAAAACTACCTGCGCGATCACCCGGCGCCGGAGGACTGCGAGTTTTACATGTGCGGGCCGCCGGTGATGAACGCTGCGGTGATTAAAATGCTCAAGGATCTCGGCGTCGAGGATGACAATATCATGCTGGATGATTTTGGAGGCTGATGATGTGGACTCTGTTTGTCGCCACCTTTGTGATTTTCGCTCTGGTGATTCTGGGGATGTCGCTGGGGTATCTGGTAAAGCGCAAAAGCCTGCAGGGGAGCTGCGGCGGGATCGCCTCGCTGGGTCTGGAAAAGGTCTGCGACTGCCCGGAGCCGTGCGATGCGCGCAAAAAACGCCTGGCGCGCGCAGCGCAGCGTAAGCAGGAGCGGATCCTGTAACCTCTCCCTGACAGCCTCATAACTCCCGGCCGCGCGCAGCGACGCCGGGGTTTGGCTTCCGTGCATTTTGGCTTCCCTCTCTTCTCATTGAACAGAATTATGCTGTATACTTGTCCAGTGGTCAGTGAGGGCTAGCTATGCGCAAAATCATCCATGTTGATATGGACTGCTTCTTTGCCGCGGTTGAAATGCGGGATAACCCGGCGTTGCGGGATATTCCCATCGCCATCGGCGGCAGCCGGGTCCAGCGGGGCGTCATCAGTACCGCCAACTATCCGGCGCGTAAGTTTGGCGTGCGTAGCGCCATGCCAACGGCGATGGCGCTTAAGCTTTGCCCGCACCTGACGCTGCTGCCGGGGCGCTTTGACGCCTACAAAGAGGCATCGGCCCATATCCGGGAAATCTTTTCACGCTACACTTCGCTGATTGAACCCCTCTCGCTCGACGAGGCGTATCTTGACGTCACCGACAGCGTCCACTGTCAGGGTTCGGCGACGCTGATGGCCGAAGAGATCCGTCAGACCATTCACCATGAGCTGCAGCTGACCGCTTCCGCCGGTATCGCTCCGGTGAAGTTTCTCGCCAAAATCGCCTCCGATCTCAATAAACCCAACGGCCAGTTTGTGATTGCGCCGCACCAGGTTGCCGAGTTCGTCAGAATCCTGCCTCTGGCGAAAATACCCGGCGTGGGGAAAGTCTCCGCGGCAAAGCTGGAAAATATGGGGCTGCGCACCTGTGAAGACGTGCAGAAAAGCGATCTGGCGATGCTGCTCAAGCGCTTCGGCAAATTTGGTCGGATCCTGTGGGAGAGGAGCCAGGGCATCGACGAGCGGGAAATCAACAACACGCGACAGCGTAAATCGGTGGGCGTCGAGCGAACGCTGGTGGAGGATATTCACCAGTGGGGCGACTGTGAAGCGATTATCGAGAGCCTCTACCAGGAGCTGGAGCGGCGGCTGATCAAGGTTAAACCGGATCTGCTGATTGCTCGCCAGGGGGTAAAGCTCAAGTTTAATGATTTTCAGCTTACTACTCAGGAGCACGTCTGGCCGCGCCTGAGTAAAGATGATTTACTCGCCACGGCCTACAAAGCCTGGCATGAACGGCGCGGCGGCCGCGGGGTGCGGCTGGTGGGGCTGCACGTTACGTTACTCGATCCCCAGCTGGAGCGGCAGCTGGTTCTGGGACTATAGCTATGCTGCAGATAAGAGATTACCGGAATGACGATTTTTCCGCGCTGTGCGCCATCTTCCTGCGCGCGATTCAGCAGACCGCCAGCCGCGACTATTCGCCACGGCAAATTGCCGCCTGGGCGCAGGTTGATGAGGCGCGCTGGCGGCAAAAAATGAGCGACTCAAGGGTGCTGGTGGCGGTGATTGACCGGCAGCCGGTCGGCTTTATTAGCGCCATCGGCAGCTATATCGATCTTCTGTTTGTCGCTCCCGAGCGCGCCCGTCGGGGGATTGCCGGGGCGTTGCTCGCGGAGCTGTTCAGGCAAATTCCGCAGGGGACGCTGACGGTTGAGGCCAGCATCACGGCCAGGGCCTGCTTTGCGCGTCATGGCTTCACGGTCGTTGAAGAGCAGCGGGTGGCCGCGCGGGGAGAGACGTTTATTAACTATCGCATGGAGAAGGTGAGGTAGGGAGCGGCTTGTGACCGGTGTAAATTTGCGGGCGACGAGGCCGCCGCCCGCATCCGGGAGAATCCGGAGAGATCAAACCTGCGGCTGGCCGCTTATTTTGCCGGAATGGCTTTCAGCAGTTCAGTCAGTAGGGTCCAGTACTGGCCAACGCTCTCGATATGAACCTGCTCATCCGGAGAGTGCGGTCCGGTAATGGTCGGCCCAATGGAAACCATATCCATATCCGGGTACGGTTTCTTGAACAGACCGCACTCCAGACCGGCGTGAATAATCTGGATATTCGGCGTTTTGTTAAACAGACGCTGGTAGGTTTCGCGGACCAGATGCATAACCGGTGAGTTTGCATCCGGCTGCCAGCCTGGGTAAGCGCCTTTGGCTTCGGTTTTAGCGCCCGCCAGTTTACCTAACGAATCCAGCATGCTGACGACGTAGTCTTTGCCGCTGTCGATCAGGGAACGGATCAGGCAGTGAATTTCGACGTTATCATCGGTCATGGTGACCACGCCGACGTTGAGGGAGGTCTCTACTACGCCCTTCGCCACGTCGGAGTTACGGATCACGCCGTTCGGCATGGCGTTCAGCAGACGAACGAAGCTATCACGAGACTGCGCCGTCAACGCGGCTTTATCTGTCGTAACGGCATCCAGCAGCAGGACCAGATTCTTCTCTTTGGCCGCCAGCTCGTTTTGAAGGATCTCCTGATAGGTATTGACCAGAGCCGCCAGGGCGTCCGTCTTGTCAGCGGCTACCGCAACGGTGGCGAAGGCTTCACGCGGAATGGCGTTACGCAGGGTGCCGCCGTTGAAATCAACCAGGCGCAGGCCCAGCTCGGCGGCGTGACCGGCGAGGAAGCGGGCCAGCAGCTTGTTGGCATTCCCCAGACCGACGTGGATTTCACCGCCGGAGTGGCCGCCTTTCAGCCCTTTTAACGTCAGCTTAAAGCTCTGGAAACCGGCCGGAATCGCTTCGCGCGCCAGCGGCAGGTTGGAGGTGAAGTCGATACCACCGGCGCAACCCATGTAGATTTCGCCTTCTTCTTCCGAGTCGGTATTAATCAGGATATCAGCCTGCAGCCAGTTTGCCTGCAGGCCAAACGCGCCGTCCATGCCGGCTTCTTCGGTCATGGTTAGCAGCACTTCCAGCGGGCCGTGTTCAACGGCGTCGTCAGCCAGCACCGCCAGAGCGGAAGCCATGCCGATGCCGTTATCGGCGCCCAGGGTTGTGCCGCGGGCCTTGACCCACTCGCCGTCGATGTACGGCTGAATCGGATCTTTAGTAAAGTCGTGAACGGTGTCATTGTTTTTCTGCGGCACCATATCGAGGTGCGCCTGCAGCACGACCGGTTTACGGTTTTCCATCCCGGCGGTAGCGGCTTTACGAATCAGAATGTTGCCAACCTGGTCGCGTTCTGCGTGTAAGCCTTTTTCTTTTGCCCAGCCCATGATGTGTTCAGCGAGTTGTTCTTCGTGATAGGACGGATGGGGAATGGAGCAGATTTTGGCAAAAATATCCCACAGCGGCTGAGGGGATAATTGAGACAGTTCAGACACGATGAGTCTCCTTACGATCGCCTGCAAAATTCTTTTGCAGGTCGAGGGTTAGCAATAGAATACACGACAAGCGAGGGCTTGCGCGGTGGGGTTGAGAATACCACTTTCCACGCGCACGGGTAGTGGAAACAACGTAAAAAGCGTCGACAGGGCCGCTTAATACTGGTTTTTAGCGCTTCAGATCTCTATAATCTCGCGCAACCATTTTCCCCCTCGAACATCATTTAAGCCGTATAACACAGGCTGGGACACTTCACATGAGCGAAAAATACGTCGTCACCTGGGACATGTTGCAGATTCACGCCCGCAAACTGGCAAGTCGCCTGATGCCTTCTGAAAAATGGAAAGGCATTATTGCCGTTAGCCGCGGTGGTCTGGTACCGGGCGCACTGCTGGCGCGTGAGCTGGGTATTCGTCATGTAGATACCGTTTGCATTTCTAGCTATGACCACGATAACCAGCGTGAGCTGACCATCCTTAAGCGTGCTGAAGGTGATGGTGAAGGGTTCATCGTTATTGATGACCTGGTCGATACCGGCGGCACCGCGGTAGCCATTCGCGAAATGTATCCAAAAGCACACTTCGTCACTATTTTCGCTAAACCGGCCGGTCGTCCGCTGGTTGACGATTATGTTGTTGATATTCCTCAGGAAACTTGGATTGAGCAGCCGTGGGATATGGGCGTGGTCTTCGTACCACCTATCTCAGGCCGTTAATTTTCAAGGCAAGTGCTATTTACCACGCCCGGTTTTGCCGGGCGTGGTTTTTTTTGCCTGTTAGCAGGTTACAATAGCAGAAGTGGCAACACGATGGAGACTGCACATGTCACAGGCTAACCTTAGCGAAACGCTGTTTAAACCTCGATTCAAACACCCAGAAACTTCTACGCTGGTGCGCCGGTTTGCGTCCGGTTCGCAGCAGCCGATCCACTCCGCGCTTGATGGCAGCAACGTCGATCGCTGGTATCGTCTGATCAATCGCCTGATGTGGATCCGCCGCGGCGTGACGCCGCAGGAGATCCTCGACGTGCAGGCGCGCATCGTCATGAGCGATGCGGAGCGCACCAACCCGGAGCTGTACGACACCGTCGTGGGGTATCGCGGCGGCAACTGGATTTTCGAATGGGCTAAGCAGGCCATGATTTGGCAGCAAACGGCGGGTCAGGAAACGGACCTTGAGCTCAGCGGCCGCCACTGGCTGCACGCCTCCAACCTCTACAGCATTGCCGCCTATCCGCACATTAAAGGCGATGAGCTTGCCGATCAGGCGCAAGCCCTGGCCAACCGGGCCTATGAAGAGGCCGCCCTGCGTCTGCCCGGCGAGCTACGCGAGATTGAGTTTCCGATACCCGGCGGTGCGCCGGTCAGCGGGTTTTTACATCTGCCAAAAGGTGAAGGCCCGTTCCCGACGATCATGATGTGCGGCGGCCTGGACTCGCTGCAGACCGATTACTACAGCCTGTATGAGGACTATTTTGCCCCGCTGGGGATAGCGATGCTGACCCTCGATCTGCCTTCCATCGGCTCTTCATCGAAATGGACTCTGACCCAGGACACCAGCCTGCTGCACCAGCACGCGCTGCGGCATCTGCAGAACGTTCCGTGGGTCGACCATACCCGGGTTGCGGCGTTCGGCTTCCGCTTTGGCGCCAATATTGCCGTCCGGCTCGGCTATCTGGAGTCACAGCGCCTGAAGGCCGTTGCCTGTCTGGGGCCGGTGGTGCACAGCCTGCTGGTCGATCCTCTGCACCAGGGGCGAGTCCCTGAAATGTATCTTGACGTGCTGGCGTCGCGTCTGGGAATGCACGACGCTTCTGACGAAGCGCTGCGCATTGAGCTGAACCGCTACTCGTTAAAAACCCAGGGGCTTCTGGGACGCCGCTGCCCGACGCCGATGTTCTCCGGCTACTGGAAAAACGATCCTTTCAGCCCGGAAGAGGAGTCGCGTTTAATTACCTCGTCATCTGCCGATGGCAAGCTGATCGAGATCCCATCGAAGCCGATTTATCGCAGTTTTGATCACGCATTGCGACAGATTAGCCGGTGGATCAATCATAGATTTAGTTAATATATTGCTAAATTTTATTGATTTGGTAAAACAGTTGCATCACTAAAGGAGATCGCAATGACGTTACCGAGTGGACACCTGAAGAGTAAGCTGATTAAGAAATTCACGGCTCTTGGCCCCTATATCCGCGAAGAGCAGTGTGAAGACAACCGCTTCTTTTTCGATTGCCTGGCAGTTTGCGTCAACGTTAAACCGGCGCCGGAAAAACGAGAGTTTTGGGGTTGGTGGATGGAGATGGAAGCACAGGCATCGCGCTTCACGTACAGCTATCAGTTTGGTTTGTTCGATAAAGAAGGGGTATGGCAGTCGGTGGATATCGACGATCCTGAAGTTAAAGAGAAGCTTGAGAAGACGCTGCTTGATTTCCACGACCGGGCTAAAGCATTACTGGTGACATTCAGCCTGAAGCTGGAAGCCGCCGACGACGTGAGCGAGCCCCTCAGACTGAGAGCCTGATGCCCTGTCCGTAGACCCAATCGAGCGGAAATGTCCATGCCCTGCGGCGTGGGCATTTCTTTGCTTAAAAAATCTTTTACTAATTGTAACGCCTGCCGACTCGCCTTATCACCCTGTTTTAATAACCCGGATTAAAGTGGGTAGATATTTATTGCGTCTGGAAAATAACCGTCCGCGAATCAGTTTATTAAACCTCAGAGAATATTCTGCTCTTTCTGCGGGTTTATTTTTGGATGCATATCGGCTGTTGCTTTTTAGCCTGTCGCGACATCATGAGCGGGCAACAAGGTCCTGCCTGGCGAATGTGCGGGCGGTGTTTTTTACTCATTATTCTCGATGTAACCTGACCCGTTAAGGGGAGTCTTAGCCGAAAATAAATAGATATCCTGCTGTTATGGAAGGATAAAATTCTTTTGATCCTGCTCTCAGAGGCGTAACCGTCCCGGCAGGCCTGATATTCATATCGCCATAAGCACCCGCGGAACTTTATTCCCCCGCCAGCGAAATACTTCTTTCTTATTATTTTCTGTTAGTGCCGTACCCCTTGATAGGAATCAGTGCGACGGGGCGCCTGTGTTAATAAAGCAGCATTGAAAATATAACTGATACGATCTGATGACTGATACTACCCGTGGATTAAAAGAATACCAGGCCGCCGCCGGAGGATGGGGAGCAGTTAAGGCCTGTACCGCGCACGTGCTGGGACAAAAAACGCCGGTACGCGACACCATCGCGCTGTTTAAAATGAATCAGGTGAAGGGGTTTGATTGCCCTGGCTGCGCGTGGCCCGATCCTGATCACCGCTCTGTGATGGAGCTGTGCGAAAACGGCGTCAAGGCCGTCTCCTGGGAAACCATCGCCAAAAAATCCTCGCCGGCGTTCTTTGCCCACCACACGCTGAGCGAGCTTTGGCAGCAAAGCGACTTTGAGCTGGAAAACAGCGGCCGGCTCACTCATCCGCTGAAATACGACATTATCAGCGATAGCTATCAGCCCATCGTGTGGGAGGAGGCGTTTGCCGAAATTGGCGAAATCATGCGCGGGTTCTCCCCTGATGCGATGGAGTTTTACACCTCTGGGCGCACCTCAAATGAAGCGGCGTATCTCTATCAGCATTTAAACAAACGCCGGGGAATGTGATTAGGCTATATGGGCACCGGTATGGGCTGGAAAATCTCAGGCTTCGGGTATTACTTAATGATTTATCACATTATATCTGGATTGGTCCGGCGACGCCGGTACCCGAGAACGTCCAGTATCGTCATTACCGGCGCGTGCAGCTTAAAACGCCGCACCAGCGCATGAAGCGCTCTATGAAGCGCCGCGGCGCTATCTCAGTCGACGCGCCGACCGGGCATCGGCGTCAGGTCACGACGCCGACTTCCGATTTACCCTATATCTGGATAAAGAATCAGGCCCTGGGTCGAAGCTTCCGCATGTTTATTGCCGCAGGCGACGTAAGCGATACGCCAACGGAGGGCTCGTTTAACCATTACGGGCTGAGCTCCACCGCGACGGTCCCCTTCTTTTGAAGAGTCCGGCGGTGGGGCGCCATCGCCGATATTTTCCGCCCCGCTCATCGCCTTTCGGGCATTCGCGCGATTAAGACCAGGATTATTCCTGGAATCCAGGTCCGCCTGGCGAATGTGGCCGCCGGGAATGCCTGATGGCGCGATACGTGATACCGTTAGAAAAATAGCCCCTTAAATTATAAGATCTTCATGAAATTCATATTGCTAACAAGCCTGATAAGCTTATTTCTCTCACCAGCATGGGCCGGCACCGCAGTAAAATTATCCTGCTCGCTGCGGCAAAGCGTGACGATCTCCCGCTTCCACTACAAGCTCTCCACCATGAAGTGGGGGGATCATTTCCAGGTCGCTTCCGGCATGAAGCAGGCGCAGACTAAAAGCCACGTGCCTTTTCGCATCACCAGCTTTCAAAACGGCGACGATCTGGTCTTTTTCCCGGACAGTAACGAGTACTTTTTCTTCTACTCCGGCATGGCGACCCCCGATCGGTGCGTCGTTCAGGAGACCTACACCTATCCGGTTACGCAGCTGCCTTTCTATAAGAAACCGGCCAAATAAGCCCTCCGGCAGCGCCTCGTCAGGAGGCTTTCTGCTGAAGTTTTCCCGCCATCGCCCGTTGAATGACCGGAATAGGCGTCAGCAGATGCTGGCGCATCAGCTCACCGGCAAGCGGGGCAGAAGCGCCTCGGTTAGCCTTCGATGCTGGCGCTGCTTATTTTCCAGCATGGCAACCGACAGCACGGTCGTGCGCAGCCAGATAAAACGGTAGCGTGCGGCGAGATCGAAAAGGCGTTCGCGCATTTGCAGCAGATACTGTGAACCGCAGCCGGCAACGATGGCGGAATGGAACGCCTGATGACGCCTGTCCCACTCGTCCAGCAGCTGCTCGCTGGCGTCGCTGGACTCCAGCTTATTGAGCAGATGTGCCCTCGCGAGCAGCTCGGCCTCCCACTCGTCGCTGCCGCGCTCAATGGCGAGACGCACCAGCATCGCCTCCATATTGGCCCTGGCGTCAAAGATATCGAGCAGCTCCTGCTGCGACATCGATGCAACCCGATAGCCTTTTTGATTAACCACGGTGACCAGGCGCTCGGCAACCAGCCGGGAGAGCGCTTCGCGCAGCGGCCCAACGCCAAGCGCATAGCGCGTGGTTAACAGATTCATACGCAGCTTCTCATCGGGCTGATACAGGCCGCGAATGATGTCGCTTTTGAACCAGCGGTATCCGTCGATGGCTGTCGGCTGGGAGGTGGCGGTCATGGGCTTACTCCTGAACGGCTATCCCGGCCTTCCCGCGCCGGGATGGGCGTATTAGGGTTGTATTGACAGCATCAACATCGGGCGTAACCCTACAGACCAATGCACATATATTTGATCTCTAAGTAATCGTCTATTCCATACTTCGAACCCTCGCGCCCCAGCCCTGAGGCTTTGACGCCGCCAAAAGGCGCGACCTCATTGGAGATGAGTCCGGTGTTGATCCCGACAATCCCGTACTCAAGCGCCTCGCCAACGCGGAAGACGCGGCTAAGATCGCGGGCATAGAAATAGGCGGCCAGGCCAAATTCGGTATCGTTGGCCTGATGGATCACTTCCTCTTCGTCTTTGAAGCGGAACAGCGGCGCCAGCGGGCCGAAGGTCTCCTCTTTTGCCACTTTTGCACTGTCGGGAACATCGGCCAGAATGGTTGGCTGGAAAAAGTTTCCGCCCAGCGCATGCACTTTGCCACCGGTGATAATCCGGGCGCCTTTTGCAACGGCATCGGCGATATGTTCCTGCACCTTGGCCACCGCTTTCTCATCGATCAGCGGCCCGGTCGTCACCCCGTCCTGCAGGCCGTCGCCGGGCTGAAGTTTGTTCACCGCCTGCTGTAGCTTCTCGGCAAATTGCTCATACACCCCATCCTGCACGTACAGACGATTGGCGCAGACGCAGGTCTGCCCGGCGTTGCGGAACTTGGAGGCCATTGCGCCTTCGACCGCCTTATCCAGATCTGCATCATCAAACACGATAAACGGCGCGTTGCCGCCCAGCTCGAGCGAGACTTTTTTAATGTCCTGGGCGCACTGCGCCATAAGCTGACGGCCGATATCGGTGGAGCCGGTAAACGTCAGTTTACGTACCAGCGGGTTGCCGGTCAGCTCGTTGCCGATGGCGCTGGCGGAGCCGGTCACCACGTTAAACACCCCGTCCGGGATCCCGGCGCGGGTCGCCAGTTCAGCCAGTGCCAGCGCGGAGAAAGGGGTCTGGCTGGCGGGTTTGAGCACCATCGTACAGCCGGCCGCCAGCGCCGGACCAGCTTTACGGGTGATCATCGCCGCCGGGAAATTCCAGGGGGTGATCGCGGCGGTCACGCCGATCGGCTGCTTGATGACGATCAGGCGTTTATCCGCCTGATGGCCGGGAATGGTATCGCCGTAGATCCGTTTGCCCTCTTCGGCAAACCATTCGATAAATGAGGCGGCATAAGCAATTTCGCCTTTGGCTTCCGCCAGCGGTTTACCCTGCTCCAGCGTCATCAGCCGTGCCAGATCGTCCTGGTTCGCCATGATTAAATCGAACCAGCGGCGCAGGATCGTCGCGCGCTCTTTGGCGGTGAGCTGGCGCCAGGCGGGAAGGGCGCGACTGGCGGCAAGGATGGCGTCGCGGGTCTCTTCGGTCGCCATTTTCGGGACTGAACCCAACGCTTCGCCATTGGCGGGGTTCGTTACGGTAATCACATCGCCGCTGGTGGCATCTCGCCACTCTCCATTGATAAAGGCCTGTTGGCGAAACAAATCCTGGTCATTCAATTGCATGATGATGTCCTGTTTCAGTGCGTTTAACGGGGAAAGGGAGTGGGGTCGTCTGTCACTCACTTCTCTGTTAAGTGTAGACGCCTGAGCCGAAGGGACGGCATCGACTAAGAGCCTGTCCCATTAGGCCATTTTATTTGCTATTTGGCCCTGGGCCGTGCTCACCATCCTCATGTACGGCGTGTACGCTCCGGTGGTTCCGCGCTGTCCGTGACCAAACTGGCTGCAACAATGACCCCTATTAGGACAGGCTCTAAACAGTGACTAAACAGCGGCGGCCAGATTTTAGCGCTGCAAAGCCTGCAGCAAAATTCGCGATGCCCGCCACAAATTTCACACGTCGTACACGCGCAAGCCGGTAAGCAACTTGCTTTTATCTGGCCGGGTCGATACGTTCTGTAACGTTACACTAAAACGTTACAGAAGGAATTTTTATTCCGGTTATGACTGAAGACCCTGGCGATTTAGCGAGGCCCAAAGGTGCAACAGACACCCCTACGGTTTGTGAAAGGATAACAATGATGAAAATGAAACAGTTTTGTTCGGCCAGACGTATTTTTGCATTGGCTTGTTTAAGCTCGGCCCTGCTTGTCGGGAGTACGGTGAGTACCCTGGCCCACGCGGCGCTCAACTTCCGCGTTTACTCTTCGCTGCCCGCGGATGAATCATCGGCCCACTACATTTGGTTCAGCCGCTTTCAGGAAAACCTGAATAACAATGAAAAATTGAAAGGGCAAATTAAGCTCAACTATTTTGCTAACGGTATGCTGGGGAAAGAGGCGGACGCCACCCAGCAGGTACGCATTGGCGCAATTAATATGATGATCTCCGGGACCTCCATCTGGGCCACGCTGGTCCCTGAAATGGGCGTTCTGGATCTCGGCTACTTATTTAAAGATTACGCTCAGGTCGGCAAAACCCTCGACGGCAAAGCGGGTGAAAAGCTGGCGGCTTTAATGATGAATAAGGCTAACGTGATGGTGCTGGGTTACGGCTATAACCTCGGCGCCCGCAATATTTATACCAAAAAGGTTATTGAAAAACCTGAAGATTTAAAAAATCTCAAAATCCGCGTTTTGCCGGTGCCCAACTTTATCGCCACCCTGAACCATATGGGGGCGGTGGCGATTCCGATGCCGGGAGGAGAAGTCTATTCGAGCCTGCAGATGGGGGTGATTGACGGCGTAGAGCACGACGCCCCGACGATCTACTCGAGCAAATATTATGAAATTGTCAAAAATGGCACTCTGACCCGCCATAGCTACAACCCGCTGATGATCGCCATGAACAAGAAAAGCTTCGAGCAGATCCCGGCGGAGCTGCGCGGAGAGGTGCTGGCCGCGGCAAAAGAGGCGACCGACTACGAACGCCTGCAGGCCGGTAAAAAAGAGCAGGAGGCCATTAAGAACCTGGAGGCGAAGGGCGTAACTTTCCGCGAAACCGATCGCCGCTATTTCTATCAGCAGGTGCAGCCGGTTTGGCAGGCGTTCCTTGGCCAGTACCCGGATATGAAACCTATCGTTGATGAGATTACCGCCGCGGCGCCGGAGAGCCAGCGGTAGCGGGGAGCATCGGCTCGCCCGCCCTTCGCGGCGAGCCTGTGATGATATCCATGACCTTACACCGAGAGTTCAAGATGGCTGATATCTCTATTAAAGCAAAGGATGAGTGCGTCGCGCTGGCGCTACTCGGCAGGCTAAGTCGATTTTTAACGACCCTGACCGCCTGGGCCGGGGCGCTGGTGCTGTTTATCAACGTGCTGGTGGTTTTCGCATCCGTTATCTGGCGCTATGCGCTGCACTCCCCGATTCACTGGGCGGAAGAGGTAGCGCGGGCGCTAATGATTGCGCTGGTCTTTTTTGGCGTCGCAACGTCGACGGCAAGAGGGGGGCATATCGGCGTCGATTTGTTCCTGCGCTTTCTGCCGCAGCACGTCCGGCCGTACGTGGTGCACGCCAGCCGCTGGATCCTATTTCTGGTTTCCGTCGGGCTGGTAGTCTCCAGCTATGACCTGGTTCAGGCCGCGCGGGTGCAGACCACGGAAACCGGTTTACCGCAGGTCATCTACGTGATCCCGGTGCTAATTGGCTCGCTGGTGATGATGGTCGCCGCGCTGGAGCTTGCCTTACGTGAACGCGCCAGGGTCGTGCTGCTCAGCGGCGCCGGGATCCTCGCGCTCGCCGCGCTTGGCTACGTCAAGCTGTCGTTGATGGCCGACCCGGCCAGCGCGGCGGCGGGGCTGATGCTTATCTGCTTCGTCCTCGGTATTCTCGCCGGCGTGCCGATCGCCTTCACCCTCGGCATGTCGGCGATGGTGTTCTTTATCTGCGATCCGTCGCTGCCGTTTGTCTTCTTCTCCCAGCAGGTTGCGGCCGGGGTCGATCACTTTGTCCTGCTGGCGATCCCCTTCTTTTTGCTCGCCGGCGCGGCGATGGAGATCAACGGCATGTCCACGCGCCTCGTTGAGCTCATCGTGCGGGGAATGGGGCGCTTTCGCGGCGGTTTAAACATGACCACCGTCCTGTCGATGGCTTTCTTCTCGGGCATTTCAGGCTCCAAGCTGGCGGATGTCGCCGCGGTTGGCGGCGTGCTGATGCCGGCGGTACGCCGGGCGAAGCAGGATGGAGAGGAGGCGGCCGGCGTTTTCGCCGCCTCGGCGGTGATGGCCGAAACCATTCCTCCGTGCGTAAACCTGATCGTGATGGGCTTTGTGGCCAATATCTCGATCGGGGCGCTGTTTATTGCCGGCCTGGTGCCCGCGGCCTGTCTGCTGGTGCTGCTGATGATTGCCGCCAACCGCTTTGGCGGAAAAATTAACGTCAGCGAGGCCTACCCCGTACTGCGCCCACGCATTCAGCTCTATCTTGGCGCCGCCGTTGGGCTGGTGATGATCTTTATGATCGGCCGCGGCGTGATGATGGGGATCGCCACCTCGACCGAGATCTCCGCCTTTGCGGTGATCTACGCCATCGTGGTCGGCCGGCTGGCTTTTCGCGAGCTGACGTTTAAGGCCACGGTGAAGATGTTTATTGATATCGCCGCGATGTCGGGGGTGCTGCTGTTTATCGTCGCCTGCGCCACCAGCCTCTCCTATGCGCTGACCATACAGATGATCCCGCAACAAATCGCCGGGCTGCTGGTCGGTATTGGCGTTGAGCAGGGGGCCTGGCTGTTCCTGCTGCTCACCATCGTGATTTTGATTATCTTCGGCGCGGTGCTCGAAGGCGCCCCGGCCCTGATTATCTTTGCCCCGATCCTCGTTCCGATTGCCGTGCAGCTTGGATTCAATCCGCTGCATTTCGGCATCGTTATGATTCTGGCAATGGGCTTTGGGCTATTTTCACCGCCCATTGGGCTGGGCTTATATACCACCTGTGCAATCTGCGGCGTGGAGATGAAGCACGTGATCCGGCCAATGGCGAAATACCTGGCGGTGGTTCTGGTCGGCATCATTATCGTGGCGATGGTGCCGCCGTTAACCACCTGGTTGCCGGGCCTGGCGGGTTACTAAGCGTTGCGTTAATCGAGTACAAGGCGGCACCGTTGCTATGCCGCCGAAATAATTGTCCGGAAGCTGAAATTTACGATGCCAGGGGGCAGGGACGTCCACGTTCCAAAATTGCCCGAGGCGATAAATATTATTTTCTGGTGGCGTTGAGTCTGAATAACAGGAGTCTGAAATGGGATCGTTAACGGCAAAAAAAGTATTTATTACCGGTGCTGAACAGGGTATTGGAAAAGAGACCGCAAGAAAATTAATTGAGGCGGGATGCGATATTTATATTCACTATTTCAGCGGCGAAGAGGGGCCCAAAGAGCTGATGGCGATTGCCGAACAAAAAGGGCGCAAAGCGGCCTGCGGCCGTGCCGATTTGACCGATGAGGCGGACGCCGCCCGCTGCGTGGCGGAGGCGGCAGAGTTTTTAGGCGGTATCGATATTTTGATCAACAACGTCGGCGGCATCATCGGGCGCAAGTGGCTCGGCGAGATTGATGCCCACTTCTGGCGGACCGTTATTGACGTCAATATGACCACCATGCTCAACGTGACCCAGCAGGCGCTGCCGTGGCTGAAGAGCGCCGCGGACGGCGCCAGCATCGTCAATCTGGCCTCGCTGGCCGGGCGCTCCGGCGGGCACTCGGGTTCGCTGGTCTACTCCACGACGAAAGGCGCGGTGCTGACGTGGACGCGATCGCTTGCCGCTGAGCTGGGGGAGTTTGGCATTCGGGTCAACGCGGTCGCCCCGGGCCTGATCCTGGGAACGCGTTTCCATAACCAGCACACCACCCAGGAATCGGCCGATCGCACGGTCCAGGAGATCCCGCTGGGACGGGCGGGCACGCCGGAGGATGTCGCGAGAGCCATCTGTTTCCTTGCCTCCGAATACGATGGCTTTATTTCCGGGGCGACAATCGATATTAACGGCGGTATTTACCGGGCATAGCGGAAAACCGGGCGGTTAACTCCGCCCGTATTAAGAGAGCGTATTGATGATTAAGTCCGATATTATCCATCCTGATTTACTCCAGGCGCTGGCGCTGTGCGGGCATAAGGCCAATATTCTTATTGCCGATGCTAATTATTCTATTTTGACCAACAGCGCAGCGCAGGCGCGGATTGTGTACCTGAACTTTTCCCCCGGCTTAATAGGCAGCGTGACGATCCTGCAAAAAATTCTTGGCTATATTAGCGTTGAAAAAGCGACGCTGATGGCCAGCCCGCCCGAGTTTGATAATACTATCGCGCGCGAATATCGCCGCGTTCTGACGCAGGCGACCGAGCTTGAATATATTGAGCGCAACGCCTTTTACGCGCAGGCCAAATCGTCGGATACGCTGTTAGCCATCGCGTCTGGCGAGACCCGACGCTTTGCCAATATTCTGCTCACCGTCGGGCCGACGCTGGTATGAAAAATTGAAGCGCCCCGGGCGCTTCTCTTTTTATCGCAGCGGAACGCGGCTGCTTCAGGACGTGGGCGCCTCGCGTACCGATTGCCGACAGACCAGCGCGGGAGGGAACAGAAACTCGGCGGGCGAAAGCGTCGGGTTCTCTATCCGCTCAATTAACCGCTCGACCATGACTTCGGCCATCTCTGCCAGCGGCGGCATAATGGAGGTCAGACCGGGATAAACCAGCCCGGAGAGTGGGATATTATCAATGCCGATAATCGAGATCTCCCCCGGGACGCTGATCCCGGCCTCGTGCAGGCCGGCCATCAGCCCAATACCCAGCGCATCGTTAATGGCGACCACCCCGTCAGGACGTTGCGACTGCTGGCAGATCTTTTTCGCCAGCGAGCGGCCCAACTCGGTCATCTCCGTGTCGCCGTAGGCCGCCATGGTTTGCTCTTCGACAATCATCCCGTCGTAATAGAGGCCGTGGCGGCGCACCGCGCTAAGAAAACCTTCAATTTTGTGCGCCCGGCTGGAGGTCATGCCGGCGACGGTGGTGAAGATCAGGCGCCGACATCCGCGGGCGATAAGATGCTCGGCGGCCATGCGGCCTGCTTCGATGTTATCCATAGAGACGCTGTCGAGCGCCAGGCCGCCGGATTCAGCCCCGGTGGGCATCCGGCTGTCATAGTTGACCATCATCATGCCCTGCGCGGCGGCTTGGGCAAAATGCGGCTTTTCAATGTCGCAGGCGGCGACGATGATCCCGCGCACGCCGTGGGCAAACATATCGGCAATAAAGGCCTCTTCTTCTTCAATCTGCCGATAGGTATTGCCGATCAGCACCCGATAGAAGCGCTTTTTCGCCGCCAGATCCACTTCGCGCACCAGCGAGGCAAAGCTGGGGTTAACGATCGAGGGCACCAGCAGGCCGATCATTTTTGCCTGCCCCGTTTTTAGCTGCTGGGCGACGCGATTCGGCAGGTAGTTCAGCGCCTGCATGCTGTGCTGGATACGCGCCAGGGTTTCAACGCGCATCTGATCGGTGCGCCCGTTAAGCACGTTGGATACGGTACTCACCGAAACGCCGGCGTGCTTGGCGACATCACGAATGTTTGCCATACATCTCCTTTGCAGCAATTTGTGAATGGCAGAGTCTTCGTCGCATTCAGCATTGCTTTTTTGATGGGATTCATAAACTACAACGGTTTAGTGTAACGTTACAGTTAGCGCTGTCAATGGCCTAATGCGGCTGGCAAACCGGCGCTTTAGCCGGCTTTTTCGCGGCACTCTTTTTGCCGGGGCGAGCGGGCGCTAACCGCCGACGAGGGGGGATTTAGCGCTGGCGAGCTGAAGCTGGCCGGGCGTGCGGCCAAAGCGTTCGCGAAATACCTCGATGAAGGCGCTGACGTTGGCGTAGCCGCTGCGCGCGGCGACCTCGGCGATCGGCTTCCCTGCCAGCACCCACTGGAGCGACGTGACCACCTTCGCCTGCTGTCGCCACTGGCAAAAGCTCAGGCCGGTTTGTTCGCGGAACAGGCGGCTGAGAGAGCGAACGCTGAGGCCCCAGCGCTGGGCCAGCTGCGCCTGGGTCAGCGGGCTGTCCGGATGGGCGAGCAGCTGGTCGGCAACGTTACGCGCGCGGCGATCGGTCGGCAAAAGCAGCTGCAGCGGAAGCTCGACCGCACTGGTGATTTCAGCCGCCAGCAGCGACAGCAGGCTGGAGGCGTAATCCGCGGGCAGGCCCGGCCGGGGACCGGCGCACAGGCGTTCCAGCAGGGCCTGAATGAAGCTATCGATACCGTAGATCCCGGGAGTTGGCGGCAGCTCCGCGCAGATTGATGCGTGAAGGTAGAGGCTTGTCCCGCTGAGCCGGCCCGGCACCTGGGCCCTGTGGCGAAGGTCTGCGGGAAACCATCCCACGGAGCCCGGCGTGACCGTCCACTGCGCCTGCTCGGTCTCAACGACCATGATGCCGGTTGTAAGCCAGTAGAGCTGACCGCCGTCATGCTCGTGCCACTCGGTGACGTGGCCTCGCTGATAATCAAAGGTTTCGATGCGCATCATCATGGCTGATTGGCCGTATATCATGTCCGAATACGGCTATCGTACCACGGCCGCGATCCTCTAACCTTAATTCAACCCGGTGCCGCGCAACATATACTCACTAAGGAATCAAATGAGCCAGGAAACCCAGACCGTTATCGACGCCCTGCGGGAAATCATTACCAACCCTCAGCATGAGGAGGATAAGATTGCCCGCTATTTCTCTCCTGACTATCAGCAGCAGGTGGATGGCAAGCGCCTCGACTACCAAGGCTTCGTCGGGCATATGGCGTTACTTAAAACGCTGACGACCAGAATGAGCCTCTCGGTTTTGGCCATTGCCGGCGATGGAAATACGGTGTTCACTCATCACCATGTCAAAGTGGAGAAAAAGAGCGGCCAGCAGAGCGAAATTGCGGTGATGGCGCGCTTTACCCTGGCATCCGGGCGCATCGTGCGCTGCGATGAGCTGACTCACCTTCTCGTTGGCGAGACGGAGGATCGCGATTTAGGCAGCCGCAGGTAGATCGTCATCAGCGCTCAGAAAGCCTGTACGGCAAGTAAAGATCGCTCTTATCCATTCCTGGCCCCACGGCAGGCAGAATAGCGATCTTTTACCGATAACAGGGATCACACTTTTCCGGCTCGTTGAATCACCAGGGTTTAACAGCCTCTCAAAGCTATTTCCGATGGCTTAAAAAAGTACTCATGAACGGTACTATCCTGAACCGCGCAAAATGGAAGCGGGCAAACAGGTTGCCGATCGTTGCGATTGACCTTTTTATTATGCTGTTGGTCGCTGATTCCAGGCGTCTGTAAACTGAATATTCCCGTCGTGGATCTCCCGGCTAATTTTCTCATACTGCAAGCTGATGCTTTCAAGGTGGTTCATTTTGTCATTTGCTGAAAGTTTGCAATTAGGCGCACCACAGTTAACGCCTGGTTCTCCATCAACACGGAATAATAGGCCACTTGTTGCCCTGCATGGCTGATATGATAGAACTTGATTTCAGCACTTTTAAGCGTCTGACCAGCTGCAGCGGCTTTGTAAAGGTAGGGTGTAGATCTATCAACTTCCATTTCAATCATCAGTGATGAATGCTGACGTGTGCCAGTGATTTACCCTTGGCACTGCCTACTGGTAAGTTAATACCGTGGCTCAATCCGATGATCTCTGTACTTCCTTTACGGTCTTTAACATCGACAGATCCTTTGAGATCTGCACATCGCCATCGTCCAGAGGTATAGTAGCCTCCTGTTTCAGCTTATAAATGTTACCCCTCGCCAATGAACCTCAATCGCTTTTGTTATCTTCTTCTCGGCTTAGCGGCGCTAGGCTGCTTATTTCTTCCCCATTCTTTGGCTATGTGGTGCTTATTTGTTAACGCGCTGACGCTGGCGATTTATGGCGTCGATAAAATGGCGGCCCGCAGGGCCTGGCGCAGAGTCCCCGAATTGACGTTGCTCGTTTTTGGGCTGGTGGGGGGATGGCCTGGGGCGATTATGGGCCAGCAGCTCTTTCGCCATAAGACGCAAAAGCAGCCCTTCAGGCGCTATTTCTTTATCAGCGTGATGTTGAATGTGGTGGTAACGGCGGCGGTATATCGCTACTTGCTTTACTGAGGCCCGCGAAGTATTCATGAATACCGCTCATAGTGGCTATCCTCCTGCCCGCGATTATCCGCAGGCACAAACCGGTTAACATGCGTCTATCTCATTATATCCAGACGGATCATCATGCTTAATCCACAGGCACGAACGCAGTCAGCGCCGGCTAAAAAAACCACTCTTACCTTTGTACTTATTCTCAGCGCATTAATGGCGGTCACCTCCTTATCAACCGATATCTATCTCCCCGCCATGCCCGTTATGGCGCAAGATTTACGGGGCGATGCGGAGCTGACCATCACCGGTTTTCTCATTGGCTTTTGCATTGCTCAGCTGATTTGGGGACCGATTAGCGATCGCTACGGACGGCGGCTGCCGCTGTTCATCGGCATGGTGCTGTTTGTTATCGGTTCGGTGGGCTGTGCGCTATCAACGGATATCGTGCAAATCGTCTTCTGGCGCGTTTTCCAGGCTTTAGGCGCCTGTACGGGCCCGATGCTGGCGCGGGCGATGATTCGCGATCTCTTTAGCCGCACTCGGGCGGCGCAGATGCTGTCGACCCTGATGATCATCATGGCCATCGCGCCGATTGCCGGCCCCCTGATCGGCGGGCAAATGATTAACGTCACCTCGTGGCATGCCATTTTCTGGCTGCTGGCGGCGATCGGAATCGTCATGCTGATTTCGTTATTCTGGCTGCCGGAAACGCTGGCTGAAAATAAACGTTCGCAGGCCTCGGTATCCAGCGCCTTTCGTAACTATTACGCGTTACTGACTAACGGCCAATACATGCGTTTTACGCTGTGCCTGACGTTCTACTACGTCGCCGCCTATGCCTTTATCACCGGCTCCCCGTTCGTATACATCACCTACTTCGGCGTTGACCCTCAGCATTACGGGTGGCTATTTGCGGTGAACATTGTTGGGCTGATGGCGGTGAGCATGGTCAACCGCCGCCTGGTTCACCGCTATCCGCTGGAAGCGTTACTTAAGATTGCGGTATTCGTCGCGACTCTTGCCGCACTCGTTCTGGCCGTCGCGAGCGGGCTGGGCGTCGGAGGGATTAGCGCGATTGCCGGAGCCGTATTCGTCTTCTTCTCCATGAACGGCATTATCGCAGCCACGTCAACGGCGTGCGCGCTGGATGCGGTGCCGAACGTTGCCGGCTCCGCATCGGCGCTGATGGGGGCGCTGCAGTACGGCAGCGGCATCATCTCTTCGCTGCTGCTGGCGCTGTTTAGCGACGGCACGTCGTGGACCATGGGCTGGATTATTGCGGCGTTTACCGTCGCCAGCGCCCTGATGGCGCTGACCATTCAGATAAAAAAATAGCCTTCAGGTTACGTCTCCCGTTAGGGTTTATGAATTTGATTCATAGCGCCTATTTAAGGGGCGTAATTATCTTTCCCCGTGACTTCGCTAATCTGGGGTTGGTCAGGCGAATAAATATGAGTAACGGCCGGCCCGTCAGGCCGGCCGGGATAATGACGGCGGCGAATTAAATATTCTTATCGAAGAAGACGTCCAGCTTCTGCACAGCCTGGTCAACGTATTTGGGAACCCAATACGTCTCGATATGGGTCGCGCCGTCGATCAGGAACAGCTCTTTGTCCTTCGTACCGGTGGCTTTAGCGAATGTATCTTCGGTCATATACAGCGTATCCGCTTTTGTACCGGCAATCATTAGCAGTGGTTTATTGATGAGATTGATATGGTCCGTCACGTCAAAGCTCATCAAATCCAGCAGGCTGCTGGTGGTGTATTTAAACGTTGAGTTCGGGTGGGCGTGAGTTTTCCAGTAGTACTCATAGCCTTGACGATATAAGGCGAAGGGTAATTTAGCGATCTGCTCATCGGTTAGATTTGCATCGCCGGAGTAAAGAATTTCACCTCCGGCGGCTTCCTGAGCACGCGCGTCAGAAGCCTGCTGTAGCCGCTGCTGGATAGTATCCAGCTGTGAATTCAGTAAGCCATTGCGGCGTACCAGCCCTGAGTTAAACATGCTGATGGTGGCAATCGATTTGAATCGTTTATCCGTTTCTGCCGCCACGAGTGAATACCCGCCGCCACCGCAGATGCCAAGCAGGCCGAGGCGGGAAGTATCCACCCCCGGGTACTGGCTAATGTAGTCAGCCATACCGTGAACGTCCTCTATGCGGTTAGCGGGTTTATCCACGCTGCGGGGCATACCTCCGCTGCCTCCCTGCCAGGCTGCATCGGCGGTAATCGTAATGTAGCCGTGCTCGGCGAGACGCTGAGCGTACAGCCCGGCAACCTGCTCTTTTACGCCGCCGTTAGGGTGGGCAACCACCACCGCAGGGTATTTTTTCGCGGGATCGTAGTTGGCCGGGGTGTAGACGTTCGCGGCAATCTGGATGCCGTGCAGATCGTATTTCACCGGGTGGATGTTGACCTTGCCTTTGACGTTCTCGGTGATGGCGCCGTCATAGACGAGAGTAAACGGATTCTTTTTGTAATCAGCCGCATGGGCTGAGGTGATTCCGGCCATTGCCGTAAACAGCATGGCGCTTAGCAGCGTGAATTTCATGGTATCTCCCAACGAGTGACGACCTGTCGATGCAGGTCCGCAATAGCAAATATGCAGGCTCAGGTTAGGGAGTAAGGGCTGTCAGCATCGTGACGGGTCAATAACATTTTTGTCAGGAAGCCGTGGTCCGGCAGGCAATCGTTCCTGACAGCGCTGTCAGGCAAGCGTCAGCCTTATGTTGGCAATCAGGCGGCAGAATGTCCGCAGATTACGCGAGGCCACGTTCAATTAGCGCAGCAAAGGAGTGAACCATGAAAAGTCAAAACAACCCGGCGATGCCGGGACGACGTAAGCTTTTAGCGGCTGGGGCCGGTATCGCCGCGGCGTCACTGATCCCGCGCGCGTCGGCTGCCGGGAAATCCTCTTTGGCGGACTCAACCAGCCGGGGCGACCGGCGATCCGCCGCGCCGGGCAAACGCAGGCTCGGGAAGCTGGAAGTCTCCGCCGTAGGGCTGGGCGTTCAGAACATGAGCCGTAAGTACGACACATCCACCCCGTGGCGTCCCGAGATGGTGAATATTATTCGCCGCGCCTTTGATGAGGGCGTGACGTTTTTTGACGCGGCTGAAGCCTACGGTCCCTTCGAAGTGGAGAAGATCCTCGGGGAGGGCGTCGCCCCTTTCAGGGACAAAATCGTTATCGCCACCAAGTTTGGCTGGAACATCGATCAGCAGACCGGCAAGCGTCTGCCGGGCCTCAATAGCCGGCCGGAGCATATCAGAGTCGTTGTTGAAAATATGCTCAAGCGCCTGCGGACCGATCGCATCGATTTGCTGTATCAGCACCGGGTCGATCCTCAGGTTCCGATCGAAGACGTTGCCGGCGTGATTAAGGATTTGATGGATCAGGGAAAAGTCCTGCACTGGGGGCTGTCAGAAATGGGCATTAACACCCTAAGGCGAGCCCATGCCGCCGTACCCGTTACCGCCGTGCAGAGTGAATATTCGCTGCTCTGGCGGGGGCCGGAAAAGCACGTCCTGCCGGTATGCGAGGAGCTGGGAATTGGCTTTGTGCCGTGGAGCCCGCTCGGCGTGCAGTTTTTAACCGGCTGGATTGATGAAAATACCCGCTTTGCTGCCGGTGATTTCCGCGCGACGGAAACCCGCTTCTCGCCCGACAACCTCGTGCACAACCTACGGCTGGTTGAGTTACTCAACGCCTGGGCGATAAGAAAAAATGCCGCGCCGGGTCAGATAGCGCTGGCATGGCTGCTGGCTCGCAAACCCTGGATTGTCCCGATCCCCGGCACTACAAATAAAGACCATATGCTGCAAAACACGGCCGCCGCCGGGGTCTCGCTGACGCCCGCCGAGATGACCGAGCTCACCCGTTCACTGGATGCTATCACCATCCAGGGCCAGCGGTTGCCGGATGCCGTGCAGGTTTATTCCGATGTTGAAGCACCGTTGAAAAGTTAAGAGGAAGTCCCGCTATGCGTCTGCTGTTAGTCGAAGATGAAGAAAAAACGTCAACCTATCTCAGCCGTGCGCTGGGAGAGTCCGGATTCACAGTGGATGTCTCCGCGGACGGGGCCGAAGGCCTTCACTACGCGCTGGAGTTCGACTACGACGCGATAATCCTCGACGTGATGCTGCCGGGAATGGATGGCTACCGGGTGCTCGAGGGCGTGCGGGCAGTCAAACAAACCCCGGTGCTGATGCTCTCCGCCCGGGGATCGGTTGACGAGCGCGTCAAAGGGCTTCGCCTCGGCGCTGATGACTACCTCCCCAAACCGTTCTCGCTCATTGAGCTGGTGGCCCGTATTCAGGCGCTGGTGCGCCGCCGGTCAGCGGATGGGGTTGATATCACCCAGCTGCAAATTCACGATCTGCATCTCGACCTGCTGGCGCGCCGGGTATTTCGCGCCGGTACGCGGCTGGAGCTGACCGCCAAAGAGTTCTCTCTGCTGAGCCTGCTCGCCCGCCATCAGGGAGAGATTCTGTCAAAGATGATGATTGCTGAGCAGATATGGGACATGAATTTTGACAGCGATGCCAACGTGGTTGAAGTCGCGATTAAACGCCTGCGGGCCAAAGTTGATGCACCGTTCGCTGTCAAACTGCTTCATACCGTACGCGGTATGGGGTACGTCCTTGAAGTCAGGCCTGAATAGATGAAGGGGACAGGCATGGCCAGACGCTCCATCTCAGTCCATCTGGCGCTGATGTTTGCGCTATCCGCACTGCTGATCGTCTCGATTATCGGCATTCTGCTGCGAAGCTCGTTGCACGACTCGCTGCAAAAGCAGATGCACAACGAGTTGTTATTCCGCGAGTCATTGATGAGCCCGTGGATCGCCGCGCGAACCTCGGCCGACGGTTGGTCAACGCTGGCCAATAAATTCACCGTGCTGGCCAACTCCGAAGGCGAGCGCGTTCGCTACTGGATAGTGAGCAATCATCCACGCTTCAGCGTAGGGGGAACGCCGCCGGTTGGGGTTCAGTGGTCCGCGCTGCGGGAGGGGTTTAATAAAGTGCCCGGCGCATCGGAAGGCGCATGCTCGCTGTTTCTGTTAGTCAAAACTATCCCCGCAAACGGCGAACGGCCCGAGCTGCGCTACGTGGTTGCCATCGACTCCACGCCGTACATGGGCACTCTCGATGCGTTTACCCACACGCTGCTGGTTATCACCGCATTGGGGGTATTTATCGTCGCGCTGCTGGGCTATATGGTCTCAAGAATTGGCATGCGCCCGGTGGGGGCGCTTAGTAAACAGGCCCAGCATCTGGCGCCGGGGGATCACGGCCAGCGCCTGGATACCAACGCATTGCCCGCAGAGCTACGGCAGCTGGCCGCATCATTTAACGGGGTGCTGGAGCGTCAGGAGGTTGCCTGGCGACAGCTTGAAAGTTTTAACGCCGACGTGGCCCATGAGCTCCGCACGCCGCTGACCAACCTGATTGGCCAGACGCAGCTGGGGCTGTCGCGTCGACGTTCGCATGATGAGCTGGAGGAGCTGCTGGGTTCAAATCTCGAAGAGCTGGAGCGTATGGCGTCGATCGTTAACGATATGCTGTTTCTGTCCCATGCGCACGCCGGCGAACACGCCTCCCAACTCGCGCCGGTCTCCCTGCGTGAAGAAACGCTTAAAACGGCGGAGTATGTCGAACCCTCCTTTGCTGAAAAGCAGCTTTCCCTTGAGGTTGAAGGCGACGTCACCGCGCATATTGACCGGCGGTTGTTCCACCGTTCGCTGGCCAATTTGCTGGAAAATAGCGCAAGGCATTCTCCCGTTAAAAGCACGGTGACCGTCAGGTTAAGCGAAAAGAATCATCAGGCCTGGGTTGAGGTTTCGAATCCAGGCGAGCCCATTGCGGCCGAACATTTACGCCGGCTTTTTGAACGCTTTTATCGCGTCGACTCCTCCCGGGCCAGGAGCGATACGCACCACGGGCTGGGGCTATCGATCGTCCGCGCCGTGGCCATTATGCATCGGGGAGACGTCTTTGCGCGCAGCGAAGAGGGGATCAACACCTTTGGGCTGACCCTGGCAATGGCGCCTGATAAACCAGCCGGCCATAGCCCCTGCGGAGCGGGGGCGGAAAAAAGGCCGGCGAGCCAGGCTGACGCAATTGTCAGGCGGTCGTCAGCCTGATGACATCGCGCCTCGTTAGAATCATCGCAGGCTATCCCCTTCCAACGATAAGGACGCTTTGTATGACTCAACGTTTACGTTACCTCGGGCTACTGCTGCCGCTCTGTGTTTTTTCATCCTCGGCCGCGGAGCAGAATGCCGCTGTCCAGATTGCCGCCGCCGGTAGCCAGATCGCGGCGTATGGGTCGGCGGACAATTTTACCGGACGCGTCCGGGTCGATCCGCTCTTCAAGCCTGATAGCGATATCAACGTTTCAGGAGCTTACGTCACCTTTGAGCCCGGTGCTCGCTCCGCCTGGCATACGCACCCTGCCGGTCAGAGGCTGATTGTGACCTCCGGCGTAGGGCTTACGCAGCAGGAAGGCCAGCCGGTGCAGGTCATTCGCCCTGGCGACGTTGTCTCTTGCCCTCCGGGCGTCAGGCACTGGCACGGCGCAGCGCCGGGAAGCGCAATGACGCACCTGGCGATAACCGGAATAGTCGATGGCAAAAGCGTTAACTGGATGGAGAAAGTGACGGATGAACAATACCACGCCCATTAAGGCATTAACGGCCGCGGCGCTGCTGACCTGGGGTTTTAGCCTCACGGCAAATGCCGCGCCGGCGACGAAAGGAGCCACAGAAATGAATCAAGAACAAACCGTTTCAGACTCGTTATCTGCCCGACAGCAGGCTATCCCTTTGATTGCGGCATCAATGGCCAGCAGTCAGATGGATAAGCTTAATGCTGCGCTTAATCAGGGGCTCGACGCCGGCCTGACGATAAACGATGCCAAAGAAATCCTCGTCCAGCTCTATGCCTACACGGGGTTTCCCCGCAGCCTGAATGCGCTGAGCGAGCTGATGAAGGTGGTTGAAGCGCGCAAACAGCGCGGCATTAAAGACGTTGAGGGTAAAGAGCCGCTCAAACCGGTTCCCGTCGGGGAGGAACTTCTTCGCACCGGCACTGCAAACCAGACCAAAATCTCCGGGGCTCCGGTCCAGGGGCCGCTTTTTGATTTTGCGCCGGTCATTAATCAGTTCCTGCAAACGCACCTGTTCGGTGACATTTTTGCCCGCGATAATCTCGACTGGCAGAGCCGCGAGCTGGCAACGGTGGGCGCATTAGCGGCTACGCCCGGGGTTGAAGCGCAGCTGTTATCGCATACGCGAGCCAGCATGCGGGTTGGCCTGACGGCAGGGCAGCTGCGCCAGCTGGCGCAGGTCCTGCGCGAGAAGGGTGAAAACGATGCCGCCGCGCGGGCTGAACGCGCGCTGCAGCAGGCGCTGGCAAGCAGGTAGAAGGAGCAGGTATGGAACACGATCCTACCCGTAGAGCGTTAATTACGGCGCTGGCCGGGCTCACCCTGGCTAATGTCACTCTGGCGTCAGCGGCATCCGCCGCCGCCAACGTTCAGGGCCGCAGTCCGGTTCTGGTGGCTTACTTTTCCCGTAGCGGGAATACGCGGGTGATTGCGGGCGTTATTCATCGCAGCCTGAAAACAGATTTGTTTGCAATCGAACCGGCGACCCCCTATCCGGAAGACTATTTTCAGACCGTTGAGCAGGCAAAGAATGAGCGTGCCCGGGGAACGAAGCCGGCATTAAAAAATAGCGTCGCGGATATCGGGCGCTATGAGACGATTTATTTAGGCTTCCCCATCTGGGGGACCAGCGTGCCGCCCGCGGTGCAAACCTTTCTGAGTACCCATAACCTTGCGGGTAAATTACTTATCCCCTTCATCACCCACGGCGGCTACGGCAAAGGCGACAGCGACGATATCCTCGCGGCCCTTGCTCCGACCGCGCGTCGGGAAAAAGCGCTGGTTATTGAATGCGATCAGGAGCGCAGAACCACCGAGACGGTAGCCAGTTGGCTAGAGACGATTCGCGGCTGATTTATTGATTATGAGGGAACTACGTTGAAGACACTGTTAAAAGCGCTGACCATCTGCACGATCGCCGGTAGCCTGCTGGCCCAGTCCGCCTATGCCGGGCCATTAGTCATTCAGGAACAAGGAAGCTTTTCCGCCGGGGGTTCCGTGATTACCGCGCCGGGGAAGTTTGACGCGAAAAAGCCGCTGGATCCTGCCGGTCAAACCTATCATGGCGATCATGCGTCCGTGTTCTACCAGATCCCGGAACATCCGCATAAATACCCGATTATCATGCTGCACGGCGCAGGGCAGTTTTCCCGCACCTGGGAAAGCACCCCGGATGGTCGCGAAGGGTTCCAGAACCTATTCCTGCGGCGCGGGTTCTCAACTTATCTTGTCGATCAGCCGCGTCGGGGCAGCGCCGGGCGCTCGACGGTAGAAGGGACGGTTACGCCAAAACCGGATGAGCAGATGTGGTTTAATCAGTTCCGCGTTGGCGTGTGGCCAGACTATTTTAAAGGCGTCCAGTTCTCTCACGACAAAGAGGCCCTGAATCAGTATTTCCGCCAGATGACCCCGAATACCGGGCCGTTTGATAGCAACGTGATTTCTGATGCCATGTCCGCGGTGGTGGATAAGTCCGGCGCGGCTATCCTCTTCACCCACTCCCAGGGCGGCGGCCCGGGCTGGTACACGGCGATGAAAAACGACAAGGTCAAAGCCATTGTTGCCTTCGAGCCGGGCAGCAGCTTTGTCTTCCCGGAGAAAGAGCTGCCCGCACCGATGCCGAGCGCGTTCGATACGCTGAAGGGCGAAGCGGTGCCCATGGCGCAGTTTATGGCGCTGACCAAAATCCCGATTCTGATTATCTATGGCGATAACATTCCGGATAAGCCGGTTGCCATGCCGGCGCAGGACAGCTGGCGCGTGCGTCTGGCAATGGCCCGCGAGTGGCGCGACGTGGTGAATAAGCATGGCGGGGATGTGACCGTGACGCATCTGCCGGAGATAGGCATTAAAGGTAATACCCACTTTCCGTTCTCGGATCTTAATAATGTGCAGATCGCTGATTTAGTGAGCCAGTTCCTGCAGGCGAAAAACCTGCAGTAGGCCGGGATAATATTGAGCCTTCATTATTGAGGGCTCAGTGACCCTGTAAATAATTCTGTGTAACTGCCACCGTATTAAAGGTGATCGCTCAGACGGTCACCGAACTCGATAATAAAACGGCTCATTGTAGTGGATCACAAATTCAGGACACCGGAATAGCCTGCTTCCACTTTTCTTCATCCACGCAAGGCGATAATCCACCATTGTTCGTATGAGGACGGTAAACGTTGTAATAACCATTTATCCACTGGTTTATATCGCGTACTGCATGACTAAAATCACCATAGCCGCCTTTCGGTAGCCATTCACTTTTAAGGCTGCGAAAGACTCTTTCCATCGGCGAATTATCCAGACAATTCCCTCTGCGACTCAGACTTTGCATTACCCCATAGCGCCATAGTAACTTTCTGTATTTATTGCTTTTATATTGAACCCCTTGATCTGAATGAAACAGAAGACGTTCATTACGCGGTCGTGTCTCCAGGGCATTACGCAAAGCCCTGCACACCAAATCAGCATCAGTGGTTAATGAGAGGGCTGAACCAATAATTCGGCGTGAATATAAATCAATAACAAGCGCGAGATAGCACCACCTGTCCTGCAGGCGAATAAAGCTGATATCACCGCACCAGACACGGTTTGGTGCGGCGGGGTTAAACTGCTGGTTCAATAAGTTTGGTAATGCCGGGCTGTTGTCTGCATTTACCCGGTAGCAATGTTTAACAGGCTGGTGACTGGTCAGCCCGCATTCCTGCATCAGTCGTCGCGCCAGCCACCGGCCTGCATCAACGCCACTCTGGCGTAACATCTGGCTGATTGCCCGACTCCCTGCAGCGCCACGACTGAGAGCATGGAATGCTCTCACCCGGCTTCGCAATTCAATTCTTTGCACATTAACCGGATGCTTCACCTGCGCGTAATAAACGCTACGGTGAATACCGAACAAATGACAAAGAACCTGCACAGGCCACTTTGCTTTCAGCCGTGTGATTAGCGCGATAACTTTCCGGGGGCTTCGCTCATCAGCACGGCAGCCTGCTTTAGTATTTCTTTTTCCATCTCAAGACGCTTTATCTGCGGGCTCAATACCCAGAAGTTCCTGCTTATAAAGTCGTATCCATTTGCGCAAATGGTCAGGGTTGAGTTCGAGCGCCTGAGCAACTTCCCGTGCATCTCGCTGGTATTTAACAACCTGTTCGATAGCTTCGAGTTTGAACTCCGGGGAAAATGTGCGTTTAGTCCGACGAGTTTTGATCATGCATCACCTCATGTTCACTGTTTTAACATTAACAGGATTTCGAGGTGTCCTGAATTACCGATCCACTACAGAATGTTACCTCACAGCTGATACTAAGGGCCTCCGGGTTCTCTGCGGGCGGCTCTGGCTGTACGGCGGTGGCATCGAGAGTCACAGGGAGTAGCTGAGGATTTTCTGAGGAAGATAATAGCAGCTTTCCCTCGCGCCACTGCTGGCGCCATTTAAATAGCAGATTGGCGTTAATGCCGTTCTCAAGCGCCAGTTTTGAGATGGATATACCGGGCTCGCAGGAGGTGGCAACGAGCTGCTGCTTAAATTCGGGAGAATAATTAGGGCAGCCTTTACGCCTGCCGGGAGTCACATTTTTCTGCATATCTGACACTTTGGTTCCCACTACTTATTTGGTGGACACCACTTTGTCGTATGCATCAGATTATGACCAGACGGTTCCCGCTGTACGCTTACGTACAGCTCACAGGGTGGGGGTGACTATCTCATTAACAGGCAATTACACAATTTTAATGACAGTCTCCAGCGAAATACTGCGCATTACGCTCAGTGGATAATAGTCTGTACAAAAAAAAAGGCTTACCTATATGGAAAGCCTTTACACAGCGAACTATTTTACTCGATATCTTGTTGATACTTTTTCTCTTCAGATTCGTACTTATACAGAAACATTAAAACAATTACTGCTAGCATATTTATGACTGAAGGAAACCATATAACAGCAATATCTATTCCTTTTAATGCTGAATCAGGCTGAACCTGTCCTGGTAAATATCCATAGAAATTCATGACCCATGCACCAACAGCTACACCAACTCCGCTGCCAAACTTATAGCAAAACGTTGTTCCAAGCGAGACCAGTAAACCTACAACCAGTTTACCCGATTTCCATCGACCAAAATCAACAGCAAGGGGGATCATGGCAAACGCCATTGCACAGGCTACGCTGCCTCCGATGTTTCCCAAAATCCATGAAAAGCAAAGCAATGTATAGTTATCGCCTGAATAAAATAACGCTATATTGCCTAAGGATGAAAGAATGAGGCCACCAATCCATACGGTCGTTTTACTTACAAACTTGCAATAAAGAGGAATTATCATCACAAAAAAGACCGATACAGAGGCGATACTATTGATAAATGCTATATGCTCTTTGAACGGTACACTATAGGACAAGTAGAAAACGAAAGCTGATCCACGCCCCTGGTGAGCAACCCAGAACAGCAAGTTTGCCACAAGGATTATCCACCATGGATTGTTTGTTTTCAGCGCTCTGAAGGCGTCTTTAACCGTAACATTGGAGGTGTCCTGAGAAGCATTTGTAACGATTTCTTTAATATTAAAGAATGCGAAAAAGTGGAACAGACAGCTGATGGTCGCAAAAATAGTGGCTGTAGCAAAAAAACCATATATTTCATTCCCACCTCCCATTAATGCCACTAACGGTAGTGCGGTAGCATTCATCGCTAAAACACCCAATACACTCCCCACCATACGGTAGGAGTTGCACTTTAAACGCTCCTGTGGTGACGGTGTCAGCAGTGCAAGAATGGCGCTAAGTGGTGTATTTAAACCGGTATATGTAATGCTGGTAAGTACATAGATAATGCCAGCCCAAACTGCCTTCACTGTCATACTGCTATCAGGTGTAAAAAACGACAAAGCTGAGAATATACAAAACGGTAAAGGCAACCACAAAAACCACGGACGACATTTACCGTATCGGGACTTCGTTTTATCTACAATAATTCCCCATATTGGGGCATCAATAGCATCGACTATGCGGACAAGAAACAATATTATGCCCGCGACGCCAAGGGAGATCCCGGCCACATCCGTATAGAAATATAAAATATACGTCGTACCAAAATTGTAAATCAGGTTGCCTGCAAAATCGAGAAGACCATAACTTACCTTTGACATAACTGGTAATTTAGAATTAGTCGTGCTAATTTCTGCCATTTGATTATGAGATGTAGAGTCAGATGTCGTCATGAGTCACCCTTATTTTTTAATTTCTAACAGGCGAGACATGTTGTCACTTGCCAGTACGACTTCAAGCGAATTCCCTTCCAGTGATAGCTTGCATCCTTCCCTGTTAAGAGGATAAATACACTTAGCCCCAGTTAATTCTGTATTCGAAAAGTTGATTATACAGTTGGAACGACTTCCCTTTTTACGCCATACCGCCAGAAGTATGCGATCTTCTGATTCAAGTCCAAATGCAAGCCAATCAGAATTCGTGGTTGGCAATCCCAGAGGCCATATCGGGCGCATGGAAGGAATCTCGTGCCTGAAACCCTTATAGGTCGAAATTCCTTCACTGACTAAATCAACCAAAGAGGGATCCAGCATATTTAGATAACCACTTTGATGAATGCGTAATAACATGCAGTTCACCATATTGGTGATCACTTCCTCTTCATCTGCAGAAGGGAGAGGATAAGACCAAATGGCTGCCTGTTCAGGTAATAAACATGATGCACATGAGGCGGCTATATTGCTCATTAGAGTGTAATCAGTCTGGTCTGAGACAGATTGAATGCTGCAACGTTTGAGTAAGGCATAGTCCAAACGCAATCCACCGCTTCCGCAGTTCTCAATTATTAAATTAGGATACTTTTCCAGCAAACTGTCTAACCAAGCCAGATAGGCTTGATTATGTTGAAGCAGGCCATCTCCAAAACTTGTTGAATTAATTTCCGTCCCTGACCCTGCGTTGATATTATAATCAATCTTGACATAACCCACGCCGTACTCATTTACAAACTTATCAAACACGGCATTGGCATGTTCAATAACTTTCGGATGACGGAAATCTAACTGATAGCGTTTACGATCTTTTACTTTCTCAGCATGGCGGGTAAAAAATGCTTCTGCTGGCCAGTCATCGACCAGTTCACAATTCACTCCCATGACTTCAATTTCTACCCAAATCCCCGGTATCATTCCTTTATCGCGGATATAGCGTATAGGTTCTATGATCCCATCGGGAAATCTCTTTTTTGAAGGCTTCCATGCACCTACGTTGTCCCACCAGTAGCCATCTGCATACCATCCGCAATCGATGCAGAAAATCTCACACCCCGTTTCAAAGGCTTTATCAATAAGAGGTATAAGCTTTTCAGTGGTAGGATCACCATTGAGGCAGTTCATATAATCATTAAAAATGACGGGTAACTGAACGTTGTCAGCGCAGGTACGAATAATTTTACGTCTGTAATCAATTGCAGCTGAAAGTGCATCATTGATACCTCCCGCCACCCAGCCTGCAGACACAATCACACTGGTAAACTCTTCGCCTTTATTGAGTTTTTTCGACCAGTTATTTTCATTTTCAGAAGGACCGGATGCCAAGAGATACAGATGATCATGATGCTCGCCTATCTCCCAGTTCCAACTACCATTGTGTTCAATCTGCCAGAACAGCGACTGGTTGGATTCACGATTTTCCACAACGCCAAATGGCACATTTCCGCATGATGACCAAGTGCCCGTCGATTCAATGGCTAATCGTCCCATTGAGCACGGCGTTACTTTTGGAAATCCATGTTCTATCAGATTTCTGGATATCCAGTTTGACTCTCCATACCAGTTATTAGAGGGAATATGGAGGATTATATCCTTGTCCCAGGAAGTGGTTTTTTTATTGATGTTCCATGCAGATAAAGAGGATATGTATTCTAAACGGATGGGTTTTTCAGATATGTTTTCAACCCGATTCCAGAATTGTATGACTGCGGTGTCATTAATAAGCTTTGCGAAAGCAGTAACGTTAACTTTTTCACTTTGTAATATGACAGCGAGAGTTTGAGAAACAGAATCCTCTGTTATTTGATGTGAAACGTATTTAAGGTCATAACCTGCCGCACTGCCCAGATGGCTTCGACCATGATGTTCTAAGGTGTCATCACCTGAAAGATGAAGGTTAACGTAGGGGAAAAAAACAGTATCATCTTTTTCAACTGTTTCCTGAGTAAGACAGAGACACGCATGAACACGCTCTTTATCATCCAGTGCAAGAGATAAACAAATAATTTCATTTTTAAGGATCATTTATTTCATTTTCCATTAGATTGAATGTTTTGTTTTAACACTCAGGGAATTTCAATAACATGGGGTTTTCTGCTTTAGATATGTAAAATTCTCTAATTAGAGACGGGTATCACAGTTTTACATCTTGAATCGCCACAGGTTTAACAGACACCTCAGAGTCATTTAAGATGACTCTGAGGTGCCCATGAGCGGTAAACGTTATCCCGAAGAGTTCAAAATTGAAGCGGTCAAACAGGCTGTTGATCGCGGCCATTCCATCGCAAGCGTTGCCACCCGTCTTGATATCACCACGCACAGCCTCTATGCCTGGGTAAAAAAGTATGGCCTGATTCATCAGCCACTAAAACGCAGCCCGATGCCCAGTCTGAGATCCGGCGACTTCAGAAAGAACTGAAGCGGGTTACTGACGAGAGAGACACACTAAAAAAAGCCGCTGTGAGTTCAATTGGTCGATGCAACGCTATCCTTAAACAAGGAGGGCGTTACCATGAAACAAAGATTCCGTATTTACTACACGCCAGAACAGAAAACGATATCCTTAAACAAGGAGGGCGTTACCATGAAACAAAGATCCCGTATTTACTACACGCCAGAACAGAAAGCGATTATCTGGGACAGGTATAAGCAAGGTGATTCTTTGCATGAATGATCCTACCCGCGAATAGTGGATACGAGACTAAGTGAGTACACTCTTAACCAGAGGTGATGTGATGGACGCCCCTTCCCAGCCTAAGTTCTGCCACACTTATGCTGAATGTCTATTCGCAGAGGAACAACATCATGAACTCGATAAAAGTTGTCGGGATCGATTTAGC
>NZ_CACSIS010000032.1:0-66116 GCF_902705905.1 Klebsiella sp. 18074 | reverse complement strand
CTAAATGAATACAATAGTGAGCGGCCTCATGAATCCCTGAATAACCTGACGCCGGAAGAATATCGGCTGATGGCTGAGAAACCGGAAATCTCAAAAAGTGTTTGGAACTAAAGCTGGGATACTTACAGAAGCATTGTTTAGAGCAACCAGGAAGCGGGGGAGTTCGGAAGGGGGTAATGCTGGCATATTCTGTTTTTTAGGCTTACTGAACCGTTGCCCCAGGTTGTCAGCCGGATTAAATTCGATAAGTTCCTCAGTTGCTGCATAACGGAAAATTTCATTTAATCGGGAAATTATTCGCCGTAAAGTTTCGAGGACTCCTCGTTGCTCAATAGGGTCAAGATGTTGCTTTAAGAGTTTGGGTCGGATCTCATTGACAGGAACATTACCCAATCCGGGAAAGATATTTCTCTCCAGGCTTCGCCAGATGTCTTCTGCATGGTCTTGTGAGATACCTGAGGTCTTTACCTTCTCATCCAACCATTTCCTTGCCACGGTTTGGAGAGTGTGTTCAGTAGCATTCTTTAAGGCATTAGCCTTATCGTTGTTATGGACTTGAGGATCAATGCCATTGGCAAGCAAGGAGAGGTACTCATCTCGCAAGGCCCTTGCTCTTGCCAGTGTGAGGTGAGGGTAGGTCCCAAGGCTCATTTTGGTTCTTTTCTTACTCACTGGCACTGCATACCTGAAATACCAATTTTTCTTGCCTCCTTTCGACAAAGGAGCAATTCGTAAGATCAAGCCATCACCGTCAAACAAGTTGATTTCTTTGTCGGCTGGCTTGGTGCTTTTGATTTCAGTGTCAGTGAGCTTCTTAGCGATTTTTGCCATTTTGGGACCCTCGGTTTTTGGACCCTTCGTTGTGGGTCCCATTCAGGGTGCCATAAGTGATAGTTCTCAGCAATTCTCACTGGACGACAATAGACATGAAAAAGCCCGCAGAGCTTGTGCTGTGCGGGCTTAGTAGACTTCATTGTACTTCAAACAACTAAAAAGTGGTGGGCTGGCGGAGTCTGAATTGGTGCCGTAATTGGTTGAAGTATATGATCTAAATTATAATTCAACTTTGTGATGGTGCCTAATGTGGTGCCTAAAAGTATTTTTACCTTTTTTGCCCAGTAAAGATATGGGTTGTGGGAAAAAGACTGGTACACCTTAAGTTCTTGTTTCCTTCATAGCTCGTCTGGCTTTTAAACTGTCTACCAGTTCACACTGATTTTGGGTCGTCATGGATTTTCTCCGTCAATAAAAAGCGCCAGCGGCGATAGCAGGCGTATGGGGGATAGATCAACAAGGGGCATAACACGCTCGCCCACTTGCAGGCTAAATCGCAAAGGGGCGTGTGTGCACGCGACCACATCGCTAACTGGTACGCTACTCAATTTATATGTCATCAAGAGGTTATCAGCGCTGTAAGCCACAAAGAATCATAAAAAAACGTTTATTTCTTACTGCAAGATGAAATCAAGCTCTCTATAAAACCCTTGCTAATTCAGTTAGCATATCCGATATTTTTTCAGGGCAGAAAATGCAATAAGGAAAATCTGAATGCTCAGAAGGTTCCGGTTAGAGCGGAAGTCTGACTACGAAAAGCTGGTGATAGCTCAACTTCTGGCGGACATGCTTGAGAAATTCTTAAGTGGAAGGCTGTCGCCTCTGTCGATTGGTGCTGAACAAGGTGGCATTGACGAGTGGGACGATGTGGTAATTATGCACACCACAGACCACTATGAGCATTTACAGATCAAACGCCAGTCAACTGACTTTTGTACCAAAGATCCTGATAAAGCTGTACAACTCGCTAAAAAACCCAGAAAGGGTTCCTCACCCACCTCTCCAGCTAATTCCGTTTTAGACTCGGCGTTTTCCAGTCTTGCCAGAATCGCGAAAGCGGGAAAACTTGATGAATCTCCCAACCGTGAGTTCAGACTCACCCTCGTGGGTCTGCACCTTCAGATAAAAGATAATTTTACAGTTAATCATTTAGAAGAAGTCTCTGATCTTTGTCGCCAAACAGGACTCAGTGTAGAGGAGTTAGCTAAGCGTCAGGATGGCCCAACCACGAGGGCTTATCAATGGCTAACAACCTGGTGCGGATTCGAAGACTGGAACCAAATACGAAATGTCCTTCGCCGGGTTCAAATCAGTTGTATCGGTAACGATGCGGCATTAAAAGATCGGACAATTCACACGCTTGGCCGTTACTTCAGCGATCCGAATCGTACACTGGACCGTTTAATTACCTATATCGCGGCAGAAACATCTGACGTAGCAGCCTTGGGATGCCATGACGTCGTCCAGGAACTGCGAAGTGAACTGCGCCCTGATTTTGAAACTTGGGTGCAGTATCAGTTAAGCGATGGTTCTACTATGACTAGTAAAACTTGGTCATTAGCCGGAACGCTTGATCTTGCCGGTCCAACAGAAAGGTCCGCAAAAGGAGTCGTTGAGCACATGTGGAGCCGTGAGCCCGGTAACCGCAAGCTCAGAGTGTATGCCAATTACTCCCCCCCAGCAGGCGATAATCTGACTCTTCTTTCTGCCATTGTGCGTATGGCTTTGCATTTACCCCAAGGCAGTCAGGGGCTGATGTTAGGTGAACCAGCGTGGCGCAGTAGCGTTGGTCATGAAATTGGACACACACTTGGCTGTGCAGAACATGACTTCAGTGACCTGCCTTGGCTTGAAAATGCCGAACGCCTATCGTGTGCACAGGATTATGAATTTAAGACATTAAGTGCTGCTCGAGGTGAAGCTGAAGCGCTTGCTAAAGCCATGGACGACGTGCTGTGGCAACGCCTTCTCCAAGGGGTTTCAGAAAAACTTGGCTTAATCTCAGATTTGGCGCTAGCAGATGCGATGGAGACGGTTTGGCAGTCATGGCTGAGCGGGTTCTCAGCTGCACCTGAAAACCGCCGAAAATTCATGGAGCAGCTTCTCTATCCGAAAACTGAGAGAAAAAATGAAAAGCATGCGCTTCGCCTGGGCCTTCGTACTTTAAATCTTCTTGTTACCGCTGTTGAAACCTTATTACTGGTTGCAGTGGGTTTGCCTGAGGGCAGTAATAACTGGGAATCTTTTCAGGAAGGTGGCCCAGTATTGAGCATTGCTCTTAAGTACTGGTCTGGTCCTGCGGGTGGTTTTTCGGGAGTACGTGAGCTTTCTGATGATCCGTTAATAGACGTTATTGGCCCTAATCCGGATCCCATCGTTATCTTATCGGGTGTGAGTACATCCCCATCAGAATTATTGAATATAGGAATGGCTGACGACGCAGAGACCGCGACCAGTATGGCCGCGGAGCGTCAACCTCACCTGCTCATCACGCGGTCTGGTATGTTTCGTCATTTACATAACGGAACACTTGACTCCGTACGCCAACATTTCACTAAGCAGTGGCAAGATCGAAAGCTCGCTCGTGATTTGGCCATTGAGAAGAATGCGAAGGGATCCTGAAATGCCGACAATCCAAGAACTCGTTACTGCTATAACCGAGCGTGCTAAGGGCCGCTATAAAGTTCATTTTCCAGATGTGGACGAAATGGTTTCACCCTCAATTGATATCGGCATGACTGTAATACAACTCAGGCGCATTAATCGGGAAAATGCTGGATGGCGAACAGTACTGATCACAGCATTTCCTAGTAACGTGGATAATATCCAGAGTGCTTTCCGGTGGGCCGCTGATATCCGGGACATACTTGCAGAGCCGCAGACAGCAGACCTTTACATGTTTATGCTCATCGATGGAGTTGAGTCAGAAGATGCTGCCCGTTTTGAAACGGACGATCGATTTTGCAGGAAGGTGGTACTCAGAAAGCAGGAAGATATTGACTCCTTCCTTGATCGAAGTTTTCTGGCGTCTTTAACACCTGCGAGAGGTGGGAATGATATCAGCGATCCTCTGCTAGCGTCTCTGAACTCGATGAGTCAAGCACATTCCTGGGTAGAACCTCACCTCGAAACATGGCGTGAATTGTTGCTTTCTGAGAAATCTGGCGATGAAATTGTTAATGCGCTGAGGGATATGATGTTTGGAGAACGGGACTTTCAATGAAACAACTTAAATCTATCACGCTCTCAAACGTCCGCCGATACGGTACCGACACCAAAATTGAGCTCAGTGGCGGTGCAACCATTTTACTGGCCCCTAACGGTACGGGGAAAACGGCCTTCTTCGAAGCGATCGAATTTAGCCTCACGGGTAATATTTCTCGTCTAGGCGAGAATCTCTCACCCATTATCAGGGACAGCCAGACAGTCGCTAAGGTGGTCTTGGATTTTGGGGATGTACAAGCCTCTGCGCAGGTGAGCAACGGAGGTAACGTCGAAAGGACTGGTGATTTAAGCTCTCTTTTTCCGGATACGAAGTCGGAGGACATCCCCTTTTTATTAAGACTTACCCACTTACTGGATCAGCGCGAGGGACAATGGCTGGTCAAAGCGGATGCAAAAGTTGCGGGCGCTCAACTGGCTCGCTTGCCAATCGGTAAAGATGGAACCCTCGTTAGTAATGCTCTTGGCGGCATTCGCCGCGTTCTCACTGAGAAGCTGAAGCATGCAAAGGGAGCCCTTGAGGCGCTGGAAGCTGAGTTTGCGGAATGGCAAAGTCTGATTCTTGATCGGGACCAGGCCGCATCACAATCTCAGGGGGCCCTGCGCAGTAAAGAAAACATCGCAGAATCAATCTCAGACATCGCTCGCAATACTCAGAGTGCAGAACAATTGCCAGTAGGTTTATTAGTTCCGCCAGTGGGTATCAGCAATCTGGAAACTATGCACGATGCATTAGAGCAAACAGTACAAGCAAAACTGAGCCGACTTCGCGAACAGATTTCAGCGCTTATGGAAGTGGATGGACTAATTGGCCGGTTCGTTTCTGAGCAAGCGCGTTCTGAGCAGCTTGGTAATGCGCTTATAACTGCTAAAGAGGAGCTGATACAAAAACAACAGGTACGATCTCAGCTAGTTGATAAAAAAGATAAACTCCAGAAGGAACTCGTCACAGCTGAAGCAGAACGTGATGTAATTATACAGCAGCTTAACCGGCTCAATAGTGAGGCGCGAACCAAAGAGGCCTTCGAACAACGTAAGCTTGACTTGGCGTCAGCTGACAAAGCGTTGGTCGACGCCCAGTCTCAAGCATCAGCCTTGAGGCACGTACATGAGGGGAACGAACAGCTCCGTATTGAGCATGAACTTATAAATAAACAGCGTAAGTCTCTGCAGCTTGTAGATAGTGAAGTACTTACTGCTCATCAACTTATCAAGCGCTGGGAAGACATTCTTCAACATATTGCGACAATTACCGACTTGGTTAGCAATGAGGAAATTCAGGAGCGTGTACTTCAGGAGCATCTCCATACCGCGAACTCGTTAAAGGTATCAGCTGAAACAGATGAGCTTTCAGCGAAGCAGTTCCATGAGATGCTCACGTCTACTGCTGACTCTATAAGGCAATCCGTAGCCACCATTGCCGCACATTTACCAGAGGATCGAGGGGACTGCCCTTTATGTGGAGTGGAGCACGGCGCTGCCGTTCTTCATGAACGCGTTACTAGATCATTAGAGGCTATAGACCCCAAAGTCATCGAAGCAGAACAGCGCGTTAAAATAGCATCCGATCACTTGCGGAAATGCACAGAAACAGTGACGCATACCGAAACAGAATTGAAAACGTGCCAGAGTAAAATTGTTGAACTGCGAGGCGATATCGTTCGCTCAGTAGCGGAGATCAATCAACTCAAAACAAACATCCTTCTTGACGGAGATACGGTACAACTAGCGAAAGCATCTATCCAACGTCGCGAAGAATCAAATGCTTCAGCTAAACAGCAGCTTGACGAAAAACAGCTTAACCTTGCCCCCTTACCGACACCTGAAATATTGGAAGCGTCTAAAAACGCATACCAATCGTCGACTCGCGAACTGGATACTGCGCGGCAGAATCGGGCCGGAGTCTTGGCTAGCCTTGAACAAACAACCGCTGCATTAGCTGCAATAACAGCAGGGGCACTCCCTTCAAAAACGCTGGCTGATTTATCCACTGAACAAAACAAAAATACAATTCAACTAGCTGAATTAAAATCAAAAATTGAGGCTGAGCAATCTGCATTGGATAGACAGAATATCCCTTTAGCTGAAGTTAATAATAAGATAAATGGCCTCGAAAAGCAGATCACTGACGCTCAGGTTCAGTTAGCCTCAATCCGGTATTCATGGAGACAACTGTCCTTTCCCGGCGATCCCGCTCTCGAAGTGGCGAGCAGTAAAGAGATTCAACTGCAGTCATCCGTTGCTGACCTGTCCCGACATTCAGAACAGTTACAAACACTCAAAATTGAGATTGGTACTTGGAGCAAGCTGGAACAGACTCGTTTGGCACAAGGGCTTATAGATCGTCGCCGAGGAACATCATCGGAGCAGGAATTCGCTACAAGTCTTAGCCAGCGAATTGATAACGAGAGAACAAATCAGATGCAGTTGCTGCAATTATCTGAAGCGATGGAGACGCTCAATCGTTGCCTATCTACTGAGATCTCGAATGTACAAAAACATGTGCTCTCTGTCGTTCCAAGGTGGCAGGCTTTGCTCAAACGCGTAGTCAGAGAACAGCGCTTTACTGGCACCAGTTTGGGTTTTCGCAGTATCTACAGAAAGGAACATGCTGAAGTATCTGTTCCGTTACATGGGGAGTCAGTACCGGTTCCGGCGATAGCCAGCGAAGCTCAGCTAACTGATCTACAGCTTACCTTCTTGCTCTCCATGGCATTGGAACACCAGTGGTCCTCATGGCGCTGCCTGCTTCTGGATGACCCAACACAGCATCATGACTTGGTCCACGCAGCGTCCGTATTCGATTTACTGCGTGATTACATAGTTGATCATGGCTTCCAGGTTGTAATTGCAACACATGATGCCCTTCAGGCGCGTTATTTCATGCGCAAACTGCAAAATGATGGCATTGATGCACGCTTGTGGTCACTCGTTCCAACACCTGAAGGGGTGACGGCATCTGAGATGCGGATAACCAGGTAACCTAACAGCGCTGGGCCAGGTGATAAAGCAGGGCTGTTGGGATCTCAACCTGAGAAAACTCGAGGGCTGTTCATTTTAGGAGGAAAGGATGGAATCTGCTCGTGACAAACGCACCGGAGAAAAAGTGGATGCTGAAGAGCTCTGGTTGTTGGATATCGTTGATACCAGTGGTTATGTCTGCTGGGGATGCGGAATCGAAATGTATCCTTCCGCTTGGCAAAAAGGCAGTAAGAAAAGACCGTCGTTTAATAAAATGCCAGGAAAAGAACACATTAACTGCGATGCTGATGCTGAGAGCACTGTTGCTAAGCAGGGCCAGAAGAAAAGCGTCCGCCATCTCTTGGACAGCGCACCGGGTTTGATGCCAGCAGGGTTAAAGTTGATTGAAAAACGTCCAGTTGTTGATCCTGACTCAACGGGTGGTGAAAACAATTCGAGCACAACACGTTCTGCATCATCAACATCCAGTAAAGGCAATACCCCAACTCGGCAATCGCGTCGTCCGGTTAATGCTATTCGTCAGATTTGTAGAGCGTTTATTCGCTTCCCGTATGATCGAGGTATGTCACTACATATACCGGATATTGATGCCGATACTTACATGACTGTCTTTAAAAAACTTAAAGATCCGATTCAGCCCTATCCGGAACCGCGAGTTTTCTACTCACAGTTGTTGTGGCAGAAATTTGAGCAAGATGAGAATCGGATTGTCATTCCTCTTTCGGGAGAATGGGTTAAAGATGAATCCGGAAAGCTCAGGCCTTCTCGAAGTTACAAACTCCATGTGGAATGGAGCGGCTGGTCCCAAGCTAAACGCACAGCACTTCGAAACGAGTTGGAGGCCGCCCAAGAAGAAGCGAAGGATGCGGGGAAGAAAAAGCTAAAAGACAGGGCTCAGATTTTCTTCATCGGTGAGCAAAGTACTGAGGACCATGAGGTCTTCTATGTAGCCGATTACAGGCTGATTTGTGCGATCCTAGGACATATCACTTATCCGAGAATTTAAAGTAAAATCAGATGGTTGAGTTAAACCCCTAACAAGTTGAGAACCGAAACATACATCTTTAAAAAACTTTGCCCTGGTTGATTTGAAACTTCCATCAGTCGAGAGAAATAAAGGATAAATAATAGATGTGGTCAGATAAGGAATCATCAGAGGATTACCTAAATTTTGGTGAAGTATCTCAGCTAGCAGTAGATGTGCTTACTACCGAAAATATGTTGCCAGTATCAATAGGCATTTTTGGTAACTGGGGGGCTGGCAAATCTTCACTTTTGAAACTGATAGAGCAAAAACTTGAGCAAGATGACAAAGATTGGATAGTAATTAATTTTGACTCTTGGCTTTATCAGGGCTACGACGATGCTCGTGCTGCCCTACTTGAAGTCATCGCTACAGCATTGACAAAAGCTGCGGGTGGAAATACGACTCTTATCTCAAAAGCAAAGAGACTTCTGAGCCGGGTTGATGGATTTAGTGACCTGCTCCCCGTTGATTAGTACACCCCGATATTAGTAATGTCTTCATAAGCCACATGAGGACATCCCCATGAAGAAGCGTTTTTCCGACCAACAGATCATCAGTATTCTCCGCGAGGCTGAAGCCGGGATTTCTGCCCGTGAACTCTGCCGCAAGCATGCCATTTCCGACGCCACGTTTTATACCTGGCGTAAGAAGTATGGCGGTATGGAGGTGCCTGAGGTTAAGCGCCTGAAGTCGCTTGAGGAAGAGAACACCAGACTCAAGAAGCTGCTTGCCGAAGCCATGCTGGATAAGGAGGCGCTTCAGGTGGCTCTTGGGCGAAAGTACTGACGACAGACCAGAAGCGCGAAGCCGTGGTGTTGATGTGTGATGCGACTGGTCTGTCGCAACGTCGCGCCTGTAGACTCACAGGTTTATCCCTGTCGACCTGCCGCTACGAAGCGCAGCGTCCAGCTGCTGATGCCCATTTATCAGGGCGCATCACTGAGCTGGCACTGGAGCGCAGGCGTTTTGGCTACCGCCGCATATGGCAGTTACTGCGCCGTGAAGGGCTTCATGTTAATCACAAGCGCGTGTACCGCCTTTATCATCTGAACGGGCTGGGCGTAAAACGCAGACGTCGTCGTAAAGGGCTGGCAACAGAACGTCTGCTGCTCCGCCCGGCGGCGCCCAATATGACCTGGTCGATGGATTTCGTCATGGATGCCCTGGCTACCGGTCGCAGGATCAAGTGCCTTACCTGCGTCGATGACTTCACAAAGGAATGCCTGACTATCACTGTTGCCTTTGGGATTTCAGGCGTGCAGGTCACGCGTATTCTGGACACTGGACAGCATTGCGCTGTTTCGCGGCTATCCGGCTACGATAAGAACTGATCAGGGCCCGGAGTTTACCTGCCGCGCGCTCGATCAATGGGCCTTTGAACATGGCGTGGAGCTGCGACTTATTCAGCCCGGCAAGCCGACACAGAACGGATTTATTGAGGGCTTTAACGGACGCTTTCGCGATGAATGCCTGAATGAACACTGGTTCAGTGACGTCAGTCATGCCAGGAAAACCATCAGTGAATGGCGTCAGGATTATAACGAATGTCGCCCGCACTCCACGCTGAATTATCAGACGCCGTCTGAATTTGCGGCGGGCTGGAGAAAGGGTAATTCTGATAGTGAAGGATCCGACATTACTAAGTGAGCGTTGTATCTAATCCTGGGGGCAGGTCAATTATACTATCGCCTTCACGAGTAGGTGTCCATAAGCCTTAAGAACGTCTTTTATAGAACTATCTTTTCCTATACCCTTATCAGTTATACCGTCAAAAGTCACATATCTTGGTAACTTGTAGTAGAGGAAAATCGCTCTTATTCTTCCATCCTCTCCATATGACGCATCTAATCCCTTAGTGGGAAGCAATAAGTAACCATCCTTTACTACAAATTCTCCGGAGAATTGGGTTTTGGCGTGCTGAATGGAGTCATTTAAGGACAGATTCTTTATGCCGATACCTGGGGTAATCAGAAACTCATGTTCAGTTTTGGCATGGGATTTAGGCAATCCGCACCCTGTTAAACTTAAGCAAAGAACACTAGCTAACAAAACCCTAAACATGTGTAAGCCCTTATTATATTTACAATATTGATTTTTGTGATTCGTATCATATAAGTTACAAGAATTCAAATGTAATTATAAAAGGTGCAGGTTGGTCTCAATCACTATACTTATTATCTTGCAGTTAACATTTGAAATTATTCCATCCAGACGAGCCATGAGCTTTTAGATATCCGATCTAATAAGCCATAGCATTCATTATGTCCGCTCCTGGCACGAAAGAGTCGATCAGGGGGCAGACATGTCTGCTCATAGCAGCCATTCAAAGCATTAATAATTTTTGTAGATTTTCTATTCCACATAATGTCAGTTATCGAGAATGGTTTGACTATCCAACTGGTAGTGCATCCTTTCCTGATCGACAAACCCATCGCGCCGGTAAAGAGAGCAGGAAAACGGATGGCGTGTAACGCAGAGTGAAAAAGATGATCGATTAAACCGATCGATTAGTAAAAATTGATCTGCAAAATGAATTATCCGGCCCGGTAGTGCCTGTGATAAATTCCAAAAAGCTCATTTAACGTATTGTTTATTAATTTATTTCCTGTCTTCTGGCGGGCGGACTTCTTTTGTCCTGCGGGCACGGCATGGGAATGCGACAGCAGGTGATGGAATGAAAAGATGTGCCAGATGTAACAAGAAAAGAAGCATTCTGGACCGGATTTTCGGGCTTGATAAAGAATTTTGCGATGGCTGTCTGATGGTGGTTAACCAGGAAATCAGAGAAAAACGAGTGGTGTCCACACCAGCACGAAAATCACCGGGACGCTCTTCCTGACAATGTTTCTTACCCGGCAGGTTATTGCCCCTGATGGGGTAACAACTCTGAAGCTTCCCTCTGTTTACATTCCCTTTGATCAATGAAAATCAACATCGATATCAGCGTCATCATTCCTGCCTTCAATGCAGCTGACAGCATCGGAGCTCTGGTCCATACACTGCTTGGCGAAACAACGCTCAGTACTGAAATCATTGTTGTGGATGACGGTTCAACCGACGAAACATGGACGCTACTCAGCGCCATTACAGATGAACGGCTTATTCTCATTCGTCAGGAAAATCAGGGCGTGTATGCTGCCCGTAATGCTGCACTGGCGATTCACCGTGGTGAATGGGCGGTGTTCCTAGATGCGGATGACCGGGTTGTGGCAGATTTTCTGCAGGAGCGGCTGCGCACAGCCCGCGAAGCACAGGCCGATGTCGTCCTTTTCAATGCCCGGCATACAGACAGCGCCGGACATCTGCGGCATACCGTTCACCGCAGACAGCCTTACGGTCAGACGCTGACGGGTCAGCAGTGGATATGCCATTGCGTCAGTCAGAGGGAATGGCCGCATTATCTGTGGCTGCAGATAATCCGTTCAGCGTATATTCGCGAGCATGACCTGCGATTCCAGGAAGGGAAAAGCCACAAGGACATTCTCTGGACGATACAGCTTGCCGCCGCAGATGGCCGATTTTATTTCTCTGACAGACAGGATTACCTGTGGGTGAATAACCCGGCGTCAATTACCCACAGCCCGGATTATTACGATATCCGCGCGTTCAGCTATTGCGACGTGATTGCAGATATTCTGGCACTCAGTACACAGACGCAGTACCGATCTGTCAGACGAGCGCTGGTCAGGCATGCGCTGGTGGAAAGCCGCCATTTTCTGGGCCTGTACCGGCGCAAGGTGAATGACCGGCTGGCGGTCCGGGCGCGTTTTCGTGCGCGGATAGCCCTTCGCCATCTGGTATCCGGCGTGAGCAACCTGAGCGATGTCTTTTTCCTCCTGAAGCTGGTCCGCAATATTTATCTGCCTGGTGTCCGCAATACTCCCGCAGCCGTTTCGCAGGTGCGGCGTTAATCCATGGATATCGCAACGCTTCTGGCGCGGTCGTGGCAAACTGCGACAACGGGTGATGACTCCATTCGCTCCGCAAGGGATATCGTCGAACACTGGTATGATAAAGGCGGTGACCTCACCCGACGGACCCGACAGTTTATGCTGCGGGAATGCCTGTGGATAGCCGCACATTACTGGGACACTGAAACGGTACTCACCCGACAGTTTCGCCTGCTGGCTGTGTTACTGTATCTGGGCGGTAGTTTTCCGAAAGGAAATGCCGACGGCATGCTCCCGGAGAAATGTTTCATTTTACTGAACGCCCCGGAATTAAGCCCCATCCTGACAGACGATACGGCCCCTGATGTTCTGGCGGCGTCCTGCCACACCCTCTTCTACCTCAGACGGATATCTCCGTTAAGGTGTTACCGCCATACGCGCTGTTTGAGCGAACATCTGTTTCAACTAATGGAGATCTGATAAAAGTGCCAGTCTTTGTACTGGTATCTGAGGGGCTGATCGCTGACGGTGTTGGCGTCAACGATCAGGGCTAACGTCATTATTTCCCTCCGCTGAATCTGCCACCTGTGATGTCAGTAACGGTTTTATATCCCTTGCGGGTCATCAGCCCGGTAGCCTTCCGGGCTCGGAGCATATCAAGGCTGCCGATAAACGGAGACTGCTCTTTCACGCTGAAGCCGTGACGGTCAGTACGCACCTGGTCGTACTTTTCCACGATAAAATTCACAGCGTCACACAGTGAGATTCCCGCATCAATGTGTTTCTGGATCACACTGTCGTTGCCAAACGGTGTGTAGTTGAGGGTAAGGCCGTAGTGTTGCTCCAGCAGATACTCCAGTAATTTTTGCCAGATTTTGACTGATGACAGACGTGACGATGCCGCCCTTTGAGGGGGCAGGGATTGTATTTGCATGGTTTGCACTCTTTTGACGAAGGAAAAGCGTCCGGGGTTTATGCGGTTGTTGCAGACGCCGGATAAATTTCGATATACAAATAGCCACAGGAACCGAGCGTATCGGCCTCACATATCAGCCCTTTTGCGTGGATCGTGATGCAGCGCTGAATGTGGGGCGTGAGTTCATTGCTGGTCAGCATAAGCTCCATCTGCTTCATCAGTACCGGAAATGCCTGGTCCGGATGGCGTAAATCTGCGTCATTAAATGTCCCGGCAATGCTGGCGCGGTCAGCAAGGTAATGCAGGTGGTTACCCTCCTGTACCAGCCGTGCACCAAAACACGGCGTGATGTTGCGTCTGAGGCCCCACCAGGGTTCCGTGATGTTATGGTTGATTACACGGGTTGCTTTCTGCATGTAAGTACTCCTTAACGGTAAGTCAGTTCAGGATGACGCTGCGCAGGATCACATACGGACCATTGCGGTCCTGTCGGCGTTCAGCAAACACGGCCAGCACACCCCGGATATCCTGCACTTCCCTGCCGTGGTAATGGCAGATACTGCCGGACCACTTATATTTCCCGGTACAGAAACGAAACAGCCGGGACTCAGAATGCTGGCGGTATATCGCCATTGCCTGACGTTTGCTGATGATTTTCATCGTAATTCTCTCCCTAAAGCCAGCCTCGCTCGGCAAACGAGACGATGTCCATGCCTCCCACGACCAGGTGGTCCAGCAGGCAGATATCCACGAGTTTAAGTGCCTGTTTCAGATGGCCAGTGAGCAGTCGGTCGGCATGGCCGGGTTCCGCATAACCTGAAGGATGATTGTGTGAAAGTACGATGGCAGCCGCATTGTGTTTCAGTGCTGCCTTTATCACTTCACGGGGATGTACCTGCGTATGGTTGATGGTGCCGGTGAAGAGCGTTTCATGAGCAATAAGACGATGCTGGTTATCAAGGAAGAGCGCCATGAAGACTTCACGCTCCAGCGTGGTGAGCTGCAGACGGAGCCAGTCACGGACCGCCTGGCAGGAGGTGAATGCCTCGCCGGGTTCGCGTAACTGGCGTTCCAGCAGGGTCAGTGCGCGTCTGATGGTGCGCTGTGCGGTGGGAGATATTTCCCCGCTGTCGGGGGGACACGTGGTGGTATTCATTTGCTTTTCCTGTCTGTTGACGTATCCGGGACGGATGTGTTGTACAGTTTCACGGCAACGACGAACCCGTCGTGCAGGGATTCAAACCATGACCAGATATGGAAGAGAGGGGTACCTGTCGGGAAATGCAGGAAGGGTTCGTCGGTCACAAGGTCACCGTCCTCATCCCCGACCGTTGTTTTCCCCAGCGCATCCCACAGGTCATTAAGGTGAGACAGTTCATACGGCATGGCGGAACGCTCAGTCGATAATGCGCATGATGGCGCTGCATTCCGGGTGATGCAGCGCATAGTCACGCAGGCGCCAGTAATGCTCCGTCATGGCGTCGCATTCTGTGCGGCATGCATGATGACTGTAAGCGATAAGACAGACCGCAATCCCTGCAGCTTCGGCGCTCATGTCTGCGGCGTTGCCATTCATGGTGTTGAACAGCGACCAGAAGGCATCGTTGTCCGTTTCCGGAGCCATGAAGGCCCCGCCGTTGCTGAGAGTATAAAAATTCCAGATACCGCCGCTGTAGTCAGCGCAGAACCGGTCTATCCACGCAAAGACCTGAGGTTCAAGGGTTATCCACTGCGGGATGTTGCCAAAGTGCTGCGGCCAGAATTCCACACGCTGTTCGTCCGGTACGGGCGTGGCTGCCAGAGCAGGTGCAGAACCGTTATCGCCAGCCTGCAGAGGTCGCTGATGGTTATCGTTAATATTAATAATGTCGGTCATGTTAATTTTCCTTATGCATGGAGATGTTGAATGGAAGTGTCGGGCCGGGGATTGATTTCGGTGGTGGGGCGCGGGTGATTACCTGTCCAACAGGTTCAGCATGTTCTCCGCCATCACCCAGAGCGCACGGTTTAACTTAACGTCTCCATCAATCCCGTTTACTGCGCGGGTGTGGGTACGTTTACCCTGCGCGGTACGGCCACTTAGCCCGCCTTTCAGCAGGTTTTCCTGAATGCGCTGGTAAGTGGTCCACAGGTCATCGCTCTCGTCCTGCCAGCGGCGGGATGCAAGAATTTGCGCTTCGGTTACTGGCTGGTACTCTTCCCCAAAACGATATGTCAGCGCCGCTGTAGCCAGTGCATGTTGTGCGGGTGACGGGAGTTGCAGGGACTGCATGGCGTCACGTTTCTCTTCCACCCGGTCAAAGACGCTGAGAACCTCATAGGCCCCCTCAATCACCTTCCCGACAACGTCGCCCCTGTGTGGCACGCGGATCTCGCCAAACGACTGTCCGCAAACGAGCGAATTGGTGCAGACGCTTCGGAATATTCCCGGCAGTAACTGAAAACTTGATGCGCCATCGTGCGAATTCAGAATGATGATTTCCGGTACCTGCTGACCGTTTATCTGACCGGCACGACGCAGGCGCAGCATATGCTTTGTATGTTCCCGTCGGCTCTGGTCGCGCACTCGTGACTGACAGGCAAAGAATGGCTGGAACCCTTCACGTTTAAGGTTCTCCAGCAGGGTAATGGTGGGTATGTAGGTGTACTTTTCGCTTCTGGAGTCGTGCTTGTCTTCCCCGAAGACGCTGGGGACATGCTGCATCAGTTCTTCGTGGGTTAAGGGACGGTCACGGCGAATCTGGTTCACCCGACCAAAACGGCTGGCTAATCGCATAGTTGATTCCTCATCTGATTAATCTGAAGGCGTAAAAGCAAAAGCCCCTGCTCCGTGAGGAGGCAGGGGCTGGATGTGTTGTTCTCAATGAACGGATAGGGCGGGATTACAGCGTATCCAGAATCTTCAGTATCTGCGCCATCAGGGCGGTGATAAGTGCAGTGACCAGCAACGTGACCGCTTCCCGGGCTGTATCAATGCTGCTGTCATCGTAGCCTGCCTGACGCAGACGAATTTCAATAAATTGACGGGCCTGATGCCCGCCGCACCAGGTCAGTGCCTGGGCCAGGGTCGTCACCAGCATTTTCAGAAAGGTCATAGGATTTACTCTGGACTGCGCAGCGGCAGCCCATTGGTCATGTGGCATTTTTTAGGTTGGGAAACGTTAATCAGGGGCGGGGGACTCAGTGGTAAGTGTAACGCCATCCCCCCTTATCAGTAGTGACGACGACTTCTGAAGCCACGCAGTTATTATAAAAACTCACGCTGACGGACTGCCCGTAACGCAGGGTGGCAGGCAAAATAGTTTCTTTATTGCTGGAGTACAGATATTTCTGGTTGGCAATGCGACAGTTTCCCCGGTTCACGTCAATATTTTCGACTTTCACGGTGTTATCCAGTGCAGTGACCACGACCGTGACGTAGCGTGTTCCGGCAGGGTGAACCTGATTACTGGTCTCCACTTTGATGGATGGCGTTGGCTCAGCCAGCGCCAGGGCTGACAGTGCAAACAGTGCGGGCACCAGCATGTGTTTAAATTTCATAAACTGTTCCTTTTAAAAATAACGTAATCAACAGGTATTAAATTCAGATGCAGGCTAGAGTGCATCTTTACCCACGCAGCCGTGGGTCCCGAATACTGGCAATACCTTTGCTGCCCCAGCCAGCGTGAATGTGGCATCCTTAACACCGTCTCCGGTTACTGAGACCTGTTTGCCATTACGTAGCTGAGCCCAGGCCAGCGCCAGGTTATTACCGCCCACTCGACTGCCAGATTCGCTGATGTCGATGGGGGCTCCACCGTCGATACTGACCTGAAGGCTTTTATCTTCATCCATACTGACCTGATGCCCGCTGGCGTCAGTGAATATGACTGTGGCCGGTTGCGAGCCGTAATCCTCACAGGTCAGAGACAGTTGCGATTGACTTTCCCCATTGATAACAAACTCTGATACTCCCTGACCCCAGCCCCGGGTCCAGGTGGTTTGATTACCGAAGGCCATTGCCACTGTCGGTACCAGCGCACAGGTCAGTAGTAAAGGGTGAATCATTTTTCTGTTCATTTTTGTGCACCTCTGGTTTTCGTAAAACGCTACCCGGAAAGGGTATCTGCATGATTTTTAGTAGAAGACAGACAGTCATAAGCATCCCGTTGGGATTTTATAGCTGCAAAAAAGAAGGGGACAACGATGAAATTCGATCGAACCGATCGACAAAATTGATCGTGGTTCAGTAAATATATTTACCGTAAACCTCGCCCGAGTTTATCGATGGTCCGGTTTCACTTCAGAAGGGTGATATATATCTGAGATTTTATTGAACACAGGCTGAGGAAATGCATCACTGAGGCGGTATGGCGCAGACACCGTCCTCTGTGACAGGAGGAACACTAAAAAAGCGGTTATAGAAGAGATTACAGGCTCTGTGGTCGCTGGTGTCAATGTGAAAATATTTTGCCATGTACTGGCTGAGTATATGCTGAAATTCGTCGTAGATTTGTTGAGACCCCCGCTTGTGCTTCACCCTGATTTCATCGACTAAACGATAACATTGCTCCAGCAGGCGGTCGCCGTCGCCGTTCAGCAACGCATGAAACGCGGCAACGGAAAATAATTCATTCGCAGGCCCGGCATTAAGCCAGACGCTGACTTCGGTACAAACCAGCGTTTCCCATAGTGACATCAAATTCAGGCGTAAGGCTTCCTCTTTTAACAGACGGGTTAGTGGAGGGAATGCGTAAATATCAGTGTCAAATAGCCTGCGTGACAGACTTAAATCAGCAAAGGCAAGATGCTTAACTCCGTACAATGCTTCCTGTACAGCATCTGAACCGTATTTATCCGTTAACGCTTTCAGTAAGGTCGATTTAACCGGTTGAGGTGTTTCCATTGCTTTTATGCCACTCAGCACTCCTGACTGACAGCAGGGGATAAAATCCTTCATCATTCGGTTTATAGCAGCAGGTGCGATGATAATGTTTCTGGCGATATTTGCACCGCCCTTAGAGTTAGGGTAAATGTGGCATAGCTCAAGATCCAGCCAGGGGATTAACCTTTTTGTCGTATCAGCAACTCTGTGCCCGTTCAGCGTATTATACGTTTTCTGGTGGCCAGCTTTGCGCTGATATAACCGAATGAGGTCTGCAATATCCGTCGGACCGGTGATACTCCCCAGTCCAAGGGAATTATTTTTTAGCATAGCTTCCACATTGAGCCAGTAAGAGTGCTTAACCAGTCTTATAATAGCATCGTCATCGATTAACCTCCGGGCTTTATCCCGATGTTCCTTACAACAATAAAACTGATTGCGGGTTTCAGATATACTGATACCACAGGCGGGATACTGGCATATTAATGCTGCTCTTTCCGTTCGTCTGGCTGCATTTAACTGTCTGCCCTGATAATGTGCCGGGCATAGCCGTAATATCCGTTCGGCGGGTGAATGGCCGATCTGTGCCATGCAGTTATTTCTTTTACATACGGCCATAATTAAACTCTTATTTAATATGATAATATCTTTGCTTTTATTGTTAATAACAATGATGCTATTTATATATCTCATTAAATATATTTATTAATCAACGTTAATTAAATGTTAATGTATTTGTCTCAAATGAGTAAGAAATACACTAGCAAAACACATTGTGTTAAATTACATGTTTTGATGGCTATTAATGGTTCATATCCACAGAGCTTTCCACCAGTCGTCATTATCTGTTTTTTAGCACTGTATTCTGAGAAAACCCCGCGCGGATTGCGACCAGTCGCGACTGGCGTGGGGTTTTTGCCTCTGTGGCTGTTTTTCGAAGACATTTAACCGGTTTACGCTCTGGCCATTCGGGTGTCTGTAGTGAGGTGTCCCGATTAATATTCCAGCCTGTTAAAGTCAAAGTATTCAAAACCATACCTGCCAGTAACATTCTCTGGCGATGCAATAATCGGATTATGTCCGTTCTCCAGGAATGCCGGTGGAATACACCATGAGTGGCGATCTTCCAGGGAAGGCATGGCAATATACACCGCAGAATGACGGCCCGGACGAATAAAACAAATCAGACCCAGTGCGATTAACTGCTCCAGAACAGATTGTGATTTACTGGCGTCACGCAACCGATTCGGGCCGTTCCGGTTTACCTCATTTTTCCTGAATGGATATCCCTTATCATCGAGAAATTTCTCCTTAAGCCACCTGAACATCTCGTAAACGTCTTCCATAAATGCATTCCGTTCAGAAGAAGGGAAAAAAAGCCTTTCCGCTTCTTCAAGATGCCATTCCACAATGTTGAAGGCGGCCTGGATTACCCCCCGCGAAATACATAAACTCTCAGATGAATACATATATGTCAGGATGGCCGCAACCCTGAGGGCATTCGCCCCCGCTTTGGCTGCAATTTCACTGATATGTTCCATCTGTTGTCCGGGGGCTGCTTTACGGCTGAGCTCTGACTGTTTTTCTGCCCAGTAAGCGGTCGCATCATCAGATAACCTGAGCGTTTGTTTCTGCGAGTCGTTACTATAAAAACGCACCTTCTGCTTATCAAGTAACTGGTTTATTTTCTGGTGGAATACATTTAATGCTTCATCAGACTGAGCGTGACCTGTATTGGTGCGGCGACGACCCAGTGTGCTGATGGTATTGATGTAAAGAAACCGTGACAGAAAACCACTCCCCTTGCTGAGTTCACCGTGGTTGCGGCAGTAATTTTCAAAGACCGGAGGCTGAACCATTAATGCCAGGGTCAGACAGGCATTGATATCGTACTCTTCGCCGCCCGGGCGGTGGTATTCATAGGTCTCCCCGTCCCAGGCTTTATTCAGTAAACCGAGGTTGTTTTTCAGATACCCTTTAAAAAAGGTAATTGCCTCATCTGAGACCACCCCGGCTTCAGAGTACCGGCTCAGACCTTCCAGGAGCGCCTTTGCGGTGGTGTCATCATAAAGCATCGCCAGACGGGCTGGAGGCTGCTGCCGGGTTTCTGCATGCTCATCTAACAGCCGTTCTTCTTCCATCCCCTCATAACCGTTTTTGATGGCAGTGTACAGATTACTGGTCAGTGCTTTCTGGTGTATTTTCCAGATATTGTCAGCACGCAGGTGCGTCTTCATCAGACTGTCGTGCTGCTGCTTCATTTGCTCAGAGAACCGGTAAAAAGGTTTCATCACTTTTTTGCTGATACTGGTCTTACCTTCTCCTGAGACCGCCAGCGTCAGTAGATACAGTGCACAGTGCATCGGATCCGATGAGTGTGGTGGTACCACCTCAATATGAGCCTGACAGGCGAGGGAAGCGGCTGCCAGTACGGCCCCCGCTATCAGTTCCGCCGGGATACCCGTCTCGTTATAAAGAGCATCAATGACATCCCGCATCACCGGCGGGAACGCGCAGACAGGGTAACCCTCCGGGGTTCTGTTTTGTACGGGAATATAAGGCTCCGGCATTTTCGGAATGACAGTGTATGGCAGTAAATTCTGCATGTAATATTCTCCTTGGTTACTGTTTTCAGTAACGGGTTAGTTGTGAATATAATAAAATAGCCAAGCGTCAAAATTTATTTAAAGTAATAATCTTACCCAATAAATAATCGCATTCTGTTTCCTTGCAACTGGCAAAAATATGTCGCAGCGAGCGCATATTTAAATCAGAGACGTTGTTATATAACCTGCGTATCCTCCTTTAATTTTTACCAATACTATCTCATCGCTTATGATGGCTGCTGGCGTTCCAGCAGCCATGCATCTAGCTCTGACTCAAGCCAGCCGACGGACTGCATACCCAGCCTGCGCTGTTTCGGGAAGGTCGGGTCGTAACGCGGTGACTTCGGGTTGATCCAGTCATAGATGGTTGAGCGGGCGATGCCCGTTTTGTTAACAACGGCGCGTATGCGCAGTATCCTGATACCTTGTACAGACATATCTGTTAATTCCCCCTGTTCTTTCGATATGGACGCAATTGTATGGTGCCGGAACAGGTAATGGCACCCGCCTGGTGGCTGTAGCAAAAAAGGCATTTTATAACAACGAGATAGGTTTTTTTTTAGGGTTTTTTTCCCGTTTTTTGTTGGTGACAGAATGTTTTTTTTCGAAAATGGTGTCGGAAGCGTCTGGCTAAGGGCAAGAATGAGTCGTTCCAGGTGTCAGGCAAGGAAATTTACTGGAGTATAGAAATTGTCATTCGAAAAGAGGGACTTCATGGCTGATTTAGACAGGGATTTTACCCCTGATGAGTTACTCATCGTATTTCGTAAAAAGAGGAAAGCGTTACGTTTTCATCTCGGGGTCAGACAGAAACATATCGCCAGGCAATGGCTGAATAAAGATACTGAAATTGTTATCGTGCTACAAACAGGGAGACAAACGAAGGATGAAGATTTAGCGCGGCGACTTGCTGATGAGCACGGAGAGAAAAAATGGCGGCGTTATCTGAAAATTTTCAGTCTTTCAGAATGGATGATAAAGGGGATCAGGAACGATATGTCTGAGGCTGAACAATACTGGGAGCAGGGAACATCGGCTCTCGAATCTGATCCAGATCATGCGGTGCAATTAATGCTGAAGGCTATCGCGTTGTTGGATCGCGGTCTGAAACGCAGTGAATCCGCAGCAGGTAAAAGAATCAAGGAACGGCATAAACTCAATTCTGCTTATGGCGGAAAGGTCAAAGCGACACGTTTTGATGGCGTTAAAGACGAAGTGATAAAACACCTGGAAGCGCAACCTGAGGGCTGGGAAACTAAAACCGATGCCATCAACGCAATTATTAAAGCGTTAAGGCCCTATATTGAGGAGCATGGATGGCCTTCCGCACAGGATAAAAACGACTCACGGGACGCGGCAATGGTGGAGGCAAGCCAGAGCAAGTTGTTGGCTGAATGGTCAGTCAAAGACAAAAGAGTGAAGGCGGCGTTCGCGAAGGCAGTACAAAAACGTATCGGGGTGTCGCAAAATCGATAGTCCGGTACCTTGAGAGCGCGTACGTGATTCAATGTGACTGCCTTTTCTCAGATGTGGCTGTGCAGAAGAGCATAGAGCTGATAATAAGACGATACGAGCTCCCCTGAACATCATCGTCTTTTTAGCGATACTGACAGGGTTGATAGCGATACAACTTTTTAATGAGTAATCTGTCGGGAGTACCTTGCACTTTTTAATGGTATGCCGGATCATACTGTCCAATCTGGCAATGGTATTCGTCGTGTAAAACCGCCTCTGCCGCTGGTACCCCAGGTCATGGGTTAATGCTTTGTAGTCCTTCTAAGATACGAGCCGCAGGCTATTACGCACCATGTGAATGATACAGAACTTAATCCGCTCTCCGGATAAACTGCATTAATGGCGTCAGAGATGCTCTTCAGCTCATCAACGTAGGTGATGAGGATATCTTAACTTCGGCACAACTCAGCTCATAGCTTAATTAGTTGATAAAAATCAGCGTGGGGCCCCTCGCTATATCTGCTCATAGATCAGGTTTGACCTGACGCAGCTATTACACAAAACTAAACCAGCTACTCTTAAAATCCGAGAATGTACAGTCTCTAACGGCTTTCCAATAGTTACCGAAATTCTCAACGACTAGGTAAATGTCATCATACAGCGGTCAGTTCTGCATCCGCAGTATATTTGCTCGTATGTTAACCTAGCATTAGTACAACATCATTCTTAGGCGAATGGCCCAGCAGGCTTTTTACTCCTTAAAAATTCACTTCTGGTTAAGTAAATTATTCAATGATTTTTGTCATTTAAATCAATTGGTTAATTTTAATTGCGATTTGCTTTTAACCCTAGCGATTTAGACGTATTATTTTGAGATTAATCCACTTGCCATGCATTCCCTACCACATTTCAAATGTGAATGGAGAATGATTTTAAGGTTATATATCATGGAGTTATTGAAGTTTCTGGCGGCGATTTTAGTAATTTACTTGTTGTTTTTTAGAAAGAAAAAACGTAAATCTCCAAAGTCTTATGCTTCAAGCCCCGTGAAAGCACCGCCAAAAGAATGGCTCGCTGACATCAAGAAAAAAGAGACGGTTGTGCGAAACGATGATAGTGAAGACGATAACCTTGCAACTTTTACATTGAGCGGTGGCCGGGGTGTTGAACTTCGGGTGACAACCAATCATTACCGGAACACCTCAAAGTCAGCAGGTGCACTAGCTCGATGGGTACTTCCGGGTGAGATGATAACTGTAGCTGGTGTAGCAATTAGCGGTGGCCACATTTACTTGGGGCAACGTATGAAGCCCTCCGGTCAGGAATCAGGCGGCTATTATGACGATGGAAATGAGGCATCATTAATTGATGACACATGTAAGATAAAACCTACTTCTTATCTTTACGAGGACAGTTCATTAGGATACTGGCCCAGTTTTTCCTCTCTTTCCCCAGAAGCACGCGGTGCGTATGTCAGTTGGCTCGCCAGCGATAGGTCTGATCCATCGTGTCCTATCGGCTATGTTTTTATCTACCTCTACGGCCTGGAAAGAAAAGCGCTCATAGATTCCACTGACCCAAAATTCCCTGATGCTGAGTTCCGTAATCTGTTCAAAGAAGTCGCTCGGTTAAGATCCGTATTCATTGAGAACCGCTCATTCCGTGGATATTCGGCCCAGTTACTCGAAGCCATGTCTATTCTGCGCCCGAACATGGGCTTAGCCACTGAGCTCGATAGCAATTCAGGTTTCAGCAACAGCATGCAATTTAAGCTGGCTCTGGCAAAAACTGTACATGAAGGAGTTCCTGTATCAGCTGAACTGGCGTTGAACTGGGTAATAAACCACACCGAGTATTCGCTGCGTACCCCGGCTCGCCGCTGTGCTAAAGAGTTTGCTGCGCTTTTCAAACGGCGTTACACCCTCAAATATGGTGAAGGGATGGTCGTTAAGGCGAATAAAACGCGCCTAAGGTTAGATTACACACCAGCAAGTCCTAGTTTGCGAGGTGTTCGACTCCCTGTTCCCGACCTGCCTGATCCAAGTGCGTTGAAGAGCCCTGTCCAGAAAATTATGGCTCTTGCCGACATATGTACGGATGAACTTGATGCTTATAGTCGCTACCTTGGTAGGAAAGGTACGTCAGTCAATGATACGGCTGCAATTATGTTGCTCCCTTCAGAGATCGTTAATGAAAGCGCAGAAAAAATATTAAGCTCATTCAAACGCTGGGCTGATGAGGCGATCCTCGTCAAGGAGGGGTTAGTCTCAGTTGCTGACTTTTGGGCACATATGAATGCCAGTTGCCCCAATAAGATCAATAAAAAAGAGGCCGATTTGATGCAGGCCTTTGCTCTGAAGATGGGTTACGGTCTGGCACCTGACCCGTATTATCACCATGTGAAGGCGGATGTTGATGGGACACTTGTTCTATTCCCTGCCGCCGAAGGTGGACGCTTCTCACCTTCTTCTGAATTTATCTCAGCAGTAATGACGCTCAGATTAGGGGCGATGGTCGCCTTGATTGACGATTCTCTTGATCAAGCTGAACAGAAAGTGCTTGAGAATGCCATCAACAACAATACTGGCTTCACCGATGATGAAAAACGCTCTCTACATGCGTATTTAACGTGGCAACTTCATACCCCAGCCAATATGACAGGAATGAAAAGCAGGATTGAGTTGATGGGGGCCGCGGAAAAAGCTGCTGTGGGTAAAGTTATCGTTAGTGTTGCCTGTTCGGATAGGACAATAGCGCCTGCCGAAATCAAACAGCTTGAGAAGATTTATTCAAGTTTGGGGCTGGATCCCTCATCTGTCTCGAGCAATATCCATCAGCATTCCGCAACTGAACATGATCTCGTCTCGTCTGTACCAACTGATCAGCCAGCAGTAGGGTTCACACTGGATGCTAATGTACTTGCCCGCCACGAATCTGCCACGGATGATGTTCGTAAATTGCTGAACACAATTTTCACCGAAGAAGAACCGGAAGAGCCAGAAAGCGCTCCAGCCTCATTAACGGAGGCGGGGGGGCTAGACTCCGCACATAGCCAGCTTTATCGCAGTTTGCTGGAGAAAGAACAGTGGTCCCGGAAAGAGGCGACAGAATTGTGCGGAAATTTGAATTTGATGCTCGGCGGTGCGCTTGAGGTGATTAATGACTGGTCCTATGCGGTGGTTGATGCTCCGGTACTGGACGATGCCGATGATGATATCTGGGTTGACCTGGAAATTGCCAAAGAATTAGAGGGATAGTGAATGTCTGTAACACGTATAAGAGTGAAAGAACGCGACGCTATTATTCAGTCACTTAAGTCAGGTGTAACGCCAAGGATAGGCATTCAGCATATCCAGGTTGGCCGCGTGAATGAGATCACCGCTCTCCACCAGGATATTGAGAGGATTGCTGACGGTGGTGCAAGCTTCAGACTTATCATCGGTGAATATGGTTCTGGTAAAACGTTCTTTCTGAGTGTTGTGCGCTCTATTGCGCTAGAGAAGAAGCTGGTGTCAATCAGTGCAGACCTTTCTCCTGACAGACGCATTCACTCATCGGGAGGTCAGGCTCGTAATCTCTATTCTGAGCTTATGAAAAACATGTCCACCAGAAACAAGCCGGATGGTAATGCGTTACTTAGCGTTGTTGAAAGATTCGTTACGGAGGCAAGGAAGGAAGCTGACACGAACGGCTCCGAGGTTTCATCAGTTATTCATAAACGCCTGGCAGCACTATCAGATATGGTCGGCGGATATGACTTTGCGAAGGTCATTGATGCATTCTGGCGCGGGCATGAGCAGGATAACGAAACACTAAAATCCAATGCTATTCGCTGGTTGCGGGGAGAGTACACCACTAAAACTGATGCCCGTAACGATCTCGACGTTCGGACTATTATCTCAGACGCTTCATTCTATGACTCTTTGAAGCTGATGAGCCTTTTTGTCCGCCAGGCAGGCTATGCCGGTCTTTTGGTCAGCCTCGACGAAATGGTGAACCTCTTTAAACTGAATAATACGCAAGCAAGAACAGCGAACTACGAACAGATTTTGCGGATCCTGAATGACTGCCTGCAAGGCTCAGCCGAGAATATTGGTTTTATCCTCGGGGGGACGCCAGAGTTCCTTTTCGATCCTCGCAAAGGTCTTTACAGCTATGAGGCGCTCCAATCACGTCTGGCGGAAAATCGGTTCGCGCAAAAAGCAGGAGTGATTGACTACTCGTCTCCCACTTTGCATCTTGCCAGCCTCACCCCTGAGGAACTGTATATTTTACTGAGAAATCTTCGTCATGTTTATGCAGGCGGAGATCCAGAGAATTATCTGGTTCCAGATGAGGCACTGACTGGATTTCTGCATCACTGTAGTAAAACCATTGGAGACGCTTACTTCCGTACCCCCCGTAATACCATAAAAGGTTTCCTGGACATGCTGGCCGTGCTGGAACAAAACAGAACGATGAACTGGCAAACACTAATCGAGGGTGTGGCGATTGAAGAGGACAGGCCCAGCGAAATGGATGACGCCATTATAGAGGAAAGCGATGACGACGACGGACTGGCGAACTTCAAATTATGAGCAGTGCCTATGATAGTCTCGATCCCCGCGTCCGTAAGTGGGTTTACAAGCAGGGGTGGTCTACATTAAGGCCCTTGCAGGAGAGTTCTATCCCGGCAATTTTAGCCCGTGATCGAGACGTGCTAATCAGTGCAGGCACAGCAGCGGGTAAAACAGAGGCTTTCTTTCTTCCTGCCTGTTCGGCAGTTGCAGATCTCACTAATGGATTTGGCATCGTCTATATCAGTCCGTTGAAGGCATTGATTAACGATCAGTACCGTCGTCTTGAGAGCCTTGGAGATGCATTGGAAATGCCAGTGACTCCTTGGCACGGGGATGTACCACAAAGCAAAAAGAAGAAGGCTCGGACAAACCCTGCTGGCATTTTACTGATTACACCTGAGTCACTTGAGTCTTTGCTCATAAATTCAATGGGCTGGCTCAAACAGGCGTTTTCGTCAGTCGCATACATCGTTATTGATGAGTTTCATGCTTTCATTGGCTCAGAGCGTGGTGTACAGCTGCTTTCTCTGCTCAATAGAATTGACCATGTGTTAGGACGCCTGGTAAATCCAATTCCCCGCGTTGCGTTGAGTGCCACGCTGGGGGAACTGGAGAAAGTACCCGAACTTTTGCGCCCGGACAAACGACTACCCTGCGTAACTGTTACAGATAGTAAGAGCGAGGCCACTCTTCAGGTACAGGTCAAAGGTTATCTGGAGCGAGTGCTCCAAAAAGAAGAAGAACTTCAGAGTTCAGCTGAACATGACGTTTGCGCTGACATTTTTAGACTTTGCCGTGGCGATTCTCATTTGGTCTTTGCAAACAGTCGAAAGCGGACTGAAAGCATTGCTGCCACGCTGAGCGACATGTGTGAGGAACATATTGTTCCCAATGAATTCTTTCCCCACCATGGTTCCCTTGCCAAGGAATTGCGGGAAGCGCTTGAAACTCGTCTTCAGAAAGGAAATTTGCCCACAACAGCTGTTTGTACAATGACGCTTGAGTTGGGAATTGATATCGGTAAGGTTAAGTCGGTTATCCAAGTTACGCCTCCGCATACTGTTTCCAGTCTGCGTCAGCGTATGGGACGTTCTGGGCGACGCGACTCCCCATCAGTTCTAAGAATGCTAATTACAGAAAATGAGCTCACTGTGACTAGCAGTATCGTTGACCACCTACGGCTGCATTTGGTCCAGTCGATGGCAATGATCAGATTGATGATCTCTAAACAATGGTTTGAGCCTGCCGATTCCCAGCAGATGCATTACTCCACGCTGCTACACCAGATTCTTGCAATTACCGCGCAATGGGGCGGAGTTCGTGCCGATCAACTCTGGTCACAGCTATGTCAAACAGGCCCGTTCCGTAATGTGGATATAGGCGATTTCAAAAGCCTGCTTAAACATATGGGGGCATGTGGCCTGCTCACTCAACTCGCTAGTGGAGAAATGGTTGTTGGGGCAGAGGGGGAGAAACTGACTAACCATTACACGTTTTATGCCGTGTTCAACACACCAGAAGAGTTCCGCATTGTCACCGGAAACAGAACCCTTGGAACAGTGCCTGTGGACTCCCCACTGCTACCAGATCAACACATCATCTTCGGTGGGCGGCGCTGGAGAGTGACAGAGATCGAGACAGAGAAAAAAGTTATCTATGTAGAGGCGACCAAAGGCGGTCAGCCACCACAATTTAGTGGGGGGGGAATGTCTGTTCATGATGCCGTTCGTCAGGAAATGCTCGCTATCTATAGGGAAGGTGATTACCGCATAGCAATAGGTAGCAAGAGAGTAGATTATGCCGATTCTGCCGCCAGAAGCCTATTTGCGGAAGGCAGTCGTAACTTCCAGAGTTATAACCTGCAAAATGAGTATTTTCTTACGAGCGGCCAATACTGTTACATCCTCCCATGGATGGGAGATAAGGTTGTCAATACGATTACAGCCTTGCTCATACGTTGTGGCTTTAAAGCTAATTCATTGGCTGGAGTTATAGAAATTGACGGCTCAAGTATCACTTCTGTTCAACAGGCCCTTAAAGGCCTGCTGCTGTCAGGCTTGCCCTCAGCGTTTGATCTTGCTGTAAATGTTCCAGAAAAGTACTTAGATAAATATGATGAATATTTACCAGAGTTTCTGCTTGCGAAAGGATTTGGGGAAAAAGCGTATGACATTGAAGGCGCGTGTACCTGGCTGAAAGAACATCTTCAGTAAACTGGTTACATAAAAAGGGGGAGATGTTCCCCTTAAGCTTGAGGCCGATTGATGATATCAATTTTTGCTCTTGGCTCGGATCTGCCAGAAATCGAGGTCATAAGGTCTGCTTTGAGCGAGCAGCGGAAGTTCGCAACTCCACACCACTACTAATTGACGGTCGTATTGAATACTGGGGGCAGGTCAATGTGCCTATTAGGCTAATGCGAAGCGGCCACGGCGTAAAGGCCAGCTTGTAGGCAATGATCTGATTTTGGGGGAATAAAACCCGCCGAAGAGGGTTTCTTTAAGCTGAAATGATCAACACCAGGTAATAACATTGCTGGATGTTCGGGTTGAAGGGATATTGCTGCCACTTGCTCAACGATGAGGGGTTTAGTTTCCCGATGTCCCAAGGTATGAAGCCTTTTACCCCTTTGGCTCCATCACCTAACTCTTCGACATACTCATGTTTAGCTGCGTTGTAAATATCAACGCGGCCGGCAACGTTGCGAACTGTATTTGCCCATAGGGCTGCCCCATAAACTGTTTGGGTGTTATCGCAGATTAGATGTTTGTGGACTTCCGTCAGATGACGGTAAATCTGCCCCGCCAAACCAGCACCAGCTCGTTCAGGCGTAACATAAGCGCCTCGTATTTGCTTACCTTCAGCTGGGTTTCCGTTTGGGTCTATGAAAGAGAAATTGTCATAAGCAAATCGAGCTATCACTTCAGATTTGTCCTCGTCCTCCATCTCAAGAACCATGATGCGATCAACGATCTCACTGTCCTCCAACCCGTCGTTGTCACGCAAATCGTCGATGTGGCTGGCAATGAACTCAGGATCGGTGAAGGCAACTTCTTCGACTACTGCTATGTGATGATAATCGGCGCTATCGTAGGTTGTTTCCGTTAGGCGGAGAATTACGACGTCGTCAGGCAGGATAAAGCATGATGTGTGTGAAACAAAACTCCCGCCTGGGAAAGACGGGAGTTGGGAAAGATCTTTGGCGTAATTGTCGCCGATTAGAGAAGGTGCCATTCCTTTTTGCAATCCTGATTTTTAGCTTCACGGTGATTGACGTGAGCAGAAAAGTGCTTTTCCATGAAATTAGCAACTGATGTTTCAATCATTCCAATAACTTCGTCGTTTAAAGACAGGTTTGGATATTGCTTTTCAGGCTTCACGGTAAAGCGCAGGTTCTCACCACGAATGGCGATCTCCGCAAATGGCTTAACAACAGTCGTGTCCAGCGCTCGCTTGAGGTCGCTTTTCAGGGTAACGATGAAGTGCTGCGAATCCTTCTGGGTACGGTTCAGCATCCTACGCACTTCAACAGTGTCAGGAAACATAGAACGAGGCTCAAAGCTCGCGATTACACTCGTATTGTCACGAATGGTTTGAATCGAGCGCTGATTCTTCGTTTTAGCTTGTGCGTGTAACATATACCCACCTTAGCCTGGACACCCATGTGTCTCATGGCGATTGCTCCACCCATGTGGAACCTATCAAGTCAGTTGACGCCATCGTCAGCTGTCTATTAAATCTACATAATAGAGTCGTAATATGCAACCACAAAACAGCGAAAAGCCTTTTGTACAAAGGGAAAATAGCTTCTCTGGAGTATGCCGAGACGTCACTGTGATAAGGTGACTTAGCGGGATTTTTTCTCCCAATGGGTAGCATCTTGAACGTTTTGGGAAAGGATCTCACGTTTTGTTTCCTGCGTTAGCTGATCGCCATGGCTAACATAATGGGTAATGATGTATGGATTGGGTACCAAGCGCTGATTATGCCAGGCATTAAGATCGGCAACGTGTCAATCATTTCATCACGTTCAGCCGTTACCTCTGATGTTCCCACTTATTCAATTATCGGTGGTAATCCGGCCAGGGTCATTAAAAAACGCTTCACAGATGAAAACATTCTGGCACTGGAGAAGCTGGCATGGTGGGACTGGCCTGTAGAAAAGATTACCCTAAAACTCACGGCAATCATGTCCGCTGATATTGAAGCACTACTGGACGAATAGATGCTGCCGTTTGTCTTTTGCTTAGTCAGGATAAGTAACATCCGCTTTTGGCACAGGGCTGCTGTTGCAGCCCTGACAACCTTAGACTTCGATCGATTCAGAGATCTCTAATGCATCATCGACTTCAATGCCCAGATAACGGACTGTGCTTTCCAGTTTCTTATGGCCCAACAGAAGTTGGATCACCCGGAGATTCTTGGTTTTCTTGTAGATTAGGTAAGGTTTTGTTCTTCTCATGGAATGTGTGCTGTAAAGCGAATCTTCGAGACCAAGCTTTTCTACCCACCCATGAAAAATTCGGTTGTATTGCCGGGTTGATATGGGCTGGTTAGTTCCGACTCGAGACCGAAACAAGAAGTCTTTACTATGCAAATTGCCAAGCTTTATCAATGCAGCAACAGCTTCTCTTGTCCCTTTGGTTATCTCAAATTGCACAGGGCTACCGGTTTTCTGTTGCAACACCGTAGCTCTGCTTGAAACAGAGCTACCATATGCCACATCAGATACTTTGAGTTTGACCAGATCACAGCCTCGAAGCTTACTGTCCAGGGCCATATTGAACAGAGCTAAATCGCGCGTTTTACCTTCTAGTTCAAGTCGGATTCGTATCCCCCAGATATGAGATATCTGAAGTGGTCTTTTTTGGCCGATGATACGGTCTTTGTTCCACGGTGACGTCTTCATACTCAAATCTCCTGCAATGTGGGAGATTTGAGTATGGTTGTCCCTAATGAGCGAGGAGCGGAAATTGGCGAAGAAGAGAATGGGAGCATGGTATCACCCAGCAGTCTCGTTTAAGACTTCATAGAAAAGCCACTTACGTGGCTTTGAGTTGAGTTCCTGGTTCTGGCACCTTTATCCCGGAGGGCGCAAGCCTATCATTCGCTACCAGAATGAGCCGATTAAGATACTTGTCTATACAGTCGGGATGGTGCCGCCATCTATCACATATTCAGTGCCGGTGATGGCGGCAGCATAAGATGACGCTAGGAAGGCAATGAGATTAGCCACTTCAATGGGTTTTGAAGGGCGACCCAGCGGAATACCCCCGAGTGCCTTCATGATGATCTGCTTACCGCCTTCGTAATCCGTTCCAGCCTGCTGAGCCAGTCGTTCCGCCATTGCCACCGCAGCTTCGGTTTCGATCCAGCCGGGCGCGACGCGAATCACCCGAACTCCCTTCGGCGATACCTCTTTCGACAAGCTTTTGCTGTACGCTGACAGCGCCGCTTTCGCTGCTGCATAGCCGGTGGTGGATTCCGGCAACGGCAGTTCACGCTGGATAGAAGTGACGTGAATGATCACCCCACCTCCCTGCATCAGCATCCCTGGCAACAGCGCGCGATCTAAACGTACCGCGGGCAACAGATTAAGATTGAGTTCCTGTTGCCACTCCTCTTCGCCTAACGCCGCAAATCCACCTCCGGGTGAGGTAGAACCGCCCGCCACATGGATGATGATGTCGATTCCTCCCAGGTGTGCCTGAACGGCCTCCGCTACTGAGGCACACCCTTTGACCGTGGTCAGGTCCGACGCCACGAAGGCGTCTGCAATACATTCCGTGGGCACGTGGCGCGCGGTTGTTAACACCCTGGCACCCTGCTGTTTTAACAGCCCGACCACCGCTTTACCGACGCCTTTGGTACCCGCAGTAACCAGCACGCGTTTACCCTGGAAATCAAGATCCAATGACATTAGAGAATCTCCAGGGTGTTGATCTTGTCGCCGATCAGGCCGAAAGAATGAGTAAGCTTTACCGGGCTACCGGGAAAGTTACCGACGACGTTCGAAGTGACCGTCACCCGGTCACCTTCGTTAAGAACCTTAATGGGTTCAACGCTGTAGTCAAACGTGTCCTGCGCGGCACGTTGCCATGCCGCGATCGCCATGTGGCCCTGATGGGTTTTATTTTCGTCGGTTACGACAGCATCGACGGTAAAACAATCCTTAACTCTGGCGATATCTGCACCATTGCTGATAGAGAAATAGGTAGAAATAGCGTGCGGTAATGTGATTGACATGGCTCAGTACTCCCGTTATTTACAGTACTGTTATATTCAACATAGACTGTGAAATTGACAAGTACGCACGAAAAAGTGAGTGACTGAATTATGAGTAAGTTATATAACCCGGAATCTGCCGCCAGAGGTGTGGAACATGTCCTGCGACTGCTGGAAGGTCGCTGGAAATTGATCATACTTTTTCATCTTTTTGACGGGAAGATACAGCGCTATTCAGATTTTGAAAAACTGATCCCCGGCATTTCGCAGAAAATGCTGGCGCAGCAACTGAGACAGCTGGAAGCCGACGGGATCGTGTCGCGGACGGTCTATCCCCAGGTGCCGCCGAAAGTGGAATATCGACTCACTGAATGGGGGCAAGCGCTGTGCCCTGCTCTCGATGCAATGCTGAAATGGGCGGAAAAACGCGATGTTTAACCAGCCAAAAGCTTAGTCGATTGAGAATTTATCGACGTCCGCTCCTGGCACTAAACGGGCTAAAGCAGACTGATTTGATGAGATAAGGGTATAGATGAATTCTCCATACCCTTAAACGATTACTTCCCAGTTGATTTGCTTGGTTTCAGTCCTGGGGTATTGCCGGGTGTATCCTTATTATCACGTCTGCGTTGATCGGGTTTTCCTGTTGATTTTGCGATTGGTTTTGGACCAGGTTTAAGCCCCATAATCATACTCCTTAGCCATGTCAGAGGTTATTCCTCAGTGTGGATATAAGGGGAGCGGTAAGAATTATCAAGCTTGGATGGGCGGTGAAAAGTGACTGCTTGACTATTATGTGAGCAATGTCAGATTTTAACACATAGCGGCCAGCCCATTACTGAAGTTAACCAAAAATGAGTCGCGATGAGCCCTCAATAATGAGGGCCACCTCGGAGATTGTTAGGCTGATTTCGCCAATTGCCGATGCAGGACCTGAAGGCTAGTTCCCGCCCCTGCCCATGCAGCAGCCGAGCCGACCACATACAGGTTTTGCTTGGCGCGTGAGACGGCTACATTGATTATGTTTGGTGGGCTTGCCGCCCACTGACGTGCCCTTTGCTGACTCGCTTTCGGCGCACCCAGCAACAGGATTACCGTGTCCGCCTCTCGGCCCTGGAACGTGTGGATTGTGCCTACACGATCACGGCACCATTCATCCAGCTTTACGCCGAACGTTCGCAGCAGATTAGTTTCACTGTCGAGACGCCGACGCATGTTCTGCTCTACGATCTTGAATGGTGTGATGATAAATACGTCCGGATTTGTAATGCCCGATGCTGCCAGCTCTTTGAGCATTCGCACAACCGCTTCGCCCTCGTCGGGACACCACTTCGTCTCAGCATCGCCATTGATATCCACCCAGTGAGATCTCCCCAAAGCCGAGCCGATAGATCCGGGTTTTTTAGGCCCGACAGCATGGACCATCTGCCCGGCATAGGCGATGGAGTTAGAAACATCAAACATTGGGTTCTGGCAACGCCTGTGAACGAGCAATGGCAGCCCGACTTCTCGATCACCTACGTCCATGACGAAGGTGGATTTGAAGCGCGATGCCTGATCAGCAAGGGTCTGCGTAGATGCTGCGGGGGCAGACCATTCGACTTGGTCAATGTCAAAGAACTTGCAGATTTCGGCGTTCAGCTTTTCAGGAAGTGAAACTACAGGTGGGATTTGCAACGGGTCACCTACCACGATGGAGCGCTTTGCCCGCATGATAGCTCCAACTGCTGCCTGAGGAACGGCTTGGCCCGCTTCATCTACCAGAAGCCAACCAATGCTCTCTGGTGGCAGATCCCCGAACATCGTCCGAACAGAGGCGAATGTCGTGGACACGGTCGGCACAACCACGAAAAGGCTTGACCAAAGGTCGGGGAGAAGTTCACGGTGAGCGGAAGACTGGAAGGCACCAGCTACCATGCCTGACATCAATAACCCAAGATTGTGTTGCAAGCGGCTGGCCGAAGCATCGATGAACGTTTTATGCACAGTCAGGGCAGCGGCGAAAAGATCCTCCCGCAGGCGATGAACCTCATCGGGAAGCCAGGGTGCAGTGAGGTGGATAGCCTCGTGCTCGCGCTCGAAGAACCTCTCATCAACGACCCTGTCTCCCATACGGTTTCGTGCCTGTGCCTCGGTTGCCTTCAATTTCGAGACAGCCTGACATTTGCTGGAAATTTCCTGGTCGAGTTGCTGTAACTGGGACTCAGTATTGCCCCACTCAGCCCTTGCAAGCTCTAGGGCACCGTCCGTCCCCTGCGCCCGTATGACTGATTGCTGCAAGGTCGCCGAGAGCTTCTGCAGTGTCGATCTCCACGACTTCCAGGCCGCAGTCGCAAACAAACGGGAGAAGAAACCTGGACGGCAAGCAAGATGGCTGTCGAGCATGATCTTGTCCTGCTCGATCTGCGATTTTGCCTTCTCATGCTCTCGTTGGCAGGATTCAGCAGTCTTGTGTGCCTCTTCGACGGCTTCATTCAGACTCGGTCGACGCTGTTCAGCTCTTTGAAGTTCGGTGATCGCTCCCTTGAGCGCCTGGATATCCCGTCGCATCTCTTCGATGCTGGCGATTTCGGCGTCTACCGTCTCCTTAAGTTTAAGAAAGGCGGTTCGCGCTTTCTGCCAGGCCGCAGCAGCATCCGCTTCGTTGGTGCTGGGCCGCTCATTGACAACCACGCTGGGCATCACGCGATCGATGGTTTCGCCAGTTCGCTCGTCCTTGATCTCACGCATGACATTTATGCCGCGAGCTGCTTTCAGGTAGGTAAGGAAACCACCGTCTTCATTCCACCAGAAACCTTGCTGAAACGCGCCTCGGTTGCTGCTCTTGCCGAGAGCTGCGGCGATCAACCCCCAGGTTTCGACAGTGTCGGAGGGGATGTCCCCCTCGGCCTCGGCTTCGAAATAGCCGGCGCGTTTGGGATTCGCAATCAGGTCGCTGATGGACCGGAAGTAGGCGATCTGTTCATGGCGACCATTGGCTTCCTTGAGAGGAAGCTCTTTACTGACGTTTTCGACTGCTTTGTTATTGGAGGAGGCTACGACGATCTCATGGCCCTTCAAGGATGCATGTAACTTGTAGAAGTGCAGGAATGCATTGGAACCGAATGCCAGCTTCTCGCCTGTTGTGGAAAAGGCATCCTGCGGTTTGTTGAAGCCGGACATCGCCGTGGCCCGATCGAGAATGCATCCAACGACGATATCCCGGAGAAGAGTGGTCTTTCCGGTTCCCGGAGGCCCATTGACGCCGATGATACCTGGAGCATCATTCAGCTCAGCACGCGCCGCATTCACGGCAGCCTGTTGAAGCAGCACCAGTGGATGGCCGCCTTTCGAAGGCCAACGAGCCTGCGGCATGAGCGACGGTGCGACGAACGGCTCAACTGCGGAAATGGGCGATAGCACGTCGATTTTCTGGTCAGGTCTTCCAATTCCCATGTAGCGGCGCAAACCGGTTCCGGCTTTGCCCGTCTCGAGCAATTTGGTTGCTTCACCGAGATCTTCAAGATAGAAGGAATTCAGTAACGAAGGTTCAGGCGGCGCCTTAGCCTTGAAATGATGAAACACCTTAATCGCGAATGTGGGTGGCTCAACCAAATGCTCGGGTACACTGAACTGCGATACAAGCCATTTATAAGCGTTATGAACAACATTCAGATCGATCGGTATGGGTTCTCCATCTTTGTTGTGGTGGCGAACCATTCGATCCAGATGCTCGATAATGCGCGGCTCAACATTCGGCCAATTCCCTAAACTCCCAAGCTTCAGATCGAGAGCCGGCTTGAGTGCCCAGGCAAAACTGGACACGGCAACGCCTTTGTCCTCAAGCACAAAGCCTTCTTTGTCGATCAGGATCGAGCCGATGGCCGCTTTCTTACCGTCCGGGCGTGAACGCTCCTCATCCTCGCCAAAAACCTTGACCAGCTCGTCCGTCGCCTTGTCGAGAGCGATGGAGCCGAGGACGACCTCGAAATAAAGCTTATAACTGGGCTTGCTGCGGGCATTTGGTCCCCATGGAACACCTCGCTCCAATAGAGCAACCCTAGAGCGGTCGCCGGTTGCCATATCCTCTGGGCGTTTATAAGCTTGAGGCGACAGTGCTTCGAGGGCTGTCCATGCTGCCAGTATTGCTCGCGCATCATTCGCCTTACCTGATGGAGAAAAAGACGGGATCGGACCAAGGTCGATTTGGTCTTTGTCGAATTGCTCTCGTATGGCAGAGTCTGGGATGGCCTTCAGTTGAAGTTGCTCTTCCGCAGCAGGCGAATTGTGGGGCACAACTCGAGAAGATTGAATGGACACCGAATCGGGATGGTGTGTTGATGGGCTGGAAGCCGACATGGCGACCACGCTGTGGCCGCTTAGTGCAAATAGAGATTGCTCGATTTTAGCCGTCAGCGTCCGCGCCCTGGCAGTGTTGCGAAAGGTCAGCTCGCTCAACAACTGTTCAAGTTCGCTAACATTGTTGCTGGACTGCTCGAAGATTGCTTCCAGATCGAAGATTGATTTTTGCGCATACTGCCGTGTCTTCATTTATTTCTGCGGCTCCATATCCCTTCAATTAAGAGATATTATGCTAATTAGTTTGATTTCTAAAACTATTAGCTTTCGCTTGAAATATAAATTCTCATCTGGCCCACTACTAAAGTGGGAACTGTCATTAATTATCCGTCATCCCGTTAAACGCTCTCCCCTCATACCTCCCACAATCATACTTCCGCGATCAGCAGCCATAACAAAATCAGCCCACCATTGCATCATCGGTCGCCGTTGCTCAAGGTAATCACTGCGGTTATAAGCGCGACGTACCTCATTCTTATCCACATGTGCCAATGCAGCTTCAATAACATCTGGTGGAAAGCCTTGCTCATTAAGGGCTGTGCTGGCGATAGAACGCAAACCATGTGAAACGAGCACGCCACCAAAACCTGCACGTTTTAGCGATGCGTTAACGGTCTGGCTATTCATTGGTTGCTTTGGTTTGATACGGCTGGGAAAGATAAATTCTCGGTTGCCGCTTAATGGTTTCATCACTTCCAAAACAGCAATTGCTTCATCTGACAATGGAACAGTATGGTCGCGGTTCATTTTCATGCGTGCTGCAGGAATCTTCCACTCTCGCGCTTCTATGTCTACCTCTTCCCAGCGAGCTTCAGCCGCTTCGGCAGGGCGGGTAATAGTAAGAAGTTGCCACATGAACAGGCAGCGTGTGGAAAGGCTAATGCTGGCTGTTCGCATTGTCTGCATCAGTTGAGGTAGCTGGTCCGGTCGAATGCTGGGCATGTTCTTTTTCTGAGGCTTCTCGAAGGCTTTACCGATATTAACGCTGGGAACAGCATCAATCAGCCCTGTGTTTTGGGCATAGATCATGACCTCATTAATGCGTTGGCACAGTCGACGAACGGTTTCCAGTGCTCCTCTGGCCTGAACAGGTTGAACGGCCTGAACCAGTGTGTGAGCTTTAATATCTGTAACGCTAACGTCCCCAATTGCAGGAAAGACATCTCTCTCAAGAGAGCGCCAGATATCTTCTGCATAGTCCGCTGTCACGCTTGCTTTCTTCACATTCCACCAACGTTCAGCTACGAGCTGGAAAGTATTGGTTTTGGCTTCAATTGAACTGCGCAGTTGTTCCTGCTGATGTTCCTGGGGATCAATTTGTTTCGCCAGAAGAGAGCGGGACTCTGCCCGATAGTTTCGGGCATCGGCAAGGGTAACTGACGGGTAGGGGCCTATGCTCTTCTTCGCACGTTTCTTAGTGACAGGGCGAATGTAGCGAAACTGCCAGATTTTACTTCCGCTGGATTTGATTAGTAGCTCAAGGCCATCACCATCATAGAGAACGTAGTCCGCTTCCTTGGGCTTAGCAGATTCAATTTCTTTAACGGATAGAGGTTTGGTTTGTCTTGCCATTGCCGGGTTTCCATAGTTTTAGGCACCTCAAAAACAATAAAGCTTTATGAGGTGCCTAACAAGGTGCCTAAAAGGTTCGGATTTAATTAGTCGGCATCAGACTTCGCGGGACAAAATGAGGGCACAAAAAAGCCCGCAGGGCTTGCGCCGTGCGGGCTCTTAGGACTTCATCGGATGACTCTGGTAATCACCGATGGAGAATTTTGGTGGAGCTGGCGGGAGTTGAACCCGCGTCCGAAATTCCTACATCCTCGGCACTACATGCTTAGTCAGTCTTTACATTCGCCTGGCACCTGCGGACAGACACGCCACTACCAGACTAGCCTGATTAGTTTTAACGCTTCAACCCCAGGCAGGGTATTCACGCGATCTCTTTTGGATTTGACCTCTCTTTGATCCCCGTCTTAAGAGCGGAAGCTAGGGAGAGAGGGCTCAGAGCAGGTTATTAAGCTGCTAAAGCGTAGTTTTCGTCGTTTGCGACTATTTTTTTGCGGCTTTTTACGAGGCCAACCGCCCCTCGGCATGCACCTTGGGTTTCGCGAATCCCGTCGAATCCAGAATCAGCCCCAATGTGTTAGAACAAGTATAACAGATTTATGTACAGGCTTACCAGTCCCCGTTCGGTGGTTTATGGCGCCTGGTTGGGCAAAAAAGCAGCATCAACAACGATATAGCACAAGGGCCAGCTTAGCTGGCCCTTAGAGGAGGAGATTAGCGTCCGGCGTGTTTCATAATGCGCGCTTTATCTACCGCCCATTCGCGGTCTTTCAGATCGGTACGCTTGTCGTGCTGTTTCTTACCTTTCGCCACGCCGATTTTGACTTTGCACCAGGCGTTTTTCCAGTACAGCGACAGGGCAACGACGGTATAACCTTCCCGGTTAATACGGCCGTACAGCGCATCGAGCTCACGCTGATTCAGCAGCAGCTTACGGGTGCGCGTCGGGTCACAGACGTAGTGGGTTGAAGCCACGGCCATTGGCGTAAAGTTGGCACCAAACAGATAGGCTTCGCCGTCCTTCAGGATCACGTAGCTATCGCCGATGTTGGCTTTGCCGGCGCGCAGAGATTTGACTTCCCACCCTTGCAGGGCAAGACCCGCCTCGTATTCATCTTCGATAAAGTATTCATGACGGGCGCGTTTATTCAGCGCAATGGTGGCTGATCCAGGTTTGTGTGATTTTTTCTTAGTCATAGTGTCCTGAAGTCATCGCTTATCTTATACATAGTTACCTCAATCCATCCTGCGAGGTGTAACGCGTTATCTTAGCACGAGTTGTGGCACAGCGTTTTTTTTAGCAGCAGATAAATGATATTATTTGCGCCGTGTTTAAATGTGGAACTTGCTATGCCTCAGATTAGCCGTACCGCGCTGGTGCCGTTCAGCGTGGAGCAGATGTATCAACTCGTAAACGATGTGAAGTCCTACCCTGATTTTTTGCCAGGCTGCACCGGTAGTCGCGTGCTGGAGTCCGGGCCGACGCAGATGATGGCGGCGGTTGATGTGTCCAGGGCAGGCATCAGCAAGACTTTCACAACGCGAAATACGTTAACCAGCAACCAGAGCATCCTGATGAGCCTGGTTGATGGCCCGTTTAAATCGCTTATTGGCGGCTGGCGGTTTATTCCGCTGAGTCCGGAGGCGTGCAAAATCGAATTCCATCTCGATTTTGAGTTTACCAATAAGCTGATTGAAATGGCGTTTGGCCGCATCTTTAAAGAGCTGGCGCTCAACATGGTGCAGGCGTTTACCTCCCGTGCCAAAGAGGTTTATCGTGTCGGCTAAAATCGTCGTTGAAGTCGCCTATGCCTTGCCTGAAAAGCAGTATCTGCAAAGCGTAAAGCTGGAGGAGGGGGCGACCGTCGAACAGGCGATTATTGCCAGCGGGCTTCTGGCTCTACGCGACGATATCGACATTGCGAAAAACAAGGTGGGAATTTATAGCCGCCCGGCTAAGCTGCACGATGAGGTTCATGACGGCGATCGGGTGGAGATTTACCGGCCGCTGATTGCAGACCCGAAAGAGCTTCGGCGCCAGCGGGCAGAAAAAAAGAACGACGAGAAGTAGTGCCGGTTGACATAAAAAAAGCGCTCAATGAGCGCTTTTTGCGTTTCCAGAGCGGTATGACTACCGCCGCGGTCTGCGCATCAGTCTTTGGTCAGAGCCGGTTTGTTATCAATGTTGGTTAACACACCGCTGCTGTTAAAGGTCAGTGTGAGGGTCTGCTGGGTAATTTTTTCATGCCCAGGCTGCTGACGGAAAACGTAGAACCAGGTGTTAGTGCCAAACGGATCCGACATCATTGGGGTACCCAGAGCATAAGCAACCTGCTGTTGCGTCATGCCGACACGAATTTTTGCTACATCGTTAGGTGCCAGATAGTTACCCTGGTTGATGTCAGGACGGTAAACCACTCGTTCCAGAGTGGAACAGCCTGCGGTCAACATAAGAAGAACCGCTGCGGCAGCAGTCAGCGTTTTACAGCGCATAGTGATTTGATTCCTTTTCGGGCCCGAGCAGTACGTGGCTCATCTGTAATATGCCGATAATAATAGACCTTTGCCCAGTTGGAAACCTTCGACTGCAGGTCTTGCGGCAATTTGCTGTTCACTATGACTCTGCGGAAATCAAAAAGTTTACGCCGCGAGCAACTCTTTCGCGTTTGCCAGCGTGTTGCGCGTGACTTCGCTCCCGCCCAGCAGGCGAGCGAGCTCCTGCAGACGCGCGCGTTTATCCAGCGGATGCATGTGGGTTTCGGTCATCTCACCGTCGGTCTCTTTGCAGACGATAAAGTGATGGTGACCGCAGCCAGCCACCTGCGGCAGGTGAGTGACGCACATTACCTGAGTCGACTCCCCCAGCTGGCGCAGCAGTTTGCCGACCACGGCGGCCGTTGGGCCGCTGATGCCGACATCAACCTCATCGAAAATCAGGGCCGGTGTTTCCATCTTCCTCGCGGTAATGACCTGAATCGCTAGCGCAATGCGGGATAGCTCGCCGCCGGAGGCCACTTTAGCGATAGGCTGCAGCGGCTGGCCGGGGTTGGTCGTCACGCGAAACTCGATGCGATCCGCGCCTTCGGCGGTCAGATGACGCTCATCAAAGGCGATATCGATAGCAAAGACCCCGTGAGGCATGGAAAGTGAGTGCATACTTTCAGTGATCAGCCGGGTCAGCTCATCGGCGCTGCGCTGACGCGCGGCGTGCAGCTGGCGGGCCGTTTCCAGCGCCAGCTGGTGATGTTCAACCACCGTCTGGCTGAGCGACTCCAGAGAGCCCGCGCTGTCGTCCAGCAGGCGCTGCTCTTCTAACAGCGCCTGATAGAACGCAGGCAGCTCTTCCGGCGTAATTTGATGCTTACGCGCGAGGGAAATCTGCCGCGAGATGCGCAGCTCCAGTTCGAACAGGCGGTTCGGGTCGAGATCCAGGCGGTCGTTGTAATGGCGCAGCTCGTCGGTTGCCTCGCTAAGCTGAATTGAGGCTTCTTCCAGCATATCCAGCACGCTTGAGAGCTTGCTGTCCATGCCGACCAGCTCGCCCACCAGCTGCTTAGTGGCGTAGAGCTGGCTCTGCAGGTTTGCCTCTTCGCCGTCCGCCATCACCGTCAGCGCATGCTGGCAGGTGCTCAGCAGCTGGCCGCTGTTGGCAAGGCGTTTGTACTCTTCGTCGATTTGTTCGAATTCACCCTGCTGAGGGCAGAACTCGTTCAGCTCTTTTAGCTGATACTGCAGCAGGTCGGCGCGGGCGGCGCGTTCCTGGCTCTGCTGCTGATGCTGGGCCAGCTCGCGGCAGCTCTGGTGCCACTGGCGATAATGCCCGGCCATGAGCTGAGTAAGCGCATACTCACCGGTATAACCATCGAGCAGCGTTTTTTGATGTTCTGGCTTGGTTAACAGCTGGTGCGCGTGCTGGCCGTGGATCTGGATAAGCAGCTGGCCGAGCTCGCGAAGCTGGGAGAGAGGAACGGCGGTACCGTTAATGAAGCCGCGCGAGCGGCCGTCGGTGCTGATGACGCGGCGAAGTAAACACTCACGTCCGCTTTCCAGCTGGTTCTCTTCCAGCCAGCGCTGCGCCGCGGGCGTATCTTTTAGCGCGAAGCGCGCGCACAGGTCCGCGCGGCTGGCGCCTCTTCGCACCATGTCTGCTTCCGCTCTGCCGCCAAGGCACAGCCCAAGCGCATCGATGGCTATCGATTTCCCCGCACCGGTTTCCCCGGTGATGGCGGTCATGCCGCTGTGGAAATCGATCTCCAGTTCACGAACGATAGCAAAATTACTGATGGTGAGTTGCGCCAACATAGCTGCCTTCCTGTATGAAAAACCATTACTGTGTTTTCGTACAGTATAGACTGGTTTTTTATCCAGTAAAGAGGCAGCTTATAAAATCAGAATAATTTTTTAGACCAGCCGAGCTTGGTGCTCAATGTGTTGAAATAGCTGTAATCTTTCGGGTGAATAAGATTCAGGTGGTAGTCGCAGCGGTGGATTAAGACATCTTCGCCGTCCTGAATCGGCAGGGCTATCTGGCTGTCGCAGCTGATCTCAAGGTCGCTGCAGCGCTGGGAGAAGCGCAGGCGAATAGTGCTGTCGCCGTTAATAACCAGCGGGCGGGCCGAAAGCGTATGCGGGAACATCGGCACCAGGGTGATGGCATCGAGCGAAGGCGTCAGAATGGGGCCACCGGCGGAGAGCGAATAGGCGGTGGAGCCCGTCGGGGTGGAGATGATCAGGCCGTCGGAGCGCTGGGAGAAGGCAAAGACCTCGTCGATATAGACCTCGAACTCAATCATATGCGCGACCTTGCCCGGATGCAGAACCACTTCATTAATTGCCGTGCTAATGCGCTTCTGGCAATCCTGCTGGCAGACCTGGGCCTCCAGCAGAAAGCGTTTTTCGGCGATATAGTGGCCTTCAAGCACGTCGGCAAGCTGCTGCAGCGCGTTATCCGGGTCGAGGTCGGTCAGAAAACCAAGATTGCCGCGGTTAATGCCGATAACCTGAATATCATACCGCGCCAGGGTGCGCGCGGCGCCGAGCATGTTGCCATCACCGCCAACGACGACCGCCAGATCCGCCTGTTGGCCAATTTCCGCCAGCGTTCCCGTTTTGACGTTGCTAAGCTGTAGCTCATGGGCGATCTGTTGTTCAACCAGAACTTCATAGCCTTTGCTGCATAGCCAGCGCCAGAGCATTTCATGTGTGGTCAGCGCGGTCGGGTGACGAGGGTGCCCCACAATGCCTATACACTTGAAATGGTTCTTCATGTTCTGGATGTCCTTGCGTTAAATGAATGATGACAATCTGACTGCTTCCCTTGAAACCCGGAAACTGATCCCCATAATAAGCGAAGTTAGCGAGATGAATGCGAAAAAAACGCGGAGAAATTCATGAGTAGTAAAGAACAGAAAACGCCTGACGGGCAAGCCCCGGAAGAAATTATCACGGAACAGCACGACAACGTTGAGGCGGTTGAGCCTGAGGTTTCTGCTGACCAGGTGGATCCGCGCGATGAAAAAATTGCGAATCTGGAAGCGCAGTTGGTTGAAGCCCAGACTCGTGAACGCGAAGGTGTCCTGCGCGTAAAAGCGGAAATGGAAAACCTGCGTCGTCGCACTGAGCTTGACGTGGAAAAGGCGCATAAATTCGCTCTGGAGAAGTTCGTTAACGAACTGCTGCCGGTGATCGATAGCCTGGACCGCGCGCTGGAAGTGGCCGATAAAGCTAATCCGGACATGGCTTCTATGGTTGAAGGTATTGAGCTGACGCTGAAGTCGATGCTGGACGTTGTCCATAAATTCGGCGTAGAAGTGATTGCCGAGACCAACGTGCCGCTGGATCCTAACGTCCACCAGGCCATCGCGATGGTTGAGTCTGAAGACGTGGCGGCAGGCAACGTGCTGGGCGTGATGCAAAAAGGCTACACCCTGAACGGTCGTACTATTCGCGCAGCGATGGTGACCGTGGCGAAGGCGAAGTAATTCGCTGTAAAACGGCCGCCTGCGGGTGGCCGTTTTTTTATGCTTTATTTCCCTGCTCTAGCGCCGGCTTGGCGGCAAAAAAAACGGCGAACCGAGATTCACCGCTTCACTAAGTTGATGCCCGATTACTCCTCCGCGCTTTCACGAAGCGGCTTCACCGGCATCACCTTCACCTGCTTAATCATATTGTCCTGAACGTCGAGAATATCGATGTCGTACTGCTCGATGCGCACGCGCGTGCCGGGAACGGGGATCTCTTCCTGCGCTTCGAGAATAATGCCGTTAATCGTTCGGGCTTCGTCTTCCGGCAGGTGCCAGTTAAACGCCTTGTTGATTTCACGAACGTTGGCGCTGCCGTCAATAATCACCGATCCGTCGTTGAGCGGGGTCACTTCCTCCGCCAGCGTGGGTGACATCGAGGTTGTAAAGTCGCCGACAATCTCTTCCAGAATATCTTCAACGGTCACCAGGCCCTGGATATCGCCATACTCATCGACCACCAGTCCCACCTTCTTCTTATTGCGCTGAAACTTCACCAGCTGCGTGCTCAGCGGCGTGCCTTCCGGCACGAAGTAAATCTCGTCCGCGGCGCGGAGCATCACCTCTTTGGTGAACTCCTTTTTCTCGGTCATCAGGCGGTAGGCCTCCCTGACGCGCAGCATGCTGATGGCGTCATCCAGCGAACCGCGGTAGAGCACAATGCGGCCGTGCGGCGAGTGGGTGAGCTGGCGGACGATAGACTTCCAGTCATCGTTAATATCGATACCGATAATCTCATTACGCGGAACCATAATGTCGTCCACGCTGACCTTCTCGAGGTCCAGCACCGACAGCAGCATGTCCTGATTGCGGCGGGAGATCTGCGTGCGCGATTCATTCACGATGGTGCGCAGCTCGTCTTTGCTCAGCGCCCCGCTGATAATGATATCGGTCTTGATGCCCATCATTCGCATCAGAAGGCGGGTGATGGTGTTCAGCAGCCACACCAGCGGCATCATCAGCACCTGCAGCGGCGCCAGCAGGAAGCTGCTCGGGTAGGCGACTTTCTCCGGATACAGCGCGGCGATAGTCTTGGGCAGGACCTCGGCAAATACCAGCACCACGAAGGTCAGAATCCCGGTAGCAATCGCGACGCCGGCATCGCCGTACAGGCGCATACCCACGATAGTCCCCAGCGCAGAGGCGAGGATATTAACCAGGTTGTTGCCGATCAGCACCAGGCTGATTAAGCGATCGGGTTTGCGCAGCAGCTTTTCGACGCGCCTGGCCTGCCGGTTGCCCTGTTTCGCCATATGACGCAGGCGGTAGCGGTTCAGCGTCATCATGCCGGTCTCAGAACCGGAGAAATAGGCTGAGATGATCACCATGATAATCAACGTCACGATTAACGTGGTGGTAGAAATGTGTTCCAGGAGGGACTCCTTAAAGCCTGTCCCACCGAACGATTACCGGTCCGATCCGGCAGAGACTGGAACCTTCGCATACTTAGGGTATGCGGCGGTTTGTCGGCGCTGCCGGCGTTCAGATGGCCTGTTGTAATGCTATCCGGTGGAGTTGCTCGTAGTCTGGATTTAGCTAATAAACTGCTGAAGGACGCGGCTGCCAAAATAAGCCAGCGTCAGCAGGCCTGCGCCGGTGACGTTAAACCAGACGACCCGGCGACCGCGCCAGCCTTCATGGTAGTGTCCCCATAGCAGGACGATATAAACGAACCACGCCACGATCGACAGCACGGCTTTATCAATGTTTTCCGTGCTGAACAGGTTGTGCATGTAGAACAGCCCGGTGCACAGCGTCAGCGTCAGCAGCACCACGCCGACCTGGGTGATATGAAACATTTTACGCTCAATACTCATCAGCGGCGGCATTTCGTGACTAAAAGCCAGCTTTTTGTTTTTCAGCTGATAGTCAATCCAGGCCAGCTGCAGGGCATACAGGGCGGCAATGATTAGCGTCGCGTAAGAGAAGAGCGACAGGCCAATATGCACCAGCATGCCCGGGGTTGTTTCCAGGTGCGTGATGTACTCGTTGGGTACGAAGGTGGCGAAGGCCAGATTGATCAGCGCAAAAGCGTAGACGATGGGCAGCAGCAGCCAGCCTCGGTTGCGCGACGCGACGATGGTCATCACCGTACAGATCATCAGGCTGACCAGCGAGCCGACGTTGAGCAAGCTGAGATTTTGCCCGCTATCGCCGCCGGGGAAAATGCGTGACTCCAGCGCAAAAGCATGACAAATCAGCGCAATAGTTGCTGAAAGTATCGCCATCCGCCGCCAGCTGCTGTTCTTTTGCAGTAGGCCGGGGACGATCAGCGCCAGGCTGATGGAATAGGCGACAAGCGCGAGTAGAGCAAAAACAGGCATATGGGCGTCGACTGTTGACTAAATAAGAAAGAGAAGCAGTATAGCGTTACGCGACGTCTGCTCCAACCGTTGCATCACATCCCGGTACATGTCGTGTTATACTGCGGCAAATTTGTATTTGTGGTGTCGCTGCGGCGACCGACAGTTTCCACCTCAGGCGAGAGACAATGTTTGATAATTTAACCGATCGTTTGTCGCGTTCGCTGCGCAACATCAGCGGCCGCGGACGCCTTACCGAAGACAACATTAAAGAAACCCTGCGCGAAGTGCGCATGGCGCTGCTCGAGGCGGACGTCGCACTGCCCGTCGTGCGTGATTTCATCAGCCGCGTAAAAGAGAGCGCGGTGGGTCATGAAGTTAACAAAAGCCTGACGCCGGGCCAGGAATTCGTCAAGATCGTGCGCAACGAGCTGGTTGCGGCAATGGGCGAAGAGAACCAGGCGCTGGACTTAGCCGCTCAGCCGCCCGCCGTGGTGCTGATGGCGGGCCTGCAGGGCGCCGGTAAAACCACCAGCGTCGCGAAGCTGGGTAAATTCCTCCGTGAGAAGCACAAGAAGAAAGTGCTGGTTGTCTCCGCGGACGTTTATCGCCCGGCGGCGATTAAACAGCTGGAAACGCTGGCTGAGCAGGTGAGCGTTGATTTCTTCCCGTCCGACGTCGGTCAGAAGCCGATCGACATCGTTAACGCCGCGCTGAAAGAAGCGAAGCTGAAGTTCTACGACGTGCTGCTGGTGGATACCGCCGGTCGTCTGCACGTTGACGAAGCGATGATGGACGAAATCAAGCAGGTTCACGCTACCCTTAACCCGGTAGAGACCCTGTTTGTCGTCGATGCGATGACCGGCCAGGATGCGGCGAACACGGCGAAAGCGTTTAATGAAGCGCTGCCGCTGACCGGCGTCGTGCTGACTAAAGTGGACGGCGACGCCCGCGGCGGTGCGGCCCTGTCGATTCGTCATATCACCGGTAAGCCGATTAAATTCCTCGGCGTCGGCGAAAAAACCGAAGCCCTGGAGCCGTTCCATCCGGATCGTATTGCCTCCCGTATTCTCGGCATGGGCGACGTGCTGTCGCTGATCGAAGATATCGAGAGCAAGGTTGACCGCGTGCAGGCCGAAAAGCTGGCCTCCAAGCTGAAGAAGGGCGACGGCTTTGACCTCACCGACTTCCTCGAGCAGCTGCGTCAGATGAAGAACATGGGCGGCATGGCCAGCCTGATGGGCAAGCTGCCGGGCATGGGGCAGATCCCGGACAACGTTAAGTCGCAGATGGACGATAAAGTGCTGGTGCGGATGGAAGCCATCATCAACTCGATGACGCTGAAAGAGCGCGCCAAGCCTGAGATCATCAAAGGTTCGCGCAAGCGCCGTATCGCCGCGGGCTGCGGGATGCAGGTGCAGGATGTTAACCGTCTGCTCAAGCAGTTTGACGATATGCAGCGCATGATGAAGAAGATGAAGTCGAAAGGCGGCATGATGAAGATGATGCGCGGCATGAAGGGCATGATGCCGCCGGGCTTCCCTGGTCGTTAATCGGCCTGGCTTGTTTGCCATTTCGGCACCGGGGTGTGCTCGCCATCCTCACGTACTACGTGTACGCTCCGGTGGCTGCGCGCACTTCGGCACCGAACTGACCGCACCGCCGACGGCCTTTTATAGCTGATTTATCAACTGCTGATTGCAATTTCCCCAAAAATGAGTAAAATTTTCGGGCTTTTAATATGACACCCGGGCCCCGTTCCTCGATGGGGCCCGGTTGTTCTATTCACACAAGAGGATGTTATGGTAACTATTCGTTTAGCTCGTCACGGCGCTAAAAAGCGTCCGTTCTACCAGGTTGTTGTCACCGACAGCCGTAATGCACGCAACGGTCGCTTCATCGAGCGCGTTGGTTTCTTCAACCCGATCGCTTCCGCGAAAGAAGAAGAAACTCGTCTGGATCTGGATCGTATCGCTCACTGGGTTGGCCAGGGCGCTACCGTTTCCGATCGCGTAGCTACGCTGATCAAAGCAGCGAACAAAGCAGCTTAATCTGTCACGGTGGTCATGATGAGCAAGCAACACACCGCACAAGCACCTGTTGATCCGATCGTATTGGGCAAAATGGGTTCTTCCTACGGTATCCGTGGTTGGCTCAGAGTGTTTTCCTCCACCGAAGACGCCGAAAGCATTTTTGACTATCAGCCCTGGTTAATCCAGAAGGCGGGTCAGTGGCAGGTTGTTGAGCTGGAAAGCTGGCGCCACCACAATCAGGATATCGTCATCAAGCTGAAGGGCATTGACGATCGCGATGCTGCGAATCTGCTGACTAATTGCGAAATTATCGTGGATTCCTCGCAGCTGCCGAAGCTCGGAGAGGGCGACTATTACTGGAAAGACCTGATGGGCTGCCAGGTAGTCACCACCGAAGGCTATGGCCTGGGCAAAGTCATCGATATGATGGAAACCGGGTCAAATGACGTTCTCGTCATCAAGGCAAACCTGAAAGATGCGTTTGGCATCAAGGAGCGGCTGGTTCCGTTCCTCGATGGGCAGGTTATCAAGAAAGTCGATCTCGCTACTCGTACAATCGAAGTAGATTGGGATCCTGGTTTTTAAATTCTCCGGATAAACGGTAAAAGACGGCGCTATGTGGATTGGCATAATTAGCCTGTTTCCTGAAATGTTCCGCGCAATTACCGATTACGGGGTAACTGGCCGGGCAGTAAAAAATGGCCTGCTGAGCATCCAGAGCTGGAGTCCTCGTGACTTCGCGCATGACCGGCACCGTACCGTGGACGATCGTCCTTACGGCGGCGGACCGGGGATGTTAATGATGGTGCAACCCTTGCGGGACGCCATCCATACAGCAAAAGCCGCGGCAGGTGAAGGCGCTAAGGTGATATATCTGTCGCCTCAGGGACGCAAGCTTGATCAAGCGGGCGTCAGCGAACTGGCAACGAATCAGAAGCTGATTTTGGTGTGCGGTCGCTACGAAGGGATAGACGAGCGCGTAATTCAGACCGAAATTGATGAAGAATGGTCAATCGGCGATTACGTACTCAGCGGTGGTGAGTTACCAGCAATGACGCTGATTGATTCCGTTTCCCGGTTCATTCCGGGGGTTCTGGGTCATGAAGCTTCGGCAACGGAAGATTCCTTTGCCGATGGTCTGCTGGACTGCCCACACTATACCCGCCCTGAAGTGTTAGAAGAGATGGAGGTACCGCCAGTATTGCTGTCGGGAAACCATGCTGAGATACGTCGCTGGCGTTTGAAACAGTCGCTGGGCCGCACCTGGCTTAGAAGACCTGAACTTTTGGAAAACCTGGCTCTGACTGAAGAGCAAGCAAAGTTGCTGGCGCAGTTCAAAACTGAACACGCACAACAGCAGCATAAACATGATGGGATGGCGTAAGCCCCCGATATCAGTTTACCCAGGATAAGAGATTAAATTATGAGCAACATTATTAAGCAAATTGAACAAGAACAGATGAAGCAGGACGTACCTTCCTTCCGCCCGGGTGATTCCGTGGAAGTGAAAGTATGGGTTGTTGAAGGTTCCAAAAAACGTCTGCAGGCATTCGAGGGCGTGGTTATCGCTATTCGTAACCGCGGTCTGCACTCTGCATTCACTGTTCGTAAAATTTCCAACGGCGAAGGCGTTGAGCGTGTCTTCCAGACTCACTCTCCGGTAGTTGACAGCATTGCTGTTAAACGTCGTGGTGCTGTACGTAAAGCTAAACTGTACTACCTGCGTGAGCGTACCGGTAAGTCTGCTCGTATCAAAGAGCGTCTTAACTAAGATTCGCTTTCGCGACATCCTGATAAAAAGGGCTGGCCTGATAGGCTGGCCCTTTTTTTATCTTTGTTTTAACTATCTTGATGTAAATCATTTACAATATCGCCCTTACGATGGAGGGGCGGTGGCCGGCAATATTTATCGACAGTCAGCACATAAACGGCGGGCCGCATGGCTGGCGCTGTTTTCGATCCTGCTGATCGTCGTCGCACCGCTGATCTCTATCTCATTGCAAAAAGATCCGATGGGCGCGATGCCCGGGATGCACCACGCGATGATGATGGCGGACACGCCTCACGCCATGGAAATGCCGCACGGCATGGAGATGTCCCATTCCGCTGTGCAGACGTCTGCGCCTTCACATACCCTGCCGGCCGACCACGCCGAGGCCTGCGGCTACTGCGTGCTGCTAGCTCACGTGCCGGGCCTGCTGCTGGTGTTGGCGCTGCTTATTACCTTCATCCTGCGTCGGCTGCGTATCTTTACGGCCCGCCCGGTGCAGAAGCATTGGCACTACTTCCCCTGGCTCTATCCCGACACCCGCGCGCCGCCGCGCCAGTCTGCTGTTTCCTGTTGATAAAAAAATAATGTGCGCACTGCGCAACGTTCTCTTTTTGCTTTCGGAAAGGAAAAGTATGACTACCTGCACCTCGCGCGCGGCATGGCTGAACCTGCTGCGACGTCTTCATTTTTATATTGGCCTGTTTATCGGGCCGTTTATCTTCGTGGCCGCGCTAACCGGTACGCTGTATGTGGCCACGCCGCAGCTGGAAAACTGGCTGTATCACGACGCGCTGAGCGCGACACCCGGCGGGGAGAAGCAGCCGCTGAGCGCCCAAATAGCGGCCGCGGAGGCGCTAACTCAGGGAAATCTTCGCCTGCAGGCGGTGCGCCCGGCCATGGTCGCCGGCGAGACCACGCGGGTGATGTTCGCCGACCCGCTGCTGGGAGAGTCAGAATCCCGGGCGTTGTTTATCGATCCGGTAACCTTGCAGGTCAAAGGCGATATGACGGTCTATGGCACCAGCGGTATTTTGCCTCTGCGCCAGTGGATTGATTATGCGCACAGGTCCCTGCTGGCAGGAAATATCGGGCGGCTGTATAGCGAGCTGGCGGCATCCTGGATGTGGGTTGCCGCGCTGGGGGGCATTACGCTATGGGCCATGACCCGGCCACGCCGGCGCATCAATAACCGCCAGCAAAATACGCGTCGGCTGCATGTTTCCCTCGGCTGGGTGCTGCTGCTGGGAATGCTGCTGTTCTCCGCCACCGGCTTAACCTGGTCGCAGTGGGCCGGGGATAATGTCGATAAGATGCGCGCCGCTTTCGGCTGGCTGACGCCGCAGGTCAACGTCCGGCTGCACGCCACGATGCCGATGGCTCATGATGCCCATGCTGAGCATCATATGGGGAATATGGCGATGCCCGAAATGATGCCGCCGCTGAAGGGCGAGCAGTTTGACCAGGTGCTGACGCTCGCGCGTAGCGCAGGTCTCGACGCCAGCAAGCTTGAGATTCGCCCTCCCAAAGGGGCGGGATTCGCCTGGACGGTGAACGAAATAGACCGAAGCTGGCCGACCCAGGTGGATGCGGTAGCGATAGACGGTGAGCGGATGCAGGTTGTCGACCGTACGCGCTTTGCCGATTTCCCGCTGATGGCGAAACTCACCCGCTGGGGCGTCGATTTCCACATGGGGATCCTCTTTGGCCTGGCTAATCAGCTGCTGCTGATCGCCTTTGGTGCGGCGCTGTGCGTGATGATAGTCGTTGGGTATCGCTTGTGGTGGATCCGTCGTCCGCCGAAGGCGGCGTTTAATCCGGCAGGTACGCTGGTGCAGGCCTGGCTTAATCTGGCATGGCCCGCCCGTACGCTCACGCTGGTGATGGCCGTCCTGCTGGGGCTGGCGCTGCCGCTGATGGGTGCCAGCCTGCTGCTGTGTGTTGCCGTGGACTATCTACGCTGGCGTGCGGCCAGCGCAGTGACGCTCGCCAGTTCAGTAGACTAAGGGGGTTAAGGCGTGCTGATAACCACCGTCACCCGGCGGTTTTCGGCACGACCTTTTGCCGTATCGTTGCTGGCAATCGGATATTTTTTACCTAACCCGCGGGTCGTTAAATTGCCTCGCGGGATGCTGGCACCTTCCGCCCAGGCGTCAGCGACGCTGTTTGCGCGTTTGAGCGACAGCATCTCGTTGTAGCCATCTTCGCCATAGTTATCCGTATGACCATCTAAACGACTGTGCGTAATCCCGGTTGAGGCAAGGCGAGAAGCCATGCTGTGAATTTGCTGCTGGCTTTCGGGACGCAGGCGGTAGTCATTTTTATCAAACAGAATGGTGTCAGAGATGCCCAGGGACCAGTCGCCGTTACTTTCCGTAAAGCCGTAGGACTTCATCGCCGCAACCTGCTGCTGAGAGAATTTTCCTTGCGGAGCCTGGCAGCCGGTGAGAAAAACCGCGGCCAGCAGAGCGGGAGCAAAATATTTCCTGAGCATGATGATTCCTTTTATTTTTGTACCTGCTGCAAACGCTGATGTTTCATCCGATACATATTTTGATCGGCAAACTCTTGCAGATTTTCGGCAGAAGTATGCTCCCACGCCAGCGCGTAACCAATGCTGAGCGACAGGGTAGCGGTGTGGCCGTTGTGCAGATTAAACGGCTGGAGAAACTGTGCGGAGAGTAAGGCGCACTGTGCCTGGACTTCAGCCTCGGTGTGGACATTGCGCAGCAGAATGGCAAATTCGTCGCCGCCTAACCGCCACGCCTGATGGTGGGTACCGGCAAACGCCATCAGCCGGCTGGCCACTTCGATTAAGACCTTATCGCCCGTCGCGTGCCCCCAGTTATCGTTGATGAGCTTGAAGTTGTCGCCATCAAGGAATAAGAGCGCGGAGCTGCGGTGGGTGACGTCGTCATTCATCAGTTTGCCGATGACGTTACGAAACGCCGCGCGGTTGGCAAGCCCGGTCAGCGGATCGTGCAGAGAGCTGCGCAGAAGCTGGGCGTTTTTGGCCTGCAGCGGCCGCCGCCAGTCCTCCATCTCGCCGAGCAGGCTATTAAAGTCCTGGGCGAAAAGGTGAAACTCTTCAATGTGCTCTTCGGGAACGCGACGAGAGAAGTGGCGGTTTTCGCGGATATCGTGCACCACTTCGGTAATGCTCTGCAGCGCGGTAACGATGCCGCGGTGCAGGGAGTGGGTCAGCAGCAGGGCGATAAAGGACGCCAGCAGGATGCTGCCGGTCAGGACGATAATGGAAATGCCGAGGAAGTGGCTTATCAGCCGATCCAGCGCCGTCAGGTGAAGCTCGCCGATAATTTTCCCTTCATGCCAGATGGGCTGCGCGGTGGGTTGTGGGAAAAGCCATTTGCTGATAAGACCGCTGAGTTTTTCTTCGCTCACCAGATCGTGGTTATGCCAGAAGGCAAAATGATTTTTCTGGCTATCAAGCACCAGCGCTTCGGAAAACTGTCCCTGCTTCCCCAGCGTCGCCAGCGTATCTTCTGCCGCCGCGCTGTCGCCAAACACCAGCGCCGCTTCAAGGCTGCGGCTCATTGTGGCGGCCGTGAGCTCGAGATTCTTCTGCGCGTATTGTTTCAGTGTAAATACGGAGGCGGTGCTGAGCAGCAGCCAGACCAGAGTCATCGATATGATTACGCTTATCATGCTGATACGGCGTAGCGCTCTTTTGAAGGTGGGGCGCGGGCCCTTAGGATAATCCTTATTCATGTGCGTTTTTCCGGGCAAGCATCAGTACGTCTGGATTGACCCGCACACCGCTGTGCGTCAGGACATCAAGATTAACGGAGAATTTGACCCTGTCGTCATTGATGAGCAGGCAAAAAGCACTGCCAATAGCGCATTCGGTATTCTGTTCCGCGATAAGTAATAGGGGCCTTGGCCGGTATTTAGAGGTGAATTCGGACTGCTGTAACGGCGATTCGCTACCAAAATAAAAACCATCACAAACCGTATTCAACGCTTCCTCTGTGCTGTGAACAACGACCGGCTGATAGGGCAAAGCCTCAGGCGATTGCTGGGTCAGACTTTGGGTGTAGCGTGACGTAGAGAAAATACACAGCCTGGGCGGGGCGGAGAGTTCTGGCCAGCGGGTGTACGTCACGATCCCTGAAACAATGGCTCGCACATTTGCAGACGGCCCGGCGGCAAAAGCGGGATAGCTCACGATTAATAACAAAGACATCAAAAAAAGACGGTGAAACTGTTTCATTAACGGATCCGTCTGGTTCGTCATGGTACGTGAATTGCAGCGCGCTGTTGCCCGGCCGAAGAATAGCATTGTTGGTGAAAATCGTCATTAGCCACGGTCTTTGCAATGGGTTAATTTTGGCCAGGATTTTTCGTAAAGAAAAGGTGGCCCGACGGATAATTTTTGGGTGGTCGTTGCGGGTGGTGTTAACTTAAGTTTACGATTTGTGGCGGGTGAGGGGCCATTTATTTTGTTTGTGTAAATTAAAATTTACGGAATATGGATTGAAATCTTTACTTTGTGTGGTATCGTTACGTTCTCCTCAGTGAGGAAAACACTATCGCAAACGAGCTACCCAGGATCGCAATCATGCAAAAAGACGCGCTGAATAACGTACATATTACCGACGAACAGGTTTTACTGACCCCGGACCAGCTGAAAGCTGAGTTTCCACTGAATATCGAGCAGGAAGCGCAGATCGCGCAGTCTCGCAGGACCATTTCTGAGATCATTGCCGGCCGCGATCCGCGCCTGCTGGTGGTCTGCGGTCCTTGCTCAATTCACGATCCGGAAGCGGCAATTGAGTACGCTCATCGTTTTAAAGCACTTGCCGAAGAGGTCAGCGATAGCCTCTACCTGGTAATGCGCGTCTATTTTGAAAAACCCCGCACCACCGTCGGTTGGAAAGGGCTGATTAACGATCCGCACATGGATGGCTCGTTTGATGTTGAAGGCGGTCTGAAGATTGCGCGCCGACTGCTGGTTGAGCTGGTCAATATGGGGCTGCCGCTGGCCACTGAAGCGCTGGATCCTAACAGCCCGCAGTACCTCGGCGATCTGTTCAGCTGGTCGGCTATCGGCGCACGTACCACTGAATCCCAGACGCACCGCGAAATGGCATCCGGCCTGTCAATGCCGGTCGGCTTTAAAAACGGTACCGACGGTAGCCTGGCGACGGCGATCAACGCCATGCGCGCCGCGGCGATGCCGCACCGCTTTGTCGGAATTAACCAGGCCGGCCAGGTCTGCCTGCTGCAAACCCAGGGCAACCCGGATGGTCACGTCATTCTGCGCGGCGGTAAAGCGCCAAACTACGGCCCGCAGGACGTCGAGCAATGCGAAAAAGAGATGACTCAGGCGGGACTGAAACCGTCGCTGATGGTAGATTGCAGTCATGGTAATTCCAATAAAGACTACCGCCGTCAGCCAGCGGTGGCAGAATCCGTCGTCGCGCAGATCAAGGATGGCAATCGTTCCATTATTGGTCTGATGATTGAAAGTAATATCCACGAAGGCAACCAGTCCTCTGAGCAGCCGCGTTGTGATATGAAATACGGCGTATCCGTCACCGATGCTTGCATCAGCTGGGAAACCACCGATGCGTTGCTCCGCGAACTTGATAAGGATCTGCGCGGCCATCTGGCGGCTCGTCTGGCGTAAGAGGATAGTATGGTTGCTGAACTGACCGCGTTGCGCGATCAAATTGATGAAGTTGATAAGGCGCTGCTGAGCCTGCTGGCTAAGCGCCTGGAGCTGGTGGCGGAAGTTGGTGAGGTCAAGAGCAAATACGGCCTGCCCATTTACGTCCCGGAACGGGAGGCGGCGATGCTGGCCTCCCGCCGCGAAGAGGCTGCCGCGCTTGGCGTGCCGCCGGATTTGATTGAAGACGTGCTGCGCCGCGTGATGCGCGAGTCCTATTCCAGCGAAAACGACAAAGGTTTTAAAACCCTCTGTCCGAACCTGCGGCCGGTGGTGATTGTCGGCGGCGGCGGGCAGATGGGACGCCTGTTCGAGAAAATGTTGACGCTTTCAGGCTATCGGGTACGTATTCTGGAGAAAGAAGACTGGCCGCGGGCGACGGAGATTGTTGCCGACGCCGGGATGGTGATCGTCAGTGTCCCTATTCATACTACCGCTGAAACGATTGCCCGGCTGCCTTCGCTGCCGGCGGACTGCATTTTGGTTGACCTGGCATCAATTAAAGCGGAGCCGCTGCAGGCGATGCTGGCGGCGCATAATGGCCCGGTGCTGGGCTTACATCCGATGTTCGGTCCGGACAGCGGCAGCCTCGCCAAGCAGGTCGTGGTCTACTGCGACGGCCGCCAGCCGGAAGCCTATCAGTGGTTCCTTGAGCAAATTCAGGTTTGGGGCGCCCGTCTGCATCGCATCAGCGCCGTTGAGCACGATCAGAACATGGCGTTTATTCAGGCTCTGCGCCACTTTGCGACCTTTGCCTATGGCCTGCACCTGGCGGAGGAGAACGTTCGCCTGGATCAGCTGCTGGCGCTGTCGTCACCGATTTACCGCCTTGAGCTGGCGATGGTGGGCCGGCTGTTCGCCCAGGATCCGCAGCTCTACGCCGACATTATTATGTCGTCGGAGAGTAACCTGGCATTGATTAAGCGCTACTACCAGCGTTTTGGCGAGGCGATTGGCCTGCTGGAGCAGGGAGATAAGCAGGCGTTTATCGACAGCTTCCGCAAAGTTGAACACTGGTTTGGCGATTATGCCCAGCGCTTCCAGAGCGAAAGCCGCACGCTGCTGCGCCAGGCGAATGATAATCGGCAGTAGCTGAAAACCGTATATAATCAAAGCCAGAGGGGCAACCCGCTGGCTTTTTTTATAGGGATGAAAACGATGGCTGAACCACAACCGCTGTTTGATTACGTCGGACACCTGCCGGAATGCCCGACCTGGAATGAGGCTGAGCAAGCTCTTTACTGGGCCGATATTATGGCGGGCGAAATTCACCGTTACGAGATGCGCAGCGGTGAACATCAGGTCCTGCAGTTTCCTGAAGAGGTCGGCTGCTTTGCGCTGCGCGAGAAGGGCGGCTTCATCGTGGCGTTGCGTAGCGCTATCTGGTTAACCGATGCGCGCGGCCTGCTGCGTCGCAAAATCTGCGATAACCCCAGCAACCCGCAGCTGGCCCGTTTTAACGACGGCGGGACCGATCGCGACGGGCGCTTTTATGCCGGTACCTTCTGGGCGCCGGGAGATTATAACGGCGCGCTTCTGGTGCGTATTGACAACGATCTTACCCCGCGGGTCATCCAGTGCGATATCCACGGCGCTAACGGCCTCGCCTTTAGCGAGGACCGGCGCTGGATGTATACCTCCGATACGCCGAATGCCGTTATCTACCGTACGCCGCTGGATGAGCAGGGCGAGCCGGGGAGGCGTGAGGTTTTCCAGCGCTTTCAGCCGGGGGAAGGCATTCCTGACGGCGCGGCTATCGATGTCGAAGGGTGCTACTGGAGCGCGATGTTTGACGGCTGGCGTATAGCCCGCTTCTCGCCGACCGGAGAACAGCTGGAAGAGTATCGTCTTCCGGTTCGCTGCCCGACGATGGTCTGTTTTGGCGGGGCGGATATGCGTACGCTGTTTATCACCACCACCCGGGAAAACATGGCTGCGGATGAAGTGGCGAAATATCCGCTCTCCGGCGCGATCTTCACCCTGCCGGTTGCGGTGGCAGGGATGAAGAAGCGGGCGTTTATCGAGCGTTAGATGGGCTCGACGGGCACCACGTTTTCGCCAGGATAGCAGCCCAGTACCTTCATTGAGCGGGTGATCTCCGCCAGTTCCTTGAGCGCTTTGCGCATGGAGATTGATTCCAGGTTGGCCTGGATATCCAGATAAAACATCTCTTCCCACGGGTTGCCGTAGATTGGGCGCGACTCCAGCTTGGTCATGATCAGGTTGTGGTTGCGCAGTACCAGCAGCGCTTCTACCAGCGCACCCGCCTGCTGGCCGGTCGCTATGAGCAGGGTGGTTTTTGCCGGAACCTGATCGGAGACGTTCACCGCCTTGCGCGCCAGTACCAGGAAGCGGGTGATATTTTGCGTCTGGTTGGCCTCACAGTGTTCAAGTACCTGCAGTCCGTACAGCGCACCGCCGGCTTCGCTGCCCAGCGCCGCGATGGTTGGCGATTTGGCCTGCGCGACTTTCTCCATTGCCGCCGAGGTACTTTCGGTATATTCGATTTTCCAGTGCGGATAGCGGCTTAGATACTGGCTACACTGCTGGAACGGCTGCGGATGGCTGTAGACGGTGTTAATTTGCTGCGGATCGGTAGAGGCGGCAACCAGGACGCAGTGATCGATAGGGATCGTCAGTTCGCCAACGATCGACAGGGTGGTGTGTTGCAGCAGATCGTAGACGTCGTTGATCCCGCCAGAGCTGGTGTTTTCGATTGGCACTACCGCGTAGTCAGCCTGGCCGGTTTCAACCTGGTCGAAGATATCCGCAAACCTGGCGCAGCCGCTTTCGATAAACTGTTCAAAATGACGGGCCGCATATTGCCGGGCGGCAAGGTGCGAATATGACCCTTTTGGCCCCAGAAAAGCGACGCGCGCTGAATGTGGGTTGATCTTATTCAGGTGCTGCTGCAGCAGGGTTTGCTGGGTGAGAACGGAATCCTCGATGATCAGCTGGAACAGGCGGGTGATGTAGTGCGCATCCAGATGGTGGGCCTTGCCCAGGGTCATCAGGCGCTCCAGCAGGTCACGCTCGCGGTCGATATCGCGTACCGGGCGATGCGACGCCAGCTTGGCCTTGCCGACTTCGACAGCCAGCCCGCGGCGCTCTGCCAGCAGCGCGAGCAGCTTCTCATCCAGGGCGCTTATCTTATCGCGCAGGGCCAGTAATGGATTTTCCTCGGTCATATGTGTTGCCTTTCTTGTTATTGGTTTAGATACCCTAAATCGTTCGAGCCACCGACAGCGCGCGTGCAGCCTGAAAAATAGCGGGCATAAATAAAAAAGGCCTCCCTGGTGGGAGGCCTTGTAGTTCGTCTTCGCATTCTTTATCACACGACGAATTGCCTCCCGGTTAGGGGAAGGTAAAAAAGAATGCGAAGAAGAACGGCAGTAGTTTCAAGATAAATTCCTTTAATCAGCTGGGATTACAGTACCCGGACTGTTTTCATCCTGTCAATAAAAAACGCGCCCGAAGGCGCGTGGCGTTACACAATATTAAGTTAAGGACAGTAAAGTTCAGGATTACTCTTCTTCTTCCACAAAGCCTGCCTCTTTCACCGATGTTGCGGCGCGGCGGGCTTCCCCTTTGTGTTGCACTTTGTTCAGCTGCCGTTCCAGCTTGTTGATTAATTCGTTGATCGCGGCGTACATATCTTCACTTCGCGCGCTGGCAACCAGGTGGCCGTTTGGCGTATTGATGGTTGCGTCAGCGACAAAACCCTGCGGCTCCTTAGAGAGAATGATGTGCGGGTTGATTAAGTGGGTTTGCCATTTATCCAATTTGGCGAGACGGTCTGCGACATGCTGGCGAATAGCCGGAGTAATTTCCATTTGTTTACTGGTAATGTTCATTGTCATAAATTTTACCTCTTGTCTTTCCCGTCTTAGTGAACTCAGCATACCTCGCCCAATGTCAAAATGCGTGATCTAAATCACATTTTAATGTCACTTTTTGTCAACGAATGCAATTTGTGAGGCAGGACAGGAACGGGGGAGATTTTACTTGTCGAACGGGGGAAAGAGCGTCATATTTGATGGGATGACTTGACGCTAAAACGCTTCAGCGTATAGCTCAGATGAATAAAAAAACGGCAGCCTCAGGGCTGCCGTTTTGCTTACCTCAAAAGCGATCAGGTGTTTTTGCCGTTAGCCGCGATAATTTTGGCCACCTTATCTGCCTGTGCGTTCATTTGCATCTGGCGATAGGCGTTTTCCATTTTCGGCAATGCATCGCGGGTAGCCTGCGCATCCGGATAGCTACGCAGCATGCCGTCAACGCGGTTTACGACGGCAACCCACGCGCCGCGGTCGGTATAGTAATCAACGACCGATAGTTCGTACTTCGCCAGACGATCCTTCAGGAACACCATACGTTTGTAGGCGTCGGTCGAATACTGGCTGTTCGGATAGCCGCGCACCAGCTTCGAGAAGTCATTGAAGGCATCGCGTGCGTGCTGCGGGTCGCGATCGGAGCGATCGACACCGAAGAATCCCTGAAGCGCGCTATCATCCAGAGCCATATTTGTCAGACCACGCATATAAATGACGTAATCAATGTTAGGATGGGTCGGGTTCAGACGAACAAAGCGGTCGATGGCCGCCTGAGCTAACGGCAGATCGGCATTTTTGTAGTACGCATAAATCAGGTCCAGCTGTACCTGTTGGGAATAAGGGCCGAACGGATAGCGATTATCCAACGCTTCCAGTTGCGTTATTGCCTGTTTCCAGTTACCGTCCTGCAGTTTTTGCTGGGCAGTCGCGTAGATTTCATTCGGCGGATTATCAGGCACCTCTTCCTTTGAGCCGGAGCAACCCACCAAAGCCAGGCTCAGTGTGGCAGCTGCCACCAGGTATTTCATGCGCGTCATGACGTTTTGACTTCCTCAAAATGTTTATGCGGGAGAATCTCTGTTCCTGCTCCCGATTAAGACCAGCTACAATAGCACACTATATTATACGGCAAAGCCGTAAAACCCAACGTTAAACGAAGAAGCTGTATATGGCACAACGAGTACAACTCACCGCAACGGTGTCCGAAAATCAACTCGGGCAACGCTTAGATCAGGCTTTGGCCGAAATGTTCCCGGATTATTCGCGTTCGCGCATAAAAGAATGGATCCTTGACCAGCGAGTGCTGGTAAACGGCGCTGTCAGCGACAAGCCGAAAGAGAAAGTTTTAGGGGGAGAAAGCGTCTCTATCGATGTTGAAATCGAAGAAGATGTGCGCTTCGAACCGCAGGATATTCCGCTCAATATCGTCTACGAGGATGACGACATCCTCGTGATCAATAAGCCGCGCGGCCTGGTCGTCCATCCGGGGGCGGGCAATCCTGACGGTACTGTGCTGAATGCGCTGCTGCACTACTGTCCGACGATTGCCGATGTTCCGCGTGCGGGCATCGTCCACCGACTGGATAAGGACACCACCGGCCTGATGGTTGTGGCGAAAACCATCCCGGCGCAAACGCGTCTGGTGGAGTCGCTGCAGCTGCGCGAAATCACCCGTGAATATGAAGCGGTAGCGATTGGTCACATGACCTCTGGCGGCACGGTAGAAGAACCGATTAGTCGTCACCCGACCAAGCGTACGCATATGGCGGTGCACCCGATGGGTAAACCGGCGGTAACGCATTACCGCATTATGGAGCATTTCCGCATTCATACGCGCCTGCGTCTGCGTCTGGAAACCGGCCGTACCCACCAGATCCGCGTACACATGGCGCATATCACCCATCCGCTGGTTGGCGATCAGGTCTACGGCGGCCGTCCGCGTCCGCCAAAAGGGGCATCAGAGGAGTTCATCACCGCACTGCGTCAGTTCGATCGTCAGGCTCTGCACGCTACAATGCTGCGTCTGTATCACCCGATCAGCGGTATTGAGATGGAGTGGCATGCGCCGATCCCTCAGGATATGGTTGAGCTGATTGACGCGATGCGTGCCGATTATGAAGAGCACAAGGACCGTATTGACTGGCTATGACTAAACTGATTGTACCGCAGTGGCCAATGCCGGAAAGCGTGGCGGCCTGTAGCTCCACGCGCGTTGGCGGCGTCAGCCTGCCTCCGTATGGCTCGCTCAATCTGGGCGCCCATTGCGGAGACAATCTGCCCGATGTTGAAGAAAACCGCCGGCGGATGTTTGCCGCAGGCGGGCTCCCCGCGTATCCGGTGTGGCTCGAACAGGTTCACGGTACGGCGGTGCTGAAACTCGACGGCGGGCCGTATGCCTCAAAACGTGCGGATGCGTCATACTGTAATACGCCGGGCACCGTTTGCGCGGTGATGACCGCTGACTGCCTGCCGGTGCTTTTTTGCAACCGTGCGGGTACCGAAGTAGCGGCGGCCCACGCGGGCTGGCGCGGATTATGCGACGGCGTGCTGGAGGAAACTGTCGCCTGCTTCGCCGATAAGCCGGAGAATATTCTGGCGTGGCTCGGCCCGGCTATCGGTCCCGAGGCTTTTGAAGTCGGCGCGGAAGTTCGCGAAGCCTTTATGAGCAAAGACGCGAAGGCCGACAGCGCTTTTCGTCCGGTCGGTGAGAAATACTTTGCCGATATCTATCAGCTGGCTCGCCAGCGCCTGGCCAACGTCGGCGTGGAGCAAATCTTTGGCGGCGATCGCTGTACGCTAAGCGAAAAGGACGATTTTTTCTCTTATCGCCGTGATAAGACGACGGGTCGTATGGCTAGTTTTATCTGGCTGATATAACCTGGTGCATCAAGACGATCCGGAAGGCAGACTTATTTTTCGCATAGTTCAGGTCTTTAACCTTGAATAATTGAGGGATGACCTCATTTAATCTCCAGTAGCAAATTTGACCTGTTATGGGAGGAGTTATGCGTCTGGATCGTCTTACCAATAAATTCCAGCTTGCTCTTGCCGATGCCCAGTCGCTCGCGCTAGGGCACGACAACCAATTCATCGAACCTCTTCATCTAATGAGCGCCTTGCTAAATCAGGAAGGGGGATCGGTGCGTCCTTTATTAACTTCAGCGGGCATTAACGCCGGCGAGTTAAGCACCAGTATTACTCAGGCGTTGAGCCGTTTACCGCAGGTGGAAGGCACCGGCGGCGACGTGCAGCCGTCGCAGGATCTGGTGCGTATTCTGAACCTTTGCGACAAGCTGGCGCAAAAGCGGAAGGACAACTTTATTTCGTCGGAACTGTTCGTTCTGGCGGCGCTTGAATCACGCGGTACGCTAACCGATCTGTTGAAATCTGCCGGTGCAACAACCGCCAATGTGACTCAGGCGATTGAACAAATGCGTGGAGGTGAAAGCGTGAACGATCAGGGGGCCGAAGACCAACGTCAGGCATTGAAAAAATTTACCGTCGATCTGACCGAGCGTGCTGAACAGGGCAAGCTGGATCCGGTCATTGGTCGTGATGAAGAGATCCGCCGTACTATTCAGGTACTGCAGCGGCGGACTAAAAATAACCCGGTGCTTATCGGTGAGCCCGGCGTCGGTAAAACGGCTATTGTCGAAGGGCTGGCGCAGCGTATCGTCAACGGCGAAGTACCGGAAGGGCTAAAAGGCCGGCGGGTACTGGCGCTGGATATGGGCGCGCTGGTGGCTGGCGCTAAGTATCGCGGCGAGTTTGAAGAGCGTCTGAAAGGCGTGCTGAACGATCTCTCGAAGCAGGAAGGCAACGTCATTCTGTTTATCGATGAGCTGCATACCATGGTGGGCGCGGGTAAAGCGGACGGCGCGATGGATGCAGGTAATATGCTGAAGCCTGCGCTGGCGCGCGGTGAACTGCACTGCGTCGGTGCGACTACCCTCGATGAATATCGGCAATATATTGAAAAAGATGCTGCGTTGGAGCGGCGTTTCCAGAAAGTCTTCGTGGCCGAACCTTCGGTGGAAGACACCATTGCGATTCTGCGTGGCTTAAAAGAGCGCTATGAGCTGCATCACCATGTGCAGATCACCGATCCGGCTATCGTTGCGGCTGCAACCCTGTCGCATCGCTACATTGCCGACCGCCAGCTGCCGGACAAAGCGATTGACCTGATTGATGAAGCCGCTTCCAGCATTCGTATGCAGATTGACTCGAAGCCGGAAGAGCTCGACCGACTCGACAGGCGTATTATTCAGCTCAAGCTGGAGCAGCAGGCGCTGAAGAAAGAAGCCGACGAGGCAAGCCTGAAGCGTCTGGATATGCTGAATGAAGAACTGGCGGATAAAGAGCGTCAGTATTCCGTATTAGAAGAGGAGTGGAAGGCGGAAAAAGCATCCCTCTCCGGAACTCAGACGATTAAAGCCGAGCTGGAACAGGCAAAAATTGCCATCGAGCAGGCGCGACGCGTTGGCGACCTGGCTCGGATGTCAGAGCTGCAGTACGGCAAAATCCCGGAGCTGGAAAAACAGCTGGCAGCGGCCACGCAGTCTGAAGGTAAAACGATGCGTCTGTTGCGTAATAAAGTGACGGATGCGGAAATTGCCGAAGTACTGGCGCGCTGGACCGGTATTCCGGTCGCGCGAATGCTGGAAGGCGAACGTGAAAAACTGCTGCGTATGGAGCAGGATCTGCATCACCGCGTCATTGGCCAAAATGAAGCGGTGGAAGCAGTATCTAACGCTATTCGCCGTAGCCGTGCCGGCTTGTCCGACCCTAACCGTCCTATCGGCTCGTTCCTGTTCCTTGGGCCGACCGGTGTCGGTAAAACCGAACTGTGTAAAACGCTGGCGAACTTCATGTTCGATAGCGATGACGCGATGGTGCGTATCGATATGTCCGAGTTTATGGAGAAACACTCCGTCTCGCGGCTGGTGGGTGCGCCTCCGGGATACGTCGGTTATGAAGAGGGCGGCTATCTGACGGAAGCCGTACGCCGTCGTCCTTATTCGGTGATTTTGCTGGATGAAGTCGAAAAAGCGCATCCTGATGTGTTCAACATTCTGCTGCAGGTGCTGGATGATGGGCGTTTGACGGACGGACAGGGGAGAACGGTCGATTTCCGTAATACGGTAGTCATTATGACCTCTAACCTTGGCTCCGATCTGATTCAGGAGCGGTTTGGTGAGCTGGATTATAGTCATATGAAAGATGTGATTATGGGGGTTGTTAGCCAAAGCTTCCGTCCAGAATTCATCAACCGTATAGATGAGGTTGTGGTATTCCACCCGCTGGGTGAAAAACACATTGCCTCTATTGCCCAGATTCAGCTGCAGCGTCTGTACAAACGTCTGGAAGAGCGTGGCTATGAAGTGCGCATGTCCGATGAGGCGCTGAAGCTGCTCAGTGCGAATGGTTACGATCCGGTGTACGGTGCGCGGCCGTTAAAACGCGCCATCCAGCAGCAGATCGAAAACCCGCTGGCGCAGCAAATCCTTTCCGGCGAACTTATTCCCGGTAAAGAAGTGCAGCTGGTGGTGAAAGATGACCGGATAGTGGCAGTGCAGTAAATCACAAAACGACAAAAACGGGCCCGATGGGCTCGTTTTTGTTTAAAAACCAGGCAAGAATTAAAGTCTGAGCGTGGTTTTGTATGAAAAGTAATCGAACGCATCTTTTTTTTGAATTTATACTTGTCACCTCGGAATTACCGCCTATAATGCGCCTCCACTGACACGGAACAACGGCTTACAGGCCGCCGGGTTAGCGGGGTTCAGCGATGAACGCCGACAGAGAAAAAGCAAAATTAAACGCTTGACTCTGAATGAGGAAAACGTATTATACGGGACCTCGCAACGGTGAGCGAAAGCCGCGTTGCACTGCTCTTTAACAATTTATCAGACAATCTGTGTGGGCACTCAAAGTGACATGGATTCTTAACGTCCTCGGACGAAAAATGAATACCAAGTCTCTG